>JBAUFO010000094.1:0-30696 GCA_049679185.1 Candidatus Zixiibacteriota bacterium
ACGGATTGATCGGTCAGCGGACTTGTCCTGCACTTCGTCCCCTGCCACAGGCGGGGCGTCGGAGTAAAGGCTTGGTCTGAAGGGTACAATCCCCATCCCCACAAGGCTGGTCAACGGATTAAACAGATATAACGGATAAGAAACATTGGTGGATCGACATCGGGGAGTGTCGATGGCGCTCCACACACGAAGAACTCAAACGATTTTGTCTTGACAAGGTTCTCTGCCTCGGTATATTAAACATGAGCGATGCATTGGACGATGTAGCGCAACTATCGTGGACGCCAATGCACGCTCGAATTTTGTCTTAAAGAGAGTTGGCGAGAAGGCCGACACCTGTGATGAACGAGGATTCCCCGGCAGGGGATCCTCGCAAAAAGCGAAAAACCAACGGCGGCTTAGCCAAGGGGTAAGGCGGAGGTCTGCAAAACCTCTATTCTCCGGTTCGAATCCGGAAGCCGCCTTTTTTTCTGTCTACGGCATACGGTTTGCTGTTCACGGACGTAGCGGAAGGCTTCAGCCTTCCACCGTGGAGACCATAAGGTCTCCGCTACATTTCAACCGAGAGGGAACTCTCATGATCGAGAAGATTGAACGGGAGATGCGGCGGTTTCTGAAGGCGAATGCTGATAAAGCTATCGTGACGAAGTACGCCAAGTACTTCAAGGAGGGTTACGATCCTTACGGAGTGGACGGAGAGAAGCTTGGCCCAAAAATAGACGAATGGTTTAGGACATGTCAGGAAAAGTTGGACCGGAAGCAGCTTTTGACCTTGTGCCAGCATCTCTTGGGTACAGGTAAGTTCGAGGAGATCACCATCGCTCTCGGGTTTATGGAGAGGCTGAGAGACAATTATAATAAGAGCCTGTTCAATACTGTGGGCAAGTGGTTCGAGAGATATATCATCAACTGGGCGCACTGCGACGTAGCCTGTGGGATCGCGGTGTATCCGTTTCTGGCCGACAAGGTGGTCGACTTCAAGGATCTTCTTGCCTGGACCGAATCACCCCACAGATGGAAAAGACGTGGGGCCGCGGTGACTTGGGTGCAGGACTTCTACAAGGGCGGGACGGCGAACGTACCACGAGCACTCCGGGTTGCCCGGAAGCTGATTCTCGATCCGGATAGGGTGGTGCAGCAGGGAACTGGCTGGCTCTTAAGGGAGGCCTGGAAGAAATCGCCCAAAAAGGTGGAGGATTTCCTGTTCAAGTGGAAAGACCAGGCGCCCAGGTTGATCATCCAATACGCCACCGAGAAGATCGACAAGGAAAAACGAAAGAAATTCCGCAGGGGATGAGACTCCCTCTTATAGAGACGGCGCCCCACTGGTCTTTTATGTCTTGCTTTTTCTGTTATTTCCTCTAAATTCCTCTTGTGTGCGGCAGGGATGGGGAACTGTGAACTGCCAACTGTGAACTGTTAACTGACGTACGCGCCGGAGTGGCGGAATAGGTAGACGCAAGGGACTTAAAATCCCTCGGTGATTCTTCACCGTGCCGGTTCGATTCCGGCCTCCGGCACCACCAAGTCCGAAGTCAGAGCGCCGCATAAGATTCTGCTGCGTGTCTGCGCTAAGCTTGCCGAAAGGGAATGACCGGGCTCAGGGTGAGAGTTCGGTATCACTTTAACTGAACGATAAGGAACTGCAACTTCAGCCGCTTCAGCTATGCTACTTCACTCACCGCATTTAGGAGAGATATTAGCTCTATCCTGCGCCATCACCTGGGCCATCGCAGTTATACTGTTCAGAAAGAGCGGCGAGACGGTTACGCCGGTGGGCTTGAACCTCTTCAAGAACTGCTTGGCGCTGGCCCTTTTTATCCCCACCTCTTTGGTGCTGGGAACTTCTCTATTTCCTGAAGCCTCTCTGAATGATTATCTTCTCCTTCTGGCGAGCGGGATCATCGGAATCGCCATATCAGACACCCTCTTCTTCAAAAGTCTAAACCTGCTGGGAGCGGAACTATCGGCAATAGTCGACTGCCTGTATAGTCCCTTCATAATCGGGTTGTCTGTTCTTTTCTTGTATGAAAGGATGACCGGCCTTCAGATATTCGGAGTCTTCTTGATCGTTTCGGCAGTTCTGGGCGTCTCAGGAATTGGAGACAGGAAGCATATCTCCCGCCATGACCTGATCCTGGGCGTCGTCTTCGGCGTGCTGGCGATGGCTTTCATGGCGGTGGGCATAGTGATGATCAAGCCGCTGCTCAATCGCTCTCCTCTATTGTGGGTGGTAGAGGTTCGCCTCTTCGCCGGATGCGTGGGGTTGGGCATTTATCTTTTGTTTCATCCCGATCGAAAGAAGATCATCTCGTCGGTCTTGGCGGTGCGAAACTGGCAATACATGCTGCCGGGTTCGTTTTTGGGAGCTTATCTCTCCATGGTAATCTGGATGGGGGGAATGAAATACACCCAGGCCTCCATCGCTGCGGCCTTGAACCAAACCAGCAACGTTTTCGTGTTTATCTTGGCAGCATTCCTCTTGAGAGAACCAGTCAATCTCACCCGCATCCTCGCCATAATCTTTGCTTTTGCGGGCGCCATTATAGTTTCTTTAGGGTGAGATGAAAGGCGCGAAGGTAGAGAACACAGGGAACGGCCGCGAATCGTCCTCGTCCTACGATTCGTAGACGATTCTACCCCCCAGAATCGTGCACTCAACTTTTGTGTTGGGAATTTCCTGAGGCTTGACTTTGAAAACATCCTGAGACAGAATGAACATATCGGCCAACTTGCCCTCTTCGATTGAACCCTTGAGATTTTCCTCGTAAGATGCATAACCTGCCCATCGAGTATAAGCAGAGATTGCGTCACTCAAACCCACTTTTTCTTCGGGATACCAGCTTTCCTTTTCCCCAATCCTGTGACGGGTAATGGCCGCATGAATCCCCATCCAGGGATTCAGGGTCTCTATCGGGGCGTCCGATCCGAAAACAACCCTGGCGCCGCTCTCAAGGAGGGTTTTGAAGGCATAGGCAAGCTTGCAGCGTTTGCCCCAGTATCTTTCGGCGATGTCTATATCAGACGGGGTGTGTACCGGCTGGACCGAGGCGATGATGCCCAGCTTGTGAAATCGTTCCACATCGTCAGGATGGAGAAGCTGCACATGTTCAATGCGGTGTCGTAATTCACTTCCTTCTTCTCTCTGCTGGGCTGACTTCTCAATCGCATTCAATGATTGGTGTACGGCTTTGTCGCCGATGGCATGGACGGCAACGCCTATTCCAGCCTGGCTGGCTCTCGAGACCAACTCGATCAGTTCCTCCTCGGAGGTGGCCTCGATGCCATAATTATCCTTTGAACCTTCAAAAGGCTCGAACATCAAGGCTGTCTGCGATCTAAGGCTGCCGTCACAATAGAATTTCACACCGCCGAATTTCAAATTCTCATTGCCCTGGCCAGACATCATCCCTGAGTCTGTGGCAGAATCGAGTTCCTCCTTGGGCAGCCAGGAGGACACTCGCAAGGTGAGGTCGCCTTCTGCATCAAGCTGATCAAAAAGCTCATGCGCCCCCGGATCGTCATGGTTATGAATTCCCGTCAGCCCGTAGCTGTTCGCGATTTTCAGGGCCTCTTTCAGCAATTCTTTGGAGGTAGCAGTCGAGGGCTTTGGAACTCTCTCCCAGACCAGGTTGCAGGCGTTCTCCTTCAGGATTCCGGTGGGCTCACCGGTACTGCGATCCCTTTCGATCCTTCCGCCTCGGGGATCGTTCGTTATCTTATCGATCCCCACCGCCTTTAGAGCTGTCGAGTTGACCCACAGCATATGGTGATCTTTGCTCTGCAGAGCGGCAGGATGCTCCGGACACACCTTATCCAAAATCTCCTTTGTGAAGAGGAACTCATCCCCCACGATATTCTTATCCCATCCTCCGCCCACCAGCCACTCATCGTCTTTCAGTTTTACCGCAGAGGCCTCGACAGTAGACAGGATTTCATCAAGAGAGCTGACTCCGTGCAGGTTCACCCTTTTCAGTGAGTGGGCAAAGGAGAGAAAATGAGTGTGGCTATCAATCAGACCGGGTAATACGGTTTTTCCGCCCAGATCGACGACTCTAAAGTCCGTGCTTCCGAGATTTTCTACATCCGGGTTCTTCCCCACGGTAATTATCTTTGAACCCTTGATTGCCACCGCTTCAGCCCTGGGCAGATGGGGATTCATGGTGTAGACATTTCCGTTCAGCAGCATCAAGTCTTTCATCGTTTTGTCTGAACCTTTTTTTAACCTCTCCCCCTTGTGTCCCCCTCTCCATTTTATGGAGAGGGAGAGATAGGGGGTGAGGTTTTGCCTTCCGTTCTGCTATCTAGCCGGAAGAGTTCTCTTATCCCCTTCTCTCTGGGTCACTCCCAATTGGTCCAGCTTTTCCAGAATTGGCACCATATATTTTCTGGTGGTGCTGAGATGCTCCCTCAGTTGACTCACGGTGGCCGCTCCTTGCTGACCAATGAAATCCGTCACCTTAGCCTTTATCTTCTCAAAATCATCGCTTCTGAAAAGCACCCCATCCTTCAACTCCACCAGTTGTCCCTGCTCAATCAGGAACAGAAGAACGTCCTCATAGTCAGTTCCGAGATTTAGCAGCTCCTCTTTGGTGGGAGGGGATAGAGGTTTTGAGGCAAACTCTTGTAGGACTTTCACCGACAGCTCCTTCTGCCTGGGGGACAGAGCGGGTTGATGATCGGGCAGACGAAGGTATACTCCCTGCTGGACGATCTGTTTTTCCGCAACCAGGTGCTCTATGGCCTGGTCAAACAGATTTCCTTCGATCTTCAGCCTGCCGGAAAACTCCGCCAGTTTTGCTCCGATTTTGTAGGGAAACTCTTCATGCGTTTTCTCTATCTCGGAGACGATTCGTTCTGAGGTCTCTGTCCACCTTGTCATGTCGGCTACGTAAACCCCTGTGGAAAGAATCCTCCCCTCCTTCTCCAACTCCTTCAGACCGGATTGAATTTGCTCCTGACTGAAGTTGCTCGCCTTCAAGATTTGCCTTTTGGGGACCAGACCCCATTTCTTCAATTCGGAGAGAATTAAATTAGACGGATCCAAACTCAATCTCCTCTGAAGATCCGAAATTAACTCACCATCTTTTCTCTTGTGGACCCTTGGAGAAACGTCGAGCACTGTTCCGCCGCCCACGGTGATCTGGGGCGAGGGCAATCTCAGGATGAAATGATCGCCGATTCGGGCCAGCAACCTTCCCTTGCACAAGAATTGCACAAAGCTTGACTCTCCCGGCACAATCTGATCCTTATCCAGGATTCTGGCCCTGGCCACCAGTTCAGTCGTTCCCAATATCAGAAGCAGATTGGCATTATGTTTGATCGGTGACTTCAACGTGGAGACCACCTCCACATGAGCGATGAAGGTCTCAAGGGTCTTATCCAAGCCCACCCTGGTGATTACGTCACCCCTTTTTAGCTTCTCCTTTTCCACTCCGGCTAAATTCATTGCCACCCTGGTTCCCGGCGCAACTTCCTTGTGAACCTTCTTGTGTGTTTGCAGTTCCCGGATTCGGGCACCGATGTTCTGAGGCAGAATCTCCACCTCCTCGCCCAATTGGAAACACCCGTCCCTCAAGGTTCCGGTGACCACGGTTCCCCGCCCCGACATGGTGAAGACCCTATCTATGTATATCCGCGGCTTCCCTACGTCCTTTTGGGGCGCAAGTCGGGAGATCATCCTGGTGATCTCTTGGTACATCTTGTCCGTTCCGATCTTCTGCGTGGAGGAGACCTTGACTATCGGGACGTCCTGAAGGATGGTCCCTTTTACTTTCTCCTTAACGTCTTCTTCGACCAATCCCACCCACTCCGGGTCGACCAGGTCGATCTTGGTGATCACCACTATGCCGGTCTGTATCTTCAACATGTCCAGAATCTGGAGATGTTCCTGGCTCTGGGGCATCCACCCGTCGTCTGCGGCCACGATGAACAGCACCGCATCGATTCCCCCCACGCCGGCCACCATATTCTTCACAAATCTCTCGTGTCCCGGAACGTCTACGATCCCCACCTCGCTGCCGTCCGGAAGGGCCAACCAGGCAAAACCCAAGTCGATGGTCATCCCCCGTTCCTTCTCCTCCGGGAGCCTGTCCGGGTCGATGCCGGTGAGGGTTTCCACTAATTTAGACTTTCCGTGATCGATATGTCCGGCAGTTCCAAGAACAAACATGAGATTTGTGGTCGTTTACCTCTCCCCCTTTGGTCCCCCTCTCCATTTCATGGAGAGGGTTTCACCCTGCCCTTCGGTCCTGAGACCTCAGGGTCGAAGGAAAGGGACTCACCCTGAAGGGGAAACAGGGGGTGAGGTCCTTAAAAGGAAGCTTTCAAAACATTTACCACATGGAGAAGTATAACGCGGCCGGGGAGATGAATCAACTCATTTTGAGAAAATGTTCCTGATGGCGGAGATGACGACCTCATCCTGGTGAGGAAAGACGGTCCTTAAATCCAACACGAATCTGTCGTTCTCTATGCGCCCGATTATAGGCGTGGGCTGCTCCCTGAAAAGCTTGGCCTGCCGGTCAACGGATTCGCCGGATTCAACGGATATCACTACCGTTGGGAGGGTTTCGCCGGGGAGGGAGCCTCCGCCCACGGTGCTTTGACTTTCCTGGATGGCGATTTTGATACCCGATTCTTCAAGCCCAGCTTTGATTTTCTCAGCCCTAACCTGCAGACTCGTCAGAGGAACGCTGATCATCTGCCACACCGGAATCTTCTCCGTGGCTTGCCCTTTGAGATAGTGAAGCAGAACCCTCTCCAGGCCAGCGAGGAACATCTTGTCCAGTCTCAAGGCACGTTGAAGCGGATGCTTTTTCAAGATATCTATGTACTTCTTTCCACCTAGGATTATCCCTGCCTGGGGTGCCCCCAACAGCTTGTCTCCGGAAAAGCAGACTAAGTCTGCCCCAGCGGAAAGAGCCTCGAAAGCGGTCGGCTCATGTGCCAGCTCGAAATCCTCGGTCCTGAGCAAGACCCCGCTCCCCAGATCCTCCACCACGCACAGGCTATGTTTTTTCCCCAGCTTAACTAATTCATTGATTAGAGGTCTTTTCACGAATCCTATCATCTTGAAGTTGCTCTGGTGAACTTTCAGCAGGATGGCAGTCTCAGAAGTGATGGCATTTTCGTAATCGGCGATGGCGGTCTGGTTGGTGGTTCCCACCTCTTTAAGCTTTGCGCCGCTTAAGGCCAAAATCTCGGGAATCCGGAAGCCCCCGCCGATCTGCACCAACTCGCCTCTTGAGACTATCACCTCTTTGCCGGAAGCCATAGCGCTTAGGATCAAGAGCACGGCTCCTGCATTATTATTGACCGCCATGGCGGCTTCTGCCGAGGTCAACAGGCAGAGAAGCTTTTCTACGAATATTCCCCTCTTGCTTCTTTTCCCCTCTTTTAGATCGAATTCTAAGTTGCTGTAAGTTGCACTCACATTCTGAATGAAGGAGAGAGTCTCTCCGTCCATCGGAGCCCGCCCCAGGTTGGTGTGAAGCACAACTCCCGCAGCGTTGATCACCGGCTTTAGCGCAGCAGAGGTCTGCTGGGCAATGATATTCTTCACCATCTTGACTATCTCCCCGCTGGAGATGGGCTCCTTGCCTTTTTTCACCTCGTCTCTTAGTACCTCAACCACCTGCTTGACAGCCGCCGCTACCAGGGAATGGGAGAATTCTCTTATCTCGGACTGAAGTTCAGGTGACTCCAGTATCTTCTCCACACTCGGTATCTGTCTCAGTCTCTCTTTGATTACCTCTTCACCTGGATTCGGCATTTTTCATCCTCGATTATTTCGCCTATAACCGTCGCATCCGAGACGCCCCTGGAGACCAAGCTCTCCAGAAGCTTCGCCTCCTTTTCCTTGGGCACCGAGATGAGCAGTCCTCCGGAGGTCTGGGCGTCGCACAGGATCAGCTTCTGTTCATCTGTTATTTCTTCGGCCCAGTCCACCTTTTCTTCAGCGTACTTAAGATTCGCTAAGGTCCCGCCCGGAACCGCACGCTCCTTTGCCAGCCTCAGAGCTGGCTCGATCACCGGGACCCTCTCAGCGTAGATCGCTGCCCCAACCCTTGAGGTCTCCACCAGCTCGCACAGATGCCCTAGAAGCCCGAAACCCGTGACATCGGTGCAGGCATTGATTCCCGTCTCCAGCATCACCTCCGAAGCATATCTGTTCAACGATGCCATAATTCCCACCACTCTCTTTATCACATCGTCATCCACCAGCCCTTTTTTTATGGCGGTGGTTATTATTCCCGTGCCCAGGGGTTTGGTCAAGACCAGCGAGTCTCCGGGTTTGGCGCCAGCATTGCTTATTATCTTCTGCGGGTGGATGGTGCCCACCACTGCCAATCCGTATATAGGCTCTTTGGTCTTTATGGTGTGTCCACCGATTATGGCCACACCTGCCTCACGAGCTTTTTCTGCTCCTCCTTTCAGGATTTCGTCCAAAACCGAAAGAGGCACCGTCTTTGGAGGATAGCCAACGATGTTAAGAGCTGAGTTCGGCTTTGCTCCCATGGCGTAAACGTCGCTTAAGGAATTGGCCGCTGCGATGGCGCCAAAATCATAAGGGTCGTCCACGATGGGTGGAAAGAAATCCACCGTGTGCACTATGGCCAAATCCTCCCTTACTTTATAAACGCCGGCATCATCCACAGAGTTGAAACCAACAAGGATGTTAGGATCGTCCTGCTTGGGCAAATGACCCAGAACCTGGGTCAGGTCTCCCGGACCGCATTTTGCCGCTCACCCGGAGCTGGATGCCAGACTGGTCAGTCTGATTTTTTCTTTTGAACTCATCTCGTCTCTCAAAAAACCGAGCATTACTATGCTCTGTCAAGTTCACTTATATTTCGATTTTCTTCCCCACCCCATTTGAAATGAAATCTTCCTTATATTCGTCCCTAAATAACTCCCTGGTCTTATCTCCGGAGCAATGGCACGGTGCCGCCTTCCTGACCTTCAACGCCCTGAAGCCCTTTATAACCTCCTTTAGCTCGGATTCGCTCATATTCAGAAGATGAAAACCTCCTAAGACCAGATAGATATCCTCTCCTGTGATTTTCTTGACCTCTTTCAGTATGTCCACTATTCCGGGATGGGCACAGCCGGTCAGTACCACCAGGCCCCTGGAGGTCTTGACTATCAAAGACTGTTCCCTTATGGACGTACCTAATTCGCCGGTGCTGCTTGCCCTTTCAGTGACCTCCACAGGATCACCAACTTCCACCACCTTTGCTTTGAATGATTCTACATCTTTCTTGAAATCGTCAGGAAATGATTTGGGCACGTACACAGTGAGATCAGAGTTCATCTTCAGTATTCCCGAGAGTCCCCCGGTGTGATCTCCATGAATATGCGACAGCACAATCATGTTTATATCTTTTGGGTCTATCTCTAATCCCTTCATGTTAGCGAGCAAGGTGGGACTATCTGCACCAGTATCAAAAAGAATGTTTTTGTCTCCTGCTTTGATCAAACAGGAAAAGCCCCATCCGGTCTTCAGATTAGGATCATGCTGGTAGTTGTCATAAAGTGTGATCAGGGTGACCTCCGCTCTTGTTGAATCGACCTTAACCTCCTCGGCAGCCATTGCTTCCCCGGAGTGGACGAAAGCAATCAGAACAAGCGATACAATCAGAAGGATTAGTGAAAAGAATGCCCTCATCAGGTTGTTCAAAACGATTTCCAATGATCGAACTTAAAATTGGCGGAAGGGGTGGGAATCGAACCCACCTCCCCCTGGATCAGCCAGGGGGACCACGGATTTGAAGTCCGCAAGGACCACCAGATCCTATCCACTTCCGTCAAGCCAAATATAACACCACCCTTTTGATTCCGCAAATCTTTAGTATGCTTTGTTTCGTCCCGGTCTCCATATAATACGAAAGACCAGGCCCTAACTTAAGTTAGGGCCTGGTCTCCCACCCCTGCGCTTCATCGCGGCGAGGGTCGACATTTGCGCTCACCAAAAGCCAAAGAATTATCATTTGTGTTTACCCTTTGCGTTTATTATATTCCACCAAGATTCAGAAGCACAATCATCCTGCGGAGAAACCGTGGAGACGAAAAGAGAATATCTTCTTGAAAAGATGGACAAGGGGGCGCTATGGCGACCCCTATAAGGCTTGGCGATTTTGGCGTCGGAGCGGGGAACCCGCTAGTTCTAATTGCCGGCCCCTGTGTGATCGAATCAGAGGAGCTTGTTCTCAGTACCTGCGAGAAGATAAAGGAGATCACCTCACGTCACGAAATCCCCTTTGTATTCAAAAGCTCTTACACTAAAGCAAATCGTCTGAAGATCGATTCTTATTCCGGACCAGGGCTCGAGAATGGTCTGAAGGTTTTGGAGAGGGTCAAAAAGGAATTCGATGTTCCCATCCTGACTGACATTCATGATCCGGATGAAGCCCTTCCGGCTTCGCAGGTGGTGGACGTTTTGCAGATTCCGGCATTTCTTTGCAGACAGACCGATTTGGTCTTAGCAGCAGCCAAAACGGGCAAACCTATCAATATCAAGAAGGGGCAATTCATGGCGCCCGAGGACATGTTGCCCATCGCCAGGAAGGCAGAGTCGGCTGGAAACAAAAGTGTTCTCTTGACCGAAAGGGGTAGCTTCTTTGGCTATCACAATCTGGTGGTAGACATGAGATCGCTTTACATCATGCGGAATCTGGGTTATCCGGTAGTCTTCGATGCCACACATAGCTTGCAGTTGCCTGGTTCCCGCGGAGGTTCGTCAGGAGGGCAACCGCAATTCATTTTCCCGTTAGCCCGCGCTGCCGTGGCCTGTGGCTGCGATGCCCTATTCGTGGAAACTCATCCGGATGTGACGAAAGCTCTATGCGATAAGGATAACATGCTCCCGCTGGACAAATTAGAAGAGCTTATAATCCAGGTGAAAGCGATTGACCAAGTGAAAAGGGAAAAGGCAACGCCCACTGTTTAGGTAGGGCGCCCGGAGTAAATGTAGCGGGTAGACGCCCGCCCGTCTGGGCGGAAACCTTTCCTGTCCTGAGCTTGTCGAAGGGAGGTTTCCAAATCAAACGTCGAAGCAAAAACTCCAAGCTGAATGGTGAAGACCAAAGATCAAATACAAAAACTGGCGAAAAACGTGAAACTGCTCATCCTGGACGTGGATGGGGTGCTCACCGACAACGGACTCTATCTGGATGACAAAGGAATTGAGTCAAAGAGATTCAACGTGGTCGACGGAATGGGAATCTGGCTGGCGCACAAGGCGGGGATAAAGGTGGCTTTGATCTCCGGACGCCCTTCCAAGGCAACACAATTTAGAGCTTCACAGTTGAGAATAAAACATGTATATTTAGGGCAACCAGACAAGATAAAGGCATACCGGAGGCTCAGAACGAATTTGAAGCTAAAGGACGACCAAATCGCTTACATCGGCGACGATCTCCTGGATGTCCCACTGTTAAAGCAAGTGGGTCTTCCCATCTGCGTGAGAAACGCCAACGCAAGGGTAAAGAGATTCGCCAAACTGGTGACCAAGGCCAAAGGTGGAGACGGGGCAGTACGGGAGGTGGTGGACTTCATCCTGAAAGCCAAAGGTGAAAATCCATTGGAGTGGGTGTCATGATAAGGAAAAAGGCTATAGAGGTAATTCGCAGAGAAGCGGAGGCCGTTGCCCGCCTGGAGAAAAAGATTGACGAGAATTTCGTCAAGGCGGTGGAGTTGATCTTGAGGTGCAAGGGCCGGGTGATAGTCACCGGAATAGGAAAATCGGGGATAATCGGCAAGAAGATTGCCGCCACCTTAACCTCCACCGGCACGGCAGCTTTCTTTCTGCATCCCACCGAAGGGATCCACGGGGATTTGGGAATGGTGCGGAAAAACGACGTGGTCATCGCCATCACCAAGAGTGGGGGAACCGACGAGGTATATCAACTTATCCCGCTTTTCAAGAGACAGGGAGTTCCCATAATCACCTTTACCGGCAGCCCCGACTCTCCGGTGGCAGAGAAAAGCGACCTGGTAATTGACGTCTCGGTGGATCAGGAGGCCTGCCCTCACAACCTCATCCCCACCTCCAGCACCACCGCTGCGCTGGTGATGGGTGACGCCTTAGCCGTAGCGCTTCTAGAGGAAAGGCATTTCTCCTCGGAGGATTTCGCCCTGCTCCATCCTGGCGGTCATCTGGGCAGAAAGCTTCTGCTCAAGGTCTCCGACATAATGCACACCGGCGAACAGATCCCGGTCGTCTCGGAGGAGACCGGTATGAAACAGGTGATACTGGAGATGACCTCCAAGAGGCTGGGGACCACCACCGTGGTAAATGAGAAGGGCGAGCTGGTGGGAGTCTTCACCGATGGGGATTTGAGGAGACTGGTGGAGCGAACTGACGAGATCTTCTCCCTTAAAGCCAAGCAGGTGATGAGCGAAAATCCGAAAACCATCGATGGAGAGGAACTGGCCGCAAAAGCGTTGAACTTGATGGAATCATTCTCCATAACCTCCCTGATCATCACCAACGGCAAGAGAGAGCCTGTCGGGATAGTACATCTTCACGACATCCTCAAGGCCGGGGTGGTATGACGCTGCGCGCAGGATGACGAAAATGCTACCATGTCGAAATCGGGCACCAGACGGATAAGAAAAAGGATTAAGAATTGGTTTCTGTATAGGCTTATCACCTCCATTATCTCTTTTCTCAATTCCTTACCGAGAAACGTCGCCATCACCGTTGGGGGCTTTCTGGGGCAACTGGCATTTCTTGTAATTCGGGATGCCAGAAGGAGAACCGTAGCTAACCTGAGCATGGCCTTCGGCGAGGAGATGAACGAAAAGGAATTGACAAAGTTAGGCTCCGACGTCTTCCAGAATGTGGGCAAGAACGTGGCGGATGCGGTGCGATTGAAAAAGATGAGTTGGGAGGATGTGGAGAAGATAACCGAGATCGAAGGGCTTGAGCATTTCGACACAACCTACAAGACGGGCAAGGGGGTCATCGGTGTCACCGGGCACATCGGGAACTTTGAGCTCCTTGCGGCTTACTTCTCACTGAGAGGTTACAGGATGTCCGTGGTGGGGCGAGAGCTTTACGATCCAAGGCTCGATCGACTCCTGTTACGGAACAGGGAGAGCGTCGGTCTGGAGAACATCCCCTCTTCGGCCGGAGTCAAGCCGATCATGAGAGCCCTGAAAGCCGGCAGATTCCTGGGAGTCCTGGCTGATCAGGATTCATCAAGAGTAAGAGGGGTTTTTGTGAACTTCTTTGGAAAACCGGCGCGAACTCCGGCCGGGCCGGGTCTTTTGTCCTACAAGACCGGGTCTCCGATTATCCCCATGGCCATCCTGAGAAAAGGCCAGAATAGATACAAGATCGTGGTCAAACCCCGGGTGGAGCTTGGCTTTTCCGGAGACAGAGAGAAGGACCTCATTAACATCACCCAGGAATACACCAGGGTGTTAGAGTCCATTATCAGAGAATACCCCGCTCAGTGGCTGTGGATGCACGACAGATGGAAAAGCAAACCAGAGTAGCGTTTGGATGTGTGTTTGTATCCCCCATCACACCCACTCCCATTAAAGCGACGTACCGTCGTAACCTTGTTCCGAAGAAAATCGGCAGGGCTGAATGCCCTTTCCTTCGACCCTGAGGTCTCACTTCGTGCCGCACTTCGTCCTGAGACTCAGTGTCGAAGGAAGCGCACTCAGTGCGAGGCAGGACCGAAGGGCAGGATGAACCCTGCCCTATTACTGGAGAGGAGCCCTCGCATGCTATAGGGGCGGGAATTCATCCCGCCCTGAATTGAGAACGTAGGGGCGAATCTTCCCTTCGAATTCCTCAGGGCGGTGAGCAAAGTCGAACCGCAGATTCGCCCAAATGCGGGTGGAGCTGAAGCTCCACTCCCACGCCATCTATTCGCCTTCCGGAATGATTTCTCGCAAAAACCTTACCGGCGGTGAGCCGTAGCTCAGGAGCTTGTGGTTGAACTCCTTTTGAGAGAAGTCATTCCCCACCTTCTCGCGGTAAGCTTTCTCCAAATCCATTATCTCCTGGAATCCCACAAAATAGGTGGAGAGCTGGGTGGAAGTCAGGCTGGCGCGGACCCATTTTCCCTCTGCCTCGGATCGCTCTTGAAATCCCTCCTCCTCCATCAAATTTATCGCCTCTTCCTTGGTCATGTCCCCGGCATGGATCTTGGCATCCAGTATTGCGTTTATGACCGCCCTGACGTACATCTTAAGCTGGGTCAGCTCCAGCCGGGGATCGTAGTTCATGCATCCGGCGTGCACCATCATTCTCTCGCTGTAAACGGCCCATCCCTCGATAAAGGGTCCGCTGCCGAAGATGGATCTGAGCAGGGAGGGAAACTGATTGTCATAATAACCTTGAACGTAATGTCCGGGCATGGCTTCGTGGATGGAGAGGTCCTTCAGCATGTAGTGGTTGTATTCCCGCAGGTAAGACTCCTCCTGTTCCTTGGTCCAATCATCCGGTATGGGAGAGACCCTGTAGAACGACTTCTGATCTTTATCCAATGGTCCAGGTGAGTCTAATCCGGCCACTGCCACGCCGCGGGAGAACTCGGGCGTCCAATCCACCTCCAGCGGATTTATCCCGGTTAGATCGACAAGATCTTTTTCCCGTACGAATTCCTCCAGCTCCTTCAAATTCCGTCGGCAGACTGCCAGAAGCTCATCCTTCTTGGGATGATCCTTGGCGATTTCGTCCAAGACCTCTTTTATCACCACGTTCTGCAATTCTCTGCCTGTCTCTTTGAGCTGACGACCGGGAAACATCTTCTCATGTAAAGGCTGAGCCAGCTCAAACATGCGTTTCCACACCGACACCAATTCCGCTTCCGCCCTTTCCACGATCTCGTCTGAGGAGAGGTCGGATTGGAGAGTTAGCTTCAGCTTCTTCTCGAAGAGCTTCTTACCCAGCCTGAATTCTCCGTTGGATCGGGGCAGGAGTTCCTCTTCTAAGAATGTCTGGTAATCCTCTAACGCTCCGATGCCTACCTTGATGGGATGATCCAGCGTGTCCTTCCAGCCGGGTAGCCGCTCCGCCACCTTGGCTAAATCGCTCTTGATCAAGTTGATGTTACCCCGGTTTTGCCTTATCGCGGTTCTGGTCTGAACCTCAGGCGGATTCTTAAGATTGCTCTTGGCCTGCCGCACCAGCCCGGGCAGGCGCCTCAGCCGGTACATGGCGGCTGTAAGCCTGTCCCTCAGAGGTGCATAATCACGGGTAATCAGAGAGTTAATCGACGCCCCGATCAGACGAGTGTACATCACCGGGCTTGTTTCAAATGGCCTCAACTCCTCGTAACGCAGAAGCTGAGCATTGATCTCATTCTCTAAGATCTTGAAGTCAATTTTATTGGTAGGGTTAAGTCTGAGGGTGTCAATGGACTTGGTCTTCTCCGCAAAAAGCCTCAGTCGCAGAATCTCCGCCTGAACGGCCTCGGTGGAGTAATCGTCGATCAGATGATCGTACCTGTGGTCTCCGATGTAGGTTGCCCACACCGGATGGGCCTCATAGAAGCCTTCCAGAAACTCGTCCACCAGTTGTTGGAACGTATGATCCTCCATCTCCTTCCTCTCACAGTTGAAAAGTTGCAGAGAAACCAGACAACAAAGAGCCAGGATTAGCATGTATCTTTTCACGTTCGTAACCTCCTCCTCAGATTTCAATGAGAGTGGCGTTCGGAGAATCCATACGAGCCTACAACATCATTTTTGGAAAAACGGTCTCCACTTCTTCTCTTCCGGCCTGGTACTTAGCAAGCTGATGATTACAAGGCTGGAGACTGACAGAATGAGAGCCGGATACACGGTGGGAACGTCAAACGGCTTCTTCAGAAGTTCCCAGACAATGGTGGTAACCATTCCCGAGGCTATGGAACAAACCCCGCCTGTGGGAGTCGCTCTCTTCCAGAAGAAGGCGGCCAAGACCGCCGGCGTGATTCCCACGCCGTACATGGTGTAAGCGTAAAGGGCCATGCCCAGGACCGTGGTGAAGAATCTAACCTGCACAAAGGCGACTATGCCCAGGGCGATCACCACTATCCGCGAGTAGAGCACCATCTTCTTCTGGGAAACGTTCGGGTTGATAAATCTCTGGTAAATATCCCGCATGATGTTGGTTGAGGGAACCAGGAGGAAAGAATCAGCGGTGGATACGATCACCGCCACGATGGCAGCCAGCAGCACACAGCCGATCACCGGCGATAGTCCATGCCGGACCGAATGCAGGATCACTGATTCGGGATTTATGCCTATAAATATGCTGCTCCCAATGATCGCCAGGATCACGATCAGGGTTTCCACGAAGATGGTTCCCGAGATCCAGCCCAGCACCGATACCTTCGCCGCCCTCTCATCCTTTGCAGAAAAAAACCTCTGATACATGTTGGACTCGCCCAAAAGAAGAAGCATGGTGGGAAGAGAATACCCCAACGCCTCCCAGATGGTCATGGTCCCCAGCACCTGGAATCTATCCGGCGGAAGCGTCGCGATTACGTTTCCCCAGCCACCGGCCAGTTTCAGCAGGAAAGGAAAACCGATGACAAATCCCAAAAGCAGCACCACGCCGTTGACCACGTCAGTGTAGGCCACGGAGATCATTCCGGCAAGAGCGGTGTAAGCAATCACGAAAACGGCGGTCAGGATTATTCCCTGATCTACAGGAATCCCGGCGACCATGTTCAGCACCATACCGCCGGCCTTGAACTGGTAGCTCACGATGGCGGTGTAGGCGATGATGGTGGTGAGACTCCCCAGGATGCGGGCAACTTTATTATATCTTATCTCCAGGAGGTCCGGGACGGTGAACTGGGCCAGTTTTCTGGCCCGCGCGGCTACGAAGTACAACACGATAATCGCCACCCATACGCCAGCGTCGAACCACAGGGCGGCGAAACCCTTGTTGTAGCTCAATCCTGCGCCGGCGATTATGCTCCCCGATCCGATCCAGGTGGCCAATAGGGTCCCCACCAGCACGGCGGCAGGAAGCTTCCGCCCGGCCACCATGAAGTCTGTCTGGGTCTTTACGCTCCGAGAGCGGATCGCCCCCACACCGATCAAGATCAACAGGTAAATTAGAATTGCCCAAAAATAAACCATCTGCCGTTCGCTCCGCGGCGGATGTTATCATCCGCCGCTTTCCTGCTGGATGAAAACCTCCGGCGGGGGCCGGATTCCTCCACCCGGCCGCGCAGGCTACCCACCCCTGTTTTGCTGTTACTTTTTGACCGACTCCTTCTCCTCAGGCAGTGTCGATCTTCTGTCCTTCTTGTATCTCAGGCCGGCTTTCACCAGATCCCTGAACAGGGGGTGGGCTCTGGTGGGGCGGGATTTAAGCTCTGGATGAAACTGCACCGCCACAAACCAGGGATGACCCTCAAGTTCCACGATCTCCACCAGCCTTCCGTCTGGGGAAAACCCGGAAAGCTTGAGTCCGGCTTTAGTCAACTCATCCCTGAATTGGTTATAGAACTCATATCTATGCCGGTGTCGCTCGCTGATGTGCACTTCTCCGTAAGCTTTATAAGCCAGAGTGTCTTTCTCCAAAATACAGGGGTAAGCCCCCAGTCGCAAGGTACCCCCCATATCGGTGATCTTCTCCTGATCCGGCATGAGATGAATCACCGGATAAGGGGTCGCCTGATCGAATTCGTAACTGTTGGCTTTCTTCAGATGACAAACATTGCGGGCAAACTCTATCACCGCACACTGCATCCCCAAGCAGATGCCCAGGTAGGGAATCTTGTTTTCTCGAACGTATCTCACCGCCTCGATCTTCCCCTCGATTCCCCGCTCTCCGAACCCGCCGGGAATCAACACTCCGTCCACGTCCCCTAAGTTCTCGCCGGCATTCTCGGAAGAGATCTCCTCTGCGTCAACCCATTTCAACTCCACCCGGGCATCGTTTTCTACTCCGGCGTGCACGAAGGCTTCGATTATGCTCTTGTAAGCATCCCTCAGATGAGTGTACTTACCGGAGATGGCGATTTTCACGTGATGTTTGGGATTCTTTATCCTGTGGATCGTCTGGTTCCAATCATCCATTTTAAGTTCGCCGCATTTCAGGTCGAGATGATCCATGATCAGGCTGTCCAGACGTTCCTTGTGGAACAGGCTGGGAACCTCGTAGATACAGTCCACATCCATGGCCTCAATCACCGCCTGGCTGGGGACGTTGCAGAAAAGACCAATCTTCTCTTTTATCTGCCTGGTCAATGGCCGGGCCGTGCGACAGAGAAGTATGTTCGGCTGAATGCCGATCTCCCTGAGCTCTTTGACGCTGTGCTGGGTGGGTTTGGTCTTCACCTCCCCGGCCGAATCAATGTACGGGACTAAGGTCAGATGAATAAACAGGCTCCCCCGGGGGCCCTGTTCCAAACCCATCTGCCTGATGGACTCCAAGAAAGGAAGGCTTTCGATGTCCCCCACCGTTCCCCCGATCTCGGTGATGACCACGTCAACCTCTCCGTCCCTCTCCCCCACCTTTCTTATCCTATCTTTGATCTCGTTGGTGATATGGGGGATGACCTGCACGGTGGAGCCCAGGTAATCGCCCCGCCTCTCTCTGGCAATGACCGCATCGTAGATCTGGCCGGCAGTGAGGTTGTTGTTTCTGGTAAGGTTTTCGTCTATGAATCTCTCATAGTGTCCCAAATCCAAATCCGTCTCTGCTCCGTCATCCAGCACGAAGACCTCCCCATGCTGGAAGGGGCTCATGGTGCCGGGATCGACGTTTATGTAAGGATCGAGCTTCTGAAGGTTCACCTTCAATCCTCTTTTCTTAAGCAGAAGTCCGATCGAGGCGGAAGCGATACCCTTTCCCAGCGAGGAGACCACGCCGCCGGTGACGAAAATGTATTTCACCTTAGCTTTCTTATCTTTCACCTCACCACGCTTCCTTTCCGTGTCTTCAGCTTCTTCAAGTCTGAAGGCGCATCCAAGGTTACAGGTTTCACTTCAGTGAGATAAACCTTGATCCTATGCCCGTTTTCTAAGGCTCTGAGTTGTTCTAAGCGCTCCAGTTTCTCCAGTGGAGACTGCCGCAAAGAAGCCAACTTCATCAGAAAATCCCTGCGGAATCCATATATTCCTATGTGCTCATGAAAGGGCAGCCTTCTTAAATCCATTTTGCTGAAAACCACCTTTCGGCCGGAGGTTTGAGGCAGTCTGACAAACGGAATCGGATGGCGAGAGAAATACAGGGCGAATCCGTTTTCGTCCAGCACCACCTTGACCACGTTTGGATTCTTCAGCTTGAGCGGGTCACTTATTCTGGTGGCCAGGGTGGCCATGCCCAGGCTTCTTTCCTTCAGCATGGAGGAAACCAGAAGATCCAAAAGCGCGGGTGGGAATCGCGGCAGGTCGCACTGAATGTTGACCACCAGATCATAGGGTAGATTCTTTACCACCTCTGCCACCCGATCGGTGCCGGTGGGATGACTCCTTAAGCTCACGTAAGCCTCTCCTCCGAAGGCAAACACCAGATCGGAAACCTTGGAGGAATCGGTCACCACCATGACACGATCCAGGTATTTCGACTTGGCAGCATTCTCATACACGCACTGGACTAGAGGTTTGCCGTTGATCATTGTCAAGGGTTTTGCGGCAAGTCTCTTGGAACCGATCCGGGCAGGAATTATACCGATGACTTTTGATCTTTTCATCTGTTTCCTAAGGACTCAGTGAGTGTCAGAGAATCGAAAATTCAACCCGCATTTTACGAAACTGCGGACTGCTTGTCAACAAAAAATATGGCGATCCTTACCCTAATTCTCTGGGAACTCAAAAAGATCCGGGTCACCATACGACAAAAACCAATTTCTGATCCTCTTAACCGATGACTTTTGGTACCCTGAAGAAGCCGCCCTTTTTCCTGGGAGCATTGGCCAGAGCTTGATCAGAAGAGAGCGAGGGCAGAACCTTATCCTCCCTCATGACGTTCTGCATAGGGATCACATGTGAAGTTACCGGCACGTTTTCCGTGTTCAACTCATTCAGCTGGTCAACATATTTTATGATCTTATCCAGCTCCCGCTGGAACCTGATCTTCTCCTCCGGGGAGAGCTCCAATTTGGCCAAGTTAGCCGCGTATTCGACGTCTTTGAGAGTTATAGCCATGCTTTACTCCTGAGGCCTGATCTTTGGTTCCGAGAAAAGAATAATGCTAGTCTGCGTTGCTGTCAAGACAAAAACCGGGCTGTTTGTCCTGTCACAATCTCCTCGGGAGTATTCGGTCTGCAATGGAACTGGTGAGTTGCGAGTGCACATGGCCCAGAGGTTGTGATACCCCAGAAGAATGACGTCAGATAGCGTGCGGCGGAAAGTGTGATGATGACGTTTGGGAGTCGCGGGCGCAAGGGGCTGAGATCATGGAGCGTGTCAGTTGTCAGGCAATGCTAATGCTGTAACGCTGTGATTAGAGCTTTGACTTGGCCCAAGATGTGTAGGATTGATGAGAGTGGGAAGCGTTGCCCTCAGGGAGCAGAGCTCGTTTCACCTTCACCGTACAGGAGATCGCGCATCAACTCATCGATCTTCTCGATGCGGAAGGGTTTGGCTAAGTAGCCATCCGCCCCCTCCTGCATGGCCTTCTGAACCGGACAGGTGGAGGGGAAGCCGGTTATCATCACCACCGGAATCTCCCTGTCGGTCTTCTTTATGTTCTTAAGCAGGGCAAGCCCGTTCATTTTGGGCATGCGGATATCGGAGATGACCAGATCAAAATCCTGAATCTTGAGTTGACTTAAAGCCTCCTCCCCATCCTCCACCCCGATGGGGAAATAGTCCAGGCTGCCCAACACCTCCAGGAGCATATCGCGGAGCTGTTCGTCATCGTCCACCACCAAAATCTTCTTAAGCCGGTACGGTTTGTCGCCTGCGGTTCCTTTTACGCCCAGGGCTTTCCGCATCAACTCCTCGATCTTGCCGATCCTGAAGGGCTTGGCCAAGAATCCGTCGGCTCCGCCTTCCATGGCCCGGTCCTTGGTATAGGCGAAATTATACCCGGTGATGATCAAAACCGGCAGGAGCGGATTTCGGCTTTTGATGGCCTTAAGCAGGGAGAGCCCGTTTATCTTGGGCATCCGCACGTCGGTGATCACCAGATCCAGTTTTTCCGTCTCCAGCAAGGACAGAGCTTCTTCCCCGTCCTTTGCTCCCAATGCATGGTAGCCTAAGGCAGATAGGGTATCCATCAAAAGGGATCGGATGCGGTCGTCATCATCCACCACCAGAATCTCCGGCGTTCCCTTAGTCGGTGTTTCTGTTCTTTCTGCTATACCACCTGTCTGCATAGATAACTTCCCTTATTGCACCAGTTGCATATATATTATCGAAACTTACGGCCGTTCCTTGAGCTTTTTTTCGTGGGGTAGTCTGGAGAAAAAAGAGACAGTGCCCGCCGCGGGCCGTAGTTCGTTTCGGGGTGTGTCACGATTTAGGTTCTTGTAGCCGCAGACTTGTGGTCATCAACATTTCACTTCTACTTGCTCAACTTCTGTTCTCCCTTGTCAGGGAACAGGAGTGGTTCCCTCCCTGATAAGGGAGGGTCAGGGTGGGTTATTGTTGGTGAATGTAGGTCCGACAGACGACTGTTCACTCACCCACTGGTGGGGCATAGATTAACAACAGATTCAGCCCGCCCCAGAGAGGGTGTGTCATAATTTGGGTTTTTGTCGCCGCCGCGCCTCTAACGGGGCAAGCTGTTAACTTCGAATAAGCTCTAAAAGCTCCGCCCTCTTCTGATTAAGTATCTCTTTGGATGCTGCCTCCACGTTCAGGCGAAGCAGAGGCTCGGTATTTGAAGGTCTGAGGTTGAACCACCATTCTCCGAAGTCAACCGTCAGCCCGTCCAGATGATCAATCCGGCCCCCCGAATAGTGGCTCTCGATCTGGCTCATTTTCTGCGGGATGTTCTCCAGTCGGCTGTTGATCTCTCCTGAGCGAAAAAAGGTGTCGATGGATTTCACCAGGGCGGAGAGTGGCCGGTTCTCCTCCGAGATCAGTTCCAGGCACACCACAAGGGCGATCAATCCCGAATCGGCAAACCAGTTGTTTCTAAAATAGAAATGACCGGAGTGCTCCCCCCCGAAGACGGCATTGTGTTTCTTCATCAGCGGTTTAATCAGGGCGTGACCCACCCGGGTGCGGATCGGCCTTCCCCCCTCGGTTTTTATCACCTCGGGTACGGCCTTTGAGCAGATCAAATTATACAGGATGGTAGCTCCCTTTTCCTTACGCAAAAGACTCTTTGCCACCAAAGCGGTTACCATGTCACCCCCCAGCGGATTGGCGTTTTCGTCCACCAGGAACATTCGGTCGGCATCCCCGTCAAACGCCGCTCCCAAGTCTGCCTTCTCTTGGAGCACTCGCTCTCGAAGCGGGGCAATGTTCTCAGGCTCGATCGGACTGGCTGGATGGTTGGGAAACGATCCGTCCAGTTCAAAGAACATAGGTATCACCTTGCAGGGCAAATGAGCGAAGAGCTTGGGTACGATCTTTCCCGCCATGCCGTTGCCGGCATCCACCACCATCCTGAAGGGTTTCACCCTCTTCCTGTCGACGAAGGAGAGGATGTGGCTGACGTATTCATCGTCCACCTCCCGTTTTTCTACCCTGCCCAACTTGGAGGATGGCGGCAAATCATTCTTCAATACGATCTCTTGGATACGGTCCAAGCCTGCTTCGCCGCTTAGGGGCACCGCGTCTTTCCTGCACATCTTGAAACCATTGTATTCCGGGGGATTATGGGACGCGGTTATCATCACGCCTGCGTCGAAAGCGTATTTGCCGACTGCAAAGTACATGCAGTCGGTGGAGACTAAGCCGATGTCCACCACGTCCGCCCCACCCTCGGTGATCCCCTGGATCAACCCTTCGCGCACGTCAGGCGAGGATAATCTCATATCCCTTCCCACCACTACGCTCTTGGGCTTCAGATATGCCACCAGCCCCCTCCCAATCCTCCCGGCAACCTCCTTGTTGAGCTGGTCCGGATACGTTCCTCTTATGTCGTAAGCTTTAAAGATGGATGGATCGACATCGGTCACGGAATTCCCTTTCTCAAGACTTCTTTGAAATATAAACAATCTTCTTCGCCGTGTCAATCTTCGGGAGAGAACAGTTCGCCAAGTTCGGGCGGGGGGTTGACCCCCGCCCGATCGGAGGTATTTTTGCTCTTTGCGGAAAGAGAGAATGCGGGTTAGGTATTAGAAGCGTGTGGCGAGCGGCGAACAGCTCGCCACGTGCAAAGTGAATCTCAAACGACCGCAAGCAGTGGGGCATCCGGGCTGAGACCGCTGCCAGGTCGGGGGACCTTGCGGGCACAAAAAGGCGAATCTCAACTCAGCGCAAGCGGTGGGGCACCCAGGATGCGTAGCTAAGAGCCTGTCCGGTTAGGTGACTGGTTATGCTTTTTTCCCTCGGCCATGGATGATCTTAGCTAAGGCACGAAGTGCTTCATTCACAGATTCTCTATCTGAAAAGACTTTTGCTACATCCGGATCAAGTACAATTACGTTAGAGCCCTTTTGATAGCGTTCTGCATATTTGCCTCTCAGTCCTGAGCTAAAATCATACTCGTCTAACATCTCTGCCTTATTGTTTTTTTTATGTGCCTTCTTCATATGTCTTCCTTTCTCGTCTTGTCGCTCGACGTGCACTAATAATACGAATCCTATTGCCTCGTTCGGTATGAACCACAACCAGCAAACGGTATTTGTAAGAATACCCAACAGTAACAAATCGTTCTTCATGTGCCGAATGTAATGGGTCTCTGATAGTACGAGATGATGGATCGCCAAATACCGTTGCAGCTCTTCGAATGAGAATCCGTGATTCTTAATATTCTGCTGGGCTTTATTCCTATTCCATTCAAAAATCAGAGACATTGAAGTCCCCTTTGCATATATGACTTTACGACTCAACAGGACAAAGTTGACAATCTTTTTCGTCAACTAATCCAGCCGATTCACCGTGCCTGTTGGGTCCCCGGACCCGACAGGAAACGCTTAGACCGCCGCCAGGTCGGGGCACCTGGCGGGCACAAGAACTGGTTATGATTCTATCTCTCTTGGTCTTCCGAAAAGGTGGTATCCGTAAGCTACTATTAATCCTATGTGTAGTACGTATATCAAAGCAAACATAGGACTGAAGGAAATCCCCCACACAAGATTCAATAACACTTTGTACAAAACCAATAGGATGTAGAGAGTAAACATGCAAAGAACTATTGCCCGTCTGGCCGTAGATTTTCCGGCGTCCCTTGCCAAGAAAGTGAGGACGCCGGTGCAAATGACAAATATGCCCATGCATCGAGCAATCAGAGAGGAATCGCCCGCTGCATTAAAACCCACCAGCGAGCTGCACAATGTTGGGAAGAATACAAATCCCGCCCCGAAGAGAAACGCGTAAATGTAGTTGACAGTGAAGATCATCCTTAGCTGCATTTCAACACCCTCTTAAATAGAAGTTGTTAATAGACTGCCTAACGCCTTGGCGACTAGCGGCCGCCTGAAGTTTGTAGGTCAGGAACCCCGTGTTTCTGACCTTGTATCTTACCCTTCAGATTGTATATTGTTCTAGACAAAAGAAACAGGCCGGGATGAAGCTTTCTCCTGACCAAGGCCTTGCGAGCCTGATTCGTAGATCAGTTCTCCCGGCCTGTCACAGGATCGCACAACGCCGAACAGTATCTGAGGCCTTCGCTTTCGGGAAGAGCCTGCATGAACAAGGTAGGCGCTGGCGTCCTCAACTATAATATACAGAGGAGTTCGACAATGAACAAGGGTAATTTCTGTGTCGGGATCGATGTCGGCAAGGATGAGCTGGTGGTGGCCGTTGAGCAAGGTAGGCCTCGGGTGTTTGGGACGAGTATGGCTGAGATCAGGCGACTGGGGCGCTGGGTACTCAAGCAGGCTGGTGAGCAGAAGGTGCATATCGGCATGGAGGCAACCGGCGTGTACAGTCGCCCTGTCGCCGCTGTACTGAGCCTCCATGAGCAGTTCACGGTCAGTGTCATCAACCCGGCCCAGATCAAGGCCTTCGGCCGGGCGATGCTCACCCGGACCAAGACCGATCAGGTGGATGCCAGAGTTATCCGGGAGTTCGTCCGTAGCCAGTCGCCCTCTGCCTGGACACCGCCGCAGCCGGTGCGAGAGCAGTTGTCTGCCCTGGTGGCGCAGGCTGATGCTATCCAGCAGGAGATTCAGCAATGGAAGAACCGTCAGCACGCCCAGCAGCACCACGGCAATACTCCCAGAACGGTGACCAGATCAACCGCCACCATTATCCGTTCGTTGGAACGTGAACGTCAACGGCTTGACCATGCTATTGATCAATTGTGTGAGACAGACACGGTCCTGACAGAGGACATGGCGCTGTTGAATACCATCAGCGGTGTAGCTACTCGCTCCGCCGCTCAGATCCTCGCCTATGGCGGTGACAAGCTGATCACGCGTAGTCGCCGCCAGTTGGACGCTCATGCCGGCCTGGTGCCGGCCCAGCGACAATCGGGGACCTCGGTACGGGGCAAAAGTCACCTGGCCAAACAGGGAAATGCCCGACTGCGACGCGCACTGTATATGCCCACCCTGGTGGCGGTCCAATTCAACCCGGTGCTCAAACCATTCTATCAACGACTGCTGGAAAAAGGCAAACCAAAAAAAGTCGCTCTGATCGCCTGTATGCGAAAGCTGCTTAACATCATCAGAGCTATACTTATCAAACGTACGCCATTCAACCCCAACTATCCACCCTTGACATGAAAGACAGTATCTACGAACTGATTGCTTGATCCAACTATCTCACAGCAGGGCTGTAAGCCACCCGGCCTATCTCGTAAGCTTTGAAGATGGATGGATCGACATTGGTCATAGAAATTCCCTCTCCGGAAATCCTCTTCAATATAAGCGATTTCCTCTGTGGTGTCAATCTTAGGAGCCGTGTCCATCATCCGAGATTTCGTAGCGTTTTCCTTGACTTCTACAGCACTGCGAGCTATAATATTCGCTGTTACGAGAAGCTACATTTGCGCAACAGCTTGAAATTTCATTGGTTATGCCTGAAGAGACACCTTTTTCGCAGGTGTCTTATATGGCGCTCAAAGCCATGTTTGGAGTGTTATAAGGATCAACATAAACATAATCAGGCCAACTTGTCCGAGACGCACGATGGTACCTGATCTTCACCACATTGTCTACGTCATTGAGCTCGACGACTCGGTTCTCGGCCAGCCAAAGTTCGCTGCCGCCAATCCAAGCCATGATCCAAACTTGCCGTGCGTCTACGTTGGGCAAACGGGGCTGACCGCCGAACAGCGCTTTGAGAATCACCTGTCGGGACACAAGAGCAGTAAGTATGCTTACAAGTACTGCGTCAGGCTCCTGCCACACTTGTATGAGCACGTCCCAGCAATGACCTGGGAAGACTCCAAGGCGATGGAACGACAACTTGCAGAAGACCTCCGGGACCAGGGTTATGCGGTATGGTGCGGTTAAAGTGCGTCGCCTAACACGCCGGTGAAGCGGACGGTCCGCTGCGCGTCCCACCGCCTGCGCTGACTTGAGATTTCCCTTCTCTGATGTGTCATTCTGAGGTGTAGCCGAAGAATCTGGGGTTGGGGGCGTTTCCCGTTTTGTTGGCAGGCAGCTAGCTCTTCACCGCTTGCCACGCCACTTTAATACCTACCGCCTATCCTCTCTTTCCAAAAAGAGCAAATATACCCCAACTTCTGTGGTGAAGAAGATAGCTCCAGTGTGTATAGGAGAGCACATCTTATTTCCGGCGCGTCTCGCAAACAATTGAACGCTCTCCTGAATATGCGGAAAAGAGATTCGATATGAACCATCCAATTGATTGTGACCCTCTTGTTGGTAACGGACGCCTCCCTCAAGATACATCGTCTGACGCACAGCTCGTAGGTCAAGCATGGCGCAGCCTGCTTGACAAAAAAAGCTCATCTGGGATGACAATCTTCTTTTATGGTGAGTTTCGAACCAATCTCAAAATACATTTTCTGACGATGAAAAAAATGAAAAATAGCCATCCCCACGTCCCCCATGTCCCCCAAGTCCAGCCGGTAGGTCAAGAGCCGCAGGCTCCTTTCCGCCATGGGATTCATCAAGGCCAAAACACCCAACGGGTGCTCCGCCATCCTTTGGGACGAAAAGCTCCTTCCTCAGGATACAGATATAAATATCCACAATTCGTTGCAGGAGAACGAACTGGAGGAAAAGTGAGAAAAAAATTAAAATTACCACCAGAAGCACCAGATGCACCAGAAGCGCCAGAACCACCGGTCGAACATCATCATTCAAGGAAGGGTGAAAAAAAAACGAAAATGAGCTACAGAAAGCCCAGAAACGTCAGTTTCGCAGGTCAGGCCGCTTGCTTCCTGGCAAATCCGTACAGCCTGACACAAAATGCAGCCAAAGAAATTGAAATCAAAGGAATCGCCGAAACGCCAAATTCGCCCTTGACTTAGTGGCTGGCTTAACTATATTGTAGTTGTTCTTCTCGCGGAAGAAGTCCAGCCATTGTCGGATCAAACGAAATGGATAGGTAGACCCATCCGTTTCTGTTCTGTCGGGTCTTCCCCGGCGGGTGTGACCTGATAGAGAGACGTAGACTGGGTATTCGATGCGGAGATGTGCCGGGTCAGACTCACGGAAACCGGTGAGCAGGACTGGACATGACAGGCGGGGGCGTGTTCGCTCACAGGATGCCGCTGCAAACCGGGGGATGGTGGCTAACCTTGTTCTGGAAGATATCAAACGAAGCGGAACGGTTTTCCGTGAAAAGAGCGTATTGATTGACAGCGCAGAACGGAGGCAAACGAGACTATGTGTGATATTGAAGGCGATATTATCAGACTTGGAGATTGCGGTTCCTTGATACACGACATCCGCTCCCAACGGAAAAAGACCTCGCAAGATGTCGTCGCGGCCGTCGATATCCACAAACGCAAGGTCGGCATCGACGTGGACAAGACTCATTCACTGACGGCTCATCTGTCTGATTCTCATCGAAACAAATCGCGGTACGTGCTTGGCATAATAGAAGAGTTTGATAACAACCATTTGCCATATATCGCCGCGTGTGAAGACTTGGGGGTTTGCTACAAGACTATCGACATTTCAGGCCCTGACTGGATTCCCCTCGTTCGGGGCTGCGGATGTGACGCTTTCCTTGTGTGGCCTTCCTTCAGAGTGAGCGTTTGGAAACGCATGTTCGACGAGCGTTTGAAGGTCATGGTTGAGGAAATGCACAAGACCATCTACCCAACCTACGATGAAGTATGGTTGAATGAGAGCAAACTGCGTATGTCTTATTGGCTGGGGGCTAACGGAATCCCGCACTCTACGACATGGGTATTCTATTCGCGCGAGGCGGCTCTAAAGTTTGCTCGAGAAGTCGACTTGCCGCTCGTAGCGAAGCACGACATGGGCTCCAGGGGCGCGGGGGTGGAGATCCTTCGAAGCCGGTCTGCGGTCGTACGATATGTCAATAAACGTTTCGGGAAAGGGATGGTCTGTCGAGGCGCTGATGGCCGGGATCGTGAATGGGGCAGCGTTTTGTTCCAGGAATTCCTTCCCGGAGTCGCCGAGTGGCGGATGATTCGAATCGGCGAGTCATATTTCGGCCATCAGAAGCTCAAAGAAGGGGAATTCCACAGCGGCTCTGGCAAAATCGGGTGGTATGATCCTCCACGAGCGCTGTTGGATTTTATTCGCGAGCTGACCGACAATGCCGGATACACAGCCATAAACGTGGACATCTTTGAAACTCCTGATGGACGCTATGTCGTTAACGAGATCCAGTCCCACTTCGCGGCCTATGTGGAGTCTCAAATGTACATTAATGATAGGCCGGGGCGATATCTATATGACTATTCTCACAGAAAATGGCGATTCGAAGAAGGTGTTTTCTGCAGGAACAGCTGCTGCAACCTGCGGGTGAAGGCACTCTTGGATTTGCTCGATCGAATGGTTTCCCAATCATCGTCTAAAGAGGAGTACTTGCTATCACCGTCCTGATAATTCGTAGGCCGAATTATCCTCTGAATTTCAAGAGAGGAGAAGACAAGTCTTGAAGATCACAATCGTCGGAGCCGGAAACGCAGGCTTGACACATGCGGCTATGATAGCCAAGCGAGGCCATCCGGTCACGATTGTAAAAACAACGCGTCTGATGTACGAAGACTCCTTTGATGTTTTGAGTCGGACAAAACAAATCGAGTACGAGATGGGCGGCGACAAAGGCGTAGTTGGCATCGAAGAAGCGACACGAGATCTCCCCAACGCTGTTTCTCAAGCCGATGTGATTCTCGTCTTGACGCAAAGCGTGGCCCACGAGAATCTTTCCGAGCTGATCTCGCCTCATCTGCGGAGGGGACAGATTCTGCTTGTCTCGCCGGGCTATGCAGGAAGTTTCTTTTTTTCGACAAAATGCAAGCGGAAGGGCATTGTGTTCGCCGAGGGCGAATCATTGCCTTTTGATTCCCGAATCGTTGCTCCAGGTAAGGTCAATATCTGCTTCGAAAACGTCCGGAATCCCATCGGCGTTTTCCCTTCCATAAGAACGGAGGAAACGCTGACACGACTGAAGGATATTCTGCCCAGGTACACAGCCCGACAGGACGTGTTGGAGTCGGCTTTTCACAATCCCAACCTTGTCGTCCACACCGTGGGCGCGATAATGTCTGTTGGCCGCATTGAACACAGCCAGGGTGACTTCTGGATGTATCGCGAGGCATTTACACCAACGATCTGGAATATGGTTGAGGATTTGGACTCGGAAAAGAAGGCGATTCTGGAGTATTTCGAATTGCCGGCGCAGAGCTTCGCGGAATCATTCCAGTGTCGGACTTACGATGATCTCAGCGCAGATCCTATGGAAGCTTTTCGCCACTATGCTCAATTCGGGTCGCCTAAGGGACCTGGCGATGCCCGAACTCGTTATATCACCGAGGACGTCCCGATGGGTCTCTGCTTCATGTCTTCAGTCGGAAAGAAGGCGAACATTCCCACCCCCGTATGCGATGCACTGATCGGCATCGCCTCTTCGATGCATCAAGAAGATTACTACGCAAAGGGAAGAACGCTTGACCAACTTGGCATTGGCCGCTATTCCGTCGCTGAACTGAAGAACATCCTCAAGGAGGGCTTTACACCCGACAACTGATGTCGCTCCCAAGGCCGGGATGCCCCACCGCTTCCCGCGTCATTTATGGTGAGCGTCGAACCATTTATGCTGAGTTTCGAAGCATTTATGGTGAGCGTCGAACCATTTATGCTGAGTTTCGAAGCATTTATGGTGAGCGTCGAACCATTTATGCTGAGTTTCGAAGCACTTGTGGTGAGCTCCGAACCATTTATGCTGAGTTTCGAAGCATTTATGCTGAGTTTCGAAGCATTCTAATACCTCACCCGTATTCTTTCTTTCCACAAAGACCAAATACACCCCAATTTCAATGGTGAAGAAGATAGCTCCAGTGTTTATAGGAGACCGAATGTTTTTTGCATGCACACAACCCCGCTCTAAGGGAGAAGAAGAATCATATGAACCATATATTTGATACCGAGCGTGAAGAACAGAGCTCCACGCAGTTGAAATTCCTAAAAACCTTGATCGACAAACTCATTAATGGGCGAGAACACCGACGGGTGCTCCGCCATCCTCTGGGATGACCAACTCCTGTCT
>JBAUFO010000095.1:0-9511 GCA_049679185.1 Candidatus Zixiibacteriota bacterium
CCTCTGAGTTCGACCTTTTCACCCTCATTTTCGGTCTCACACTGGAAGGTCAGGCAGCCTTTCCTTGATCTCACGAGGTGGCTGCGGTTTCTTCATTAAGAAGAGAATCTACTTGTTTGTCAAGCAAAAAATCTGATCCCTAAAAGGAGTCGCGCGGCCGGAGAAGAACCATGACCGCCAATAAACTCTGCTCTGCAGTCGTCTCCTATGACGAGAGGCAATGAGACGTGACTGTTAAAGCTTTGCAGTCAACCCGGGTTGACAATCCCGGGACACTGTTGAGCCGGGATTAGCCTTGACAATTCCACGGAAATCATTAGAATAGGCTGTGACCATGAGCAACAAAAGTTCAAAGCGAACTTTAGCCCGAGCCGTTGCCAGCAAGCTGGCGGAGGACTTTCGCGCTCTATCTCACAAGATCTTACACTATGCCAACCGCGGGCTTCCGAGGACCGATTTCGCTCGGGAAGTCTCGAAGATGCTGATCGATTTCTCCGGGTGTGACGTGATTGAGCTGCGGCTCAAGAGGCAGGAGAGATACTTCCTTTGCCAAACCGCCAGAGACGGCGAGCCACATTTTACGTGCGAGCAAAGGCCCTGCACCAAGGCCCAGGACGGCAGGATGATACCCTGTTCCGACGAGGATTCGGCCATGGAAAACCTGTGCCGTGACATTATCTTGGGTCAGGTTGATCATTCGCTGCCATTCTTCACTAAGAACGCGGGTTTCTGGACCGGAGAGGCCATCAAACTGCAGGTCAAGCGCCTGGCAAGCGCTCGAGAGCCGGATGATCAAAGCTGCTGCCTTGGAGGTGATTACCCGTCGCTGGCCTTCTTCCCCCTGGTGGTTGATGGGGACAATGTCGGATTGCTGCTGCTGAAAAGCAAGAAGCAGGACTACTTTCTGGATGAGGAAATAGAGTTCTATGAGGGCTTGGCTCAAACGCTTGGAGTGGCGATGGTGCAACGAGCTGCTCAGGTGGCGCTGCGTGAACGGATAAAGGAGTTGACCTGTCTGTATGGAATAGCCCAACTCTCCGCAAAACCAGGGATATCCTTAGAGGCGATCATGCAGGGCATCGTCGAGCTTATTCCTCCTGCATGGTTCTATCCACAAATCGCCGCAGGCAGAATCATTCTGGATGGACGTTCTTACACCACGCCCGGCTTCCAAGAGGGGGGGCAGAGGCAGACCGCGGAGATCGTGATAGGCGGAGAACACCGGGGTATGCTCGAGGTGACCTACCTTGAGGAGAGACCTGAGCTGGACGAAGGCCCGTTTCTAAAGGAGGAGCGGAGCTTAATCGATGCCATGGCAAGAGAAGCGGCCATCATCATAGAGCGTCGGCAGACAGAGGAGGAGAAGTCCAGACTCCAGGACCAACTCAGGCACGCCGACCGTCTGGCCACCATCGGACAGCTGGCGGCTGGCGTGGCTCATGAACTGAATGAACCTTTGGGAAATGCCCTGGGCTTTGCCCAACTGGCGAAGAAATGCCCGGGGCTCCCCGAGCAGGCAGAACAGGATGTTGAGAAGGCGGTGCTCGCCTCTTTGCGCGCACGGGAGGTAATAAAGAAACTGATGTTGTTCGCCCGGCGAATGCCGCCCAAGAAGACCCAGGTCAATTTGAACCAACTGGTGGAAGAAGGGCTCTATTTCCTGGAATCCCGGTGTGCCAAGGAGGGAATAGAGCTGGTGCGTTTCCTCTCCCCCAACCTGCCGGAGATAACTGCGGATCCGGGACAGCTGACTCAGGTTCTGGTCAATCTGGTGGTCAACGCGGTGCAGGCTATGCCCGACGGGGGCAAGCTCACCGTCGAAACTCACGTCGGCGACGGGTACATTTCACTGACGGTGGAAGACACCGGCGTGGGAATGAGCGATAAGGTTGCGCAAAAGATATTCATGCCGTTTTTCACCACCAAAGATGTGGATCAGGGAACAGGCTTGGGCCTGGCCGTGGTTCATGGGATTGTAACTTCTCACGGGGGTTCAATCAAAGTTGATAGCAAGGTGGGGCGGGGGACGCGCTTCGAGGTCAAATTGCCCCTGGCCGGAGCACCTGATGTAGAGGAGACTGAGTGAGATGACACCTCCCACAAAGAAGGAACGCCTTCTGGTGGTCGATGACTCTCCACAAACGCTGGAAGTGCTGCAGAGGAACTTGAAGTCGGAAGGGTATCAGGTCTTCGCTGCCGCCAGCGTGAGCGAAGCCATAAGGGTTCTCGAGACAACGGCCGTTGACCTGGTGGTGACCGATCTGAAGATGCCCAAGGTCAGCGGTATCGATCTGGTCAGGCACGTGCGGGAGAACTGTAAGGACACTGAAGTGATGACTATCACCGGGTATCCCTCGATAGAGGGAGCGGTGAAGGCAATCAAAACCGGGGCAGAGGAGTATCTGACCAAACCCTTTACCGATGAGGAACTCTTTTCCGCGGTCCGGCGGACGCTGGATAAGCTGCATCTGCGCAGACTGGGAGAAGCCCGATTGCAAAAGATGCCCTCGGCGCCTTATGGTCTAATTGGGGAGTCGGAGGTGATGCAGAAGGTCTTGACCACCATTGCCAAGACTGCGTCAACCTCAGCGACCGTACTTATCTCGGGGGAGAGCGGAACGGGCAAGGAGCTGGTGGCCAGGGCCATACACTATAGCAGCACAAGAGCCTCGTCTACGTTTGTGCCGGTGAACTGCGGGGGCATTCCTGAGGGTCTTTTGGAGAGTGAACTCTTCGGACACGTTAAAGGGGCTTTCACTGGAGCCACCGAATCCCGCGCAGGTTTCTTTCAGACCGCCGACGGCGGTACCATCTTTCTGGATGAGATCAGCGATACCAGTCTGTCCATGCAGACCAAGCTTCTCCGGGTGCTTGAAGATAAAGAGGTCTACATGGTCGGCGCCTCCCGCTCGCGAAAGGTGGACATCAGAATCATCGCCGCAACCAACAAGGATTTGGCCAGCTTGGTGGGGAAGGGAGTTTTCCGCGAGGATCTGTTCTTTCGCCTCCATGTGCTCACTGTAGCCATGCCTCCGTTGCGGGAGAGAGGCGACGATATTCTACTGTTGGCTCATCATTTCGCAGCTAAGTTTGCCGAGGAATTCGGAAAGTCTACGCTTCGATTTTCCGATAATGCTCTGCAAGTTCTGAGAAATTACCACTGGCCTGGTAACGTGAGGGAACTTGAGAACGTGGTTCAGCGTCTGGTGGTCATGACCGATAGTGATCTAATCGAGGTTTCTGACCTGCCTTCACTCATGCGTTTCTCCGCCCTGCGGGAAACGGGCTTGGATCGAACCTTAGCTGAAGTGGAAGCCGAATACATTCGCAATGTCTTGGCAAGCGTGAAGGGCAACAAAACAAAAGCCGCCGAGATACTTCAAATCGACCGAAAAACACTTCGAGAAAAGCTGAAAAAAATCGACAGAACATCCTCCTTGTAACTTCGTTTATTCCGGGGAGATTCTCACCGACGGTTCAAATCTCCTCAATAGTCTCCAATATTCTCTACCGTTGCGATGAACTTCCATAGAAGCTCATCGTCACATCCCTGCGTACGAATCTCCTTGATTCTCTTTGACTTAGATCACCAGCACATTGCCTGTGTCGTTTCCTGCACTGGGGAAGAACGGCCCCGAATTCAAGTGGCATGGGTTTCGCTATGAACTGGGGTGCAGGTGTGAGCCAAGGCTAAAAAAAGAAAGGAGGTTAGCGCTATGGCTCCAACTCAACGGGCAAAAAATGGCGGCAAGCCAAGTACCACAGAAACGACTCAGCGGATAGAAACGAGAAGAAAGGTGAGGGACACCCAAGCTCCCCCAAAGCGTAAAGCGACGGAGCAGGCAATGCCAATCTCAAAACAGAGGGAATGGAAGTTGCTGTACGCACCTTATCCGATCAGATCCGCCGACAGCAACACCTCACCGATGAAGGGGCCGGTGACAAGGTCCAGTGCTGAAGAAGAAGATTCGGCCAGGTACAAGGGTCTGTGTCGGAACTGCAAGAAGCAAGAAACGTGCGAGCTTCCAAAGCCGGAAGGGGGAGTCTGGCGGTGCGAGGATTACGAATAGAATGACCGAACCGCCGTCATCATCCTCCACAGGTTCATTTTGGAAGGATTAGTGCTTGGCAGGAAGAATCAGATGTTTAAAACATAACACCAGTTGAATAAAGCGTGCCACGTAGTTCCCCTTTGACGTGGGGCAGGCACGAAAGATGAAGGAGGTAATCATGAAAGCGTCTCCCGCGGACATAAACCGCACTCCCGTTCTCGAAGAGAGAACCGGGAGGAAACAAGCAAGTGTGTACAATAACGTGGTCAGGCAGTTCGACAAGGCTGCAGATCTGATAAAGCTGGACGATAACATTCGCAAGATCCTGGCCATGACAACCAACGAGATTGTAATCAACTTCCCGGTGAAAATGGACGATGGGCGGATCGAAATGTTCACCGGCTACCGGGTGCAGCATAACAGCGCGCTGGGGCCCTTCAAAGGAGGACTCCGTTTTCATCCTGCAGTCGACATCGACGAGGTACGGGCCCTGGCAACCTGGATGACCTGGAAATCGGCCATAGTCAATATCCCATTTGGCGGGGCCAAAGGAGGGATACAGCTGGATCCATTTAAGTATTCGATGACCGAGCTGGAACATATCACCCGCCGCTTTACCTTCGCTCTGGGCAGCAACATAGGCCCGGAGTATGATATTCCAGCGCCGGACGTGAACACGACCGCCCAGATCATGGCCTGGATTCTGGACACCTACCTCTCCACTATGCCCCCACACGAGCGACAGCGCTGCACCCACGTGGTTACCGGCAAGCCCATCGAATCAGGTGGCAGCTTAGGAAGGGATAAAGCAACTGGACAGGGCGTAGTATTCACCATTGAGGAATGGGCCAAGGATAACGGTTTTGAGTTACGAGGAGCCACCTACACTGTCCAGGGATTCGGAAATGTGGGCTCCTGGGCCGCCGTTTTGATGAAAGCACACGGATCGAAGCTAATCGCGGTTGAGGACGTCAGCGGGGCCGTAGCAAATCCGGACGGCATCGATCCGGATGACCTGATTGACTATGCCAAAAAGAACAAGGGCCTCATCTCCGGCTACACCAAAGCCGAGCCGATCGACCGAAAAACCCTCCTGCAGACGCAGGCAGACATCTTTATTCCCGCCGCGCTGGAAAACCAGATCACAGCCGAGACGGCTCCCTGGTTGAACGTCAAGCTTGTGGCTGAAGGAGCAAATGGCCCCACTGATCCCGACGGCGACCGGATCCTGCAAGAAAAAGGGATCCATGTTATCCCCGATATCTTGTGCAACGCCGGCGGAGTGATCGTGAGCTACTTTGAATGGCTTCAGAACAAGCGAAGCGAATTCTGGGAGCTTGAAGAGGTAGACGGCAAGTTGCACAAAAAGATAATTGTCGCCTACGGGCGAGTCCGTGACGCTGCCAAGAAGTATAACACTGATTGGCGCACGGCCGCCTATATTGTGGCCCTGTTGGCTCTGGAGAAGGTTTACAAGGAGCGCGGCATATTCCCGTAACGGCGAGTGGAGCGCACTTTTGGAAGAGAGGTCTCCTGCGGCCATGCAAGGCCGGAAGCCCTCCTTGCTTTCTTTTGGAAGATTGTCGGGTAGCTGCCTCGCCTTTGGGATGAACCATACGGTTCATCGCTTGTGCGGGCCCGCAACCCGACCTACAAGCTAGTTGCCCTCAAACCAAGGGGAAGGGTTCTGGTTCCCTTCTGTATTAAACCCTTCCCCTGCCCACCATCTGGCCATTACTCCGCAAGCCGCAATCTTCAGATTGCGTAAGTAGTTGGAAGTCAACATCTCAATCTCGCCCCGCCAGAGGCGGGACGCCTACAAAACCCAAATTTCGACACACCCCCAGAGGGGGGAGGAGGAATGGCCGGGTCGCCAGCCGGGGGAAACTGGCGTTTCAGGCCTCTCAGGTGTTTTTGAGGTTCATTTTTGTTTTTTTTAGCCTTCCTTGAATGATGATGTTTGGCCGGCGGTACTGGTGCTTCTGGTGCATCTGGTAGTAATTTTAATTTTTTCCTCACTTTTCCTCCAGTTCGTTCTCCTGCAACGAATTGTGGATATTTATATCTGTATCCTGAGAAAGTAGTTGGTCGTCCCAGATGATGGCGGAGCACCCGTTGTTGTTTAATCTCTTAATGATCTTATCGACTAATGTGTCCAAGAGCTTCAGGTGCTTGGAGTCTTCGCTTGCAGAAGAAGATTGTCGGGTAGGTCCCCCGCCTTCGGTGGTTCGACTTCGCTCACCACCCTGAGCGTGTCGAAGGGCGGGATCGCCCGGACGGCCGTCTTTCTGGACGCAACCCGACCTACAGACTTTCTTGTCTTGGGTGGCAACTGGATGGTTCATATGGATTCTCTTTTCCGCATATTCAGGAGAGCATTCGATTGTCTGGATTGCTCGCCGGGAGACTTGAAGGCGAGCGAAAAACAAGATGTGCTCTCTATAAATACTGGAGCTATCCTTTTCACCATTGAAGATGTTGCGAATTTGCTACTGGTGGTAAGACGAAATGAAGGTTAAACCTCACCCCCTTAGTCCCCTTCAGGGTGAATCCCTTCAGGGTGAACCCCTCTCCGTCAAACGGAGAGGGGGATATTATAGCTGATTGTCGGGCAGTCTGTCGGCCCTTCGACCCTTCGATAAACTCAGGGTGCTGAGCAACGTCGAAGCACAAGCTCAGGGCGAGGCTCGCAGCCCGACCTACAAGTCTATACCCCCTGTCCCCCGCCTATGGCGGGATCTTCGACCTTGATCCCTCTCCCGCAAGGGGAGAGGGAAACTGAATTCCCTCTTACTCCCGCTTGAGGCGGGCAAGCTGGCCCGAGGCGGGCAGGGCCTGACGGAAGATGAACTCACCCCCTTGATCCCCCTCTCTTACGAAGAGAGGGGGTTTGGGAGTGAGTTCCAACTGGACTGGAGCCCGGTTCACCGACAGCAGAGCTGTGGGGCACCAGGCTACTGATGAATCTCTTGAGGCGGGCAGGCCTGACGAAAGATGAAACCCCTCCACTCCCGCCTTTGGTGGTTCGACTTCGCTCCCTTCGACCTTGCTCAGGGACAGTGAGCGAAGCCGAACTGTCACCACCCTGTCTTCGACTCCGCACTTCGTCCTGCCCTTCGGTCCTGCCTCGCACTGAGTGCGCTCGACACGAAGTGAGACCTCAGGGTCGAAGGAAGACTCAGTGTCGAAGGAAGGTCGCTCAGACTCGAGGAGAGCGAGTCGAAGGGCGGGATCTTCAACTTAGAAAGAGAGAGGGGATCAAAGGGGTAAGTTAGGGAGGTTTGATAGCGTAAGCAGCAAGGTGTCCGTTACCAACGAGAGAATACCTCATTTCACCCTCCCTTTTATTCCCTCCCATCGAGGGAGGGAAGTTTATCATGTCCGAAACCGCCGCCCGAGGCGGAGGATTTCGGACCTAAGTGCTCTCTGTCTCTTTTTGGCTTTTCTTAGCCCGTTCCAACCCCTTCTCGACTCCCAGGAGCTCAGTCCGCAGGACGCTTCGCGCCTTTTCGGTTTTCAACCCGCCGAGGAGAGGTCTTCTGGCTTCCTGCTTTAAGGTCTCGGTTTTGGCGGGGGAGATGTTTATCTTGTCGAACCCGAATCTCTCCGCCACCCTGACGGCGAAATCATAGCGGGAGAGATACTCTGCTCCCCCTATGTGAAAAACACCGGATAGATCTCTCTTGACCATCTCTAATATACACTGGGAGAGATTGTCGGCGAGAGTCGGATTGTTGAACTGGTCGTTGACGATTTTGAGCTTTTCACCGGCCGATAGCTTTTCCAGAAGCCAGAGCAGGAAGTTCCTCTTTACCCTTTTCCCAAATCCATACAGAACGTTGGTGCGCACGATAAGAAAATCGATGCCGCCTTGCCTTACCACGTTCTCGCTTTCAAGCTTTGTCTTTCCGTAGAAACTGACCGGATGGGGAGGATCATCCTCGGAATAGGGCCCCTTCTCTCCGTCAAAGATATAGTCTGTGGACAGGTGAACCAGTTTGATTCCATGCTCCCGGCACACTCTCACCAGATTCCTCACTCCACCCACGTTGACTGCCCGGGCTTCTGACTGGTGCACCTCACACGCATCCACGTCCGTATAGGCGGCAGCGTTTATGATCACCGCAGGATCGTAGAACCGGACATGGGACTCCAGCGCTCTTCTGTCGGTAAGATCCAGGCTTTCGTAGGATAAGCTCGGAAAGGACACGAAATTCTCAGGATGAAGGTCTGTGGCGATTACTTTATGAGATGAGGAAAAATGCCGGCAGAGCTTCTGCCCCAAAAGCCCGTTCGCTCCGGTAATCAAGACCGTTTTCACGTCTCATCCTCGGTATGATTCCCTGCGCAGGTAATGTTTCTTGTAATACTCCAAGTATTCGCCGCTCTTTATCTTCTGCCACCAAGCCTGATTGGCAACGTACCACTCCACCGTCCCGGAGATTCCCTCTTCGAGTGCAATCCCGGGCTTCCAGCCAAGCTCAGCCTTGATCTTGGAGCAATCCAGAGAATATCGTCGGTCGTGCGCCGGTCTGTCCTTGACATGCTTTAAGAGCGACTTGGGCTTGCCCAGTTTTCGGAGAATCATGTGGGTAATCTCTAAGTTGGTCCTTTCGTTCTCTCCCCCGATGTTGTAGATCTCACCTGCCCTTCCCTTATGCAGAACTACGTCCAGAGCCTTGCAGTGATCCTGCACGAATATCCAGTCCCGGACGTAAAGTCCATCTCCGTAAATTGGGAGCTTCAAGTCAAAGAGCGCGTTGGTGACAAAGAGCGGGATGAGTTTCTCCGGAAACTGGTAGGGGCCGTAGTTGTTGGTGCAGCGGGTGATTATGGCGGGGGCACTGAAGGTCTCAAAATAGGAGCGCACCAGAAGATCGGCCGAAGCCTTGCTGGCCGAGTAGGGGCTGCTGGGCAGGAGTGGGGAAGCTTCGGTGAACTTGCCCTCTTCACCCAAGCTCCCATATACCTCATCAGTGGAGATTTGGACGAACCTTTGGATCTTAAACCTTAGGGCGGACTCGAGCAGAACCTGGGTACCCAGCACGTTGGTCTTCACGAATAGGGCCGGATCATCGATGGATCTGTCGACGTGACTTTCCGCCGCAAAGTGAACGATGGCGTCTATTCCGTCCCCCGCGATCCGATTCACCAGGTCAGCGTCGCAGATGTCTCCCCTCACGAACTCATAATTGGCGTGATCTTCTATATCCGAGAGATTGTCCAGATTCCCAGCGTAGGTGAGCTTGTCTAAGTTAACGACGAAGTAGGAGTATTTTGAGAGAATGTATCTTACGAAGTTGGACCCGATGAATCCCGCTCCCCCGGTGATGAGAATCTTCACCTACCCATCCCTCCCCTCCCAGTCGGAGGGGATATCGTTCTGGTGAGGATCGACGCGGAATTCATCCGGCTGATCGTAATTGTAAACCTCGGTGGGTATGTTGATGCAAACGGCC
>JBAUFO010000096.1:0-2281 GCA_049679185.1 Candidatus Zixiibacteriota bacterium
TCGACGTGGATTCAGAGAAGGTTATCCGCGGGGCGGAGCTGCCTCCGGGTGTGGTGCAGTTGGCCAAGGTCAGCGTGGCCACCAAAAGGAAGCTCTCGGTGGGAGACAAGATGGCAGGGAGGCACGGGAACAAAGGCGTGGTCTCCAAGATAGTGCCGGTGGAGGACCTGCCCTACCTGCCCGACGGAACGCCGGTGGAGTTGATCTTAAATCCTCTGGGCGTTCCCTCCCGAATGAACGTGGGTCAGATACTGGAGACCCATCTGGGTTGGGCCGCCAAGACGGACGGCTACTACGTTTCCTGTCCGGTCTTCGACGGGGCCGACTTAGGCGAGGTGAAGCAGGCGCTCAAGAAGGCCGGCCTGCCGGAGTCGGGAAAGACCACCCTTTACGACGGCATGACCGGAGAGCCTTTTGATGAGCCGATCACCGTGGGATATATATATATGATGAAGCTCTCCCACCTGGTGGATGACAAGATACACGCCCGCTCCATAGGACCCTATTCCTTGGTCACCCAGCAGCCCCTGGGAGGAAAGGCGCAGTTTGGGGGACAGAGGTTTGGGGAGATGGAGGTATGGGCGCTGGAGGCTTATGGGGCCGCTTACACTCTCCAGGAGATGCTGACGGTGAAATCGGATGACGTGGCTGGAAGATCAAGGGTTTACGAGGCAATCGTAAAGGGGGAGAATCCTCCGGAACCGGGAATCCCGGAATCGTTCAACGTGCTGGTCAAGGAACTGCAAAGTTTGGGACTTGACGTGGAGTTGGTTGAGAGCTGAAGAGTCGGCATTCATCCGCCGGGAGGTTTGGGGGCCAAGCGGACGTCGGCGCAAAGGTGAGCCTGTCTTATAATCCCCAAAAGGGGAAAGGAGGTTTCTGATGGTTGAATTTCAACCAAAAAGATTTATGCGGCCATCGGACTTCTTCGCCATAAAGATTCAATTGGCCTCTCCCCAGACCATAAGATCATGGTCTTACGGGGAGGTCACCAAGCCGGAAACCATTAATTATAGATCCTTCAAGCCGGAGAGGGACGGTCTTTTCTGTGAGCGGATATTCGGGCCGGTCAAGGATTGGGAATGCTCGTGCGGCAAATACAAGAGAGTCAGATTCAGAGGGATCGTCTGCGATCGGTGCGGGGTGGAGGTTACCCAGTCCAAGGTTCGCCGGGAGCGACTGGGGCACATCGAGCTGGCGGTGCCGGTCAGCCATATCTGGTTCTTCAAATCCATCCCCACCCGAATCGGATACCTGTTGGACCTGTCCATAAGACAGCTGGAAAAGATATTGTATTATGAGTCTTACGTGGTCATTGATCCGGGCAACACCCCTCTGAAGTACAAGGACATAATCTCCGAGGAGGAGTACTCCGAATTAGAGCAGTCAGGCAAGGAGTTTGTCGCCAAGATGGGGGCTGAGGCGATTTTAGAAGTTCTCCGGCAGGTGGACGTGGAGGAACTCTCCATATCGCTGCGGGCCCAGGTGAAAATCGAGACCTCGGCTCAGAGAAAGAAGGATACCCTGAAGAGACTCAGGGTGATCGAGGCGTTCCGGCAGTCCCAGAACAAGCCGGAATGGATGATTCTGACCGTTCTGCCGATCATTCCGCCGGACCTAAGACCGTTAGTCCCTCTGGAAGGAGGAAGATTCGCCACCTCGGATTTAAACGACCTTTACCGCCGGGTGATCAACCGAAACAACCGTTTGAAGAAGCTGATGGAGATAAGGGCTCCCGAGGTGATCCTGCGCAACGAGAAGAGGATGCTCCAGGAGGCGGTGGACGCCCTTTTGGATAACGGCAGGCGATCCCAGTCGGTGAGGGGAGACTCCAAGCGACCTCTCAAGTCGTTGTCCGACCTTCTCAAAGGGAAGCAGGGAAGGTTCAGGCAGAACCTTCTGGGCAAGAGGGTGGACTACTCGGGCAGGTCGGTGATCGTGGTGGGACCGGAATTGAAAATTCACCAGTGTGGTTTGCCCAAGACCATGGCGCTGGAGCTGTTCAAGCCCTTCATCATCATGAAGCTGGAGGAGAAGGGTTACGTTCAGACGGTGAAGTCGGCCAAGAAGCTGGTGGAGAAGGAGCGTCCGGAGGTATGGGACATCTTGGAGGAGATCATCCGGGATCATCCCATTCTTCTGAACCGGGCCCCCACCCTGCACAGATTGGGGATTCAGGCCTTCTATCCGGTCTTGGTCGAAGGAAAGGCGATAAGGCTGCATCCCTTGGTCTGCGCCGCCTTCAACGCGGACTTCGATGGGGATCAGATGGCGGTGCACG
>JBAUFO010000097.1:0-2949 GCA_049679185.1 Candidatus Zixiibacteriota bacterium
GGTGAATTGCGGTGTGCACACCGCAATCGGCGGGGTAGGGGTTGTCTTACATTTCGAGAAAACCGCGAAAGCCCCGCGGAGCGGGATCTCCGCTCTGCTCCGACAAGCTTTCGCACGCCAGGACCCATTCTGAAACCGCAACACACGGATGTTGACAAAAGCCGTTAGGGCAGTTATTTTGCAGCTGCATTCTCACGGGATCGGTATTGGAGGACGCAAAGTTACATGGCTCAGAAAGACTATTACGAGACATTGGGGGTCTCCGAGAAGGCCAGCGATAATGAGATAAAGAAAGCCTACCGGCGCTTGGCCAAGAAGTACCACCCCGACGTTAATCCCAATAACAAGATGGCCGAGGAGAAGTTCAAGCAGGTCTCCGAGGCACACGACGTTCTGGGCAATCCCCAGAAGAGGAAGCAGTACGACCAACTCAGGAGGATGGGGCAAGGGGCGTTTACGGGCTCTGAAGGTTTCCAAGGTTTTCAAGACATCTTTTCCGGTAGAAGAGGAAAGAAAGCCACGTTCTCTTCTGAGGATTTGGGTGGATTTGGCGATCTGGGGGATCTGTTCAGCAGTATCTTTGACATTGGAGAAACCTCCAGACGGCAAAGGTGGGGGCCGCAAAAAGGGACAGATCTTTACACCGAGGTGGAGATTCCATTTGACCTTGCCATCTCCGGCGGTAAGACCCCGATAGAGCTTAAGAAAAAGGAGGCCTGCCCGGTGTGTGCCGGCACCGGCGCCAAGCCCGGCACCACACCATCCACCTGCCCGCAGTGCAAAGGGTCCGGCATGGTCTCCTTTGCCCAGGGTGCCTTTGCCGTGAGCCGCCCCTGTCCCCGATGCCTGGGGCGAGGCAGGATCATCAGCTCCCCCTGCCCCCGGTGCGGGGGACGAGGACAGACCTTGGCACAAAAAAGGATTTTGATCAGTATCCCGGCTGGCATAAACGACGGAACACAGCTGAGGCTGAAGGGACAGGGTCATCCCGGAACCGCAGGAGGTCCTGCCGGAGATCTGATCGTGAAGGTCCGGGTGGGACCCCACCGATTCTTTGAGCGCAGGGGAAAGGACGTTTACTGCAGGATCCCCATAAACGTTGCTCAGGCGACATTGGGAAGCAAGATCAGGGTCAGAACGCTGGATGGGAAGGTTGACCTGAAGATCCCGCCCGGCACTCAAAGCGGCACGAGATTCCGACTCAAAGGAAAGGGCGTGGAGGTCAACGGGTCCCGCGGAGATCAGTATGTGGAGGTTTCAGTTGAGATTCCCAAGAAGATGAGCGAAAAAGAAAAAAAGCTCTTGGAGGAATTAGCGAAAGAGAGTGGGATGAAACACTAACTTCGACTCGCCCGAGAGGAAGCACAAAGATGGACGTGATGACCGAGATAAAAGAGAAAGCGAAATCCCGCAGGAAAAGAGTGGTTCTGCCTGAGGGAACGGAAGAGAGGATGATTCAGGCGACCAAAACGATTCTGGACGAGGGTTTAGCCGAGGTCACGCTACTGGGCGATGAGGAGGTTATAGGAGAGCTTGCCAGCTCACATGACCTGGATTTAAGCAAGGTGAAAGTGATCACCCCGGCTAATTCCTCCCGCTTGGATGAATATGTTGAGGAGTACTATGAGCTGAGAAAAAAGAAGGGAATCAGCCTTAATCAGGCCAAAGAGACGATGGTAAATCCTCTGTACTACGGAGCCATGATGGTAAGAAAGGGTGAGGCGGACGGGTCGGTGGCCGGCTCGATTAACTCCACTCCCGACGTGATGAGGGCGGCCATACAGATCATTGGCACCGCGCCAGGCATCAATTTGGTCTCCAGTTCGTTCCTCATGGTTCTGCCGGAGTTTCTGGGCAAGAAGGACAAAGTCCTCGTCTTTGCTGATTGCGCGGTCATTCCCGATCCGGATCCTTCCGGGCTTGCCTCGATTGCCATCTCTTCTGCTCAAACCATGCAGAGCCTGACAGGGGAGGAACCGAGAGTGGCCATGCTCTCCTTTTCCACCAAAGGAAGTGCTGAACACGAGATGGTGGATAAGGTGAGAGAAGCGACACGGATAGCAAAGGATCTGAAGCCCGACCTCAAGATCGAAGGCGAGCTTCAGGCGGACTCCGCCATTATTCCCCAGGTAGCTCAAAAGAAGGCACCGGATAGCATCGTTCAGGGAGACGCCAACGTTTTGATCTTCCCCGATCTGAATTCCGGAAATATCGCTTATAAACTCGTTCAGCGGATGGCCAAGGCGCAGGCCATCGGTCCCATAATCCAGGGACTGGCCAAACCAGCTAATGATTTGTCGCGAGGATGTAGCGTGGACGATATCGTAAACGTGGTGGCAATTGCTATGACCATGGCTTAGGTGGAAACCTCACCCCATATCTCCACGGGGGAGAGAGGTAAGGAATATGATATGAAAGAAATACGCTCTTTCTTTTTGGCCGGCATAATTCAAGGGTCCAATACCGGAAAAACCCTGCAGAATCAGGATTATCGGGACAGAATAAAAGCACTTCTGCGGAAACACTTTCCCCAAGCCAAGATCTTCGATCCGGTGGAGAAACATCCCGATTCGGTGAACTACGACTACCGGACCGGCGAGTCGGTCTTCTTAGGCTACATAAAGCTGGCCACCGACTGCGACTGTATGATCGCCTACCTCCCGGAGGCTTCTATGGGAACCGCCATAGAGATGTGGGAATGCTACAAGAGAGGAGTGCCGGTCTGGACAGTGAGCCCCATGAAGGAGAACTGGTCGGTGAAGTTCTTATCCAAAAGGGTCTTCGAATCCTTAGACGAATTCGAAAGGTATTTGAAGACGTACCACCCTGGATGAGAAAGAGACGTCGCGCGCGAATGCTAAAAAAAGCCGCAGCTAATCTTAGTCGGGGCGGACACAGATGTCCGCCCTGATTTGGAGTTGTCCCAAAGCGCTTTCATGATGCCGCCAG
>JBAUFO010000098.1:0-3040 GCA_049679185.1 Candidatus Zixiibacteriota bacterium
CCAAATAGACGTTAGGGAATCTAGAGTCTTCCTCGCTGAAACGCGCCTTCCCGTTCAACATGAAGGTAAGCAGACCAATAGGATAAGATCCAAGAAGACGAGGTCCCCCTTCATCATATCCCCCAGAAACCCAACCGTACTGTGCAAAGAAGCCCATAACCTGTCGAAGACCAAGGTTGGTTATACTAAGTAGGTGGTCAACCAGCATCGGACTTCCTGTCTCAAGATCTCGTTCAATGATTTTAGGTATCTTAAGATACCGGTTCCGTCTCCCTTCTGGTTCATCTCTTGTTACTTCTTTGAGAAGTGCGCAATGGTTTTGAACAACATCTTTCAGCTTTGCCGCCTTGAGCCAGTAAACAGCTCCGTCCGTAGCGGATGGGCTTTCATACGAGGCTACCATCGCCCTTTCCATTGTATCATGGCTGTCCGGGCGAGTTACTATCACGACATTTGCACCCAAGTGACCTAATTCCCTTTTTCGATTGAATTGCAGGATAGACTCACAAATTTTCAGCAAAACAGGAATCTCGCCGGTGTCTTGGAGGTCGTCATAGAGCCCTCGATCATGTATGTGACATATGTAGTCTATGTTGTCAAGAATCAGTACAAAGCGCCTCGAGCTCGCTTTCTGGATTTTGTTCGCCAGTTCGCAGAGAGCTTTTGTCCTGTCTAAGAACATCCTGTTAAAATGATCTTCATGCGCATCACTTAATGTGGTCTTTAGTTTCTCGATTTCTTTCTCAAAGCCCGAGAACACAGGCTGGTTATGTGGCACAACTTCATCACAAAGGTAATGTATTAGATGGTAGATCAGTTCTCTGTGCGAAACAGGCTCTCCAGATTTTAGATCCTCCAGGTCCATTCGAAGAAACCATATCTTGCCTTCCTCCACGTGTTTTCGGAGTTGAGTACTAATCAGCCAGTTTGCGAACACTGTTTTGCCTACCCCAACATCACCGATCAAATAGGAGACTCTATTGCGGCCGATATCACCTTCTCTGAGAATCACATCTTCAATGAAATCTTTTGGTGTAGCTGTTGCTCCACCGGACCAGCCTGACTTTAACTCCGATCGAACGTAAAGGTTTTCGTAGAAATATCGGGCAGCATAGGTATCTTTTGCATTGTCATCGGCTGGGGCTCGGTAAACTGCATGCTTACGCTCAAAGACCCTTTCTATTACGAGATCGTATTCTCTCTGGTCTCTTGAGCGACTATCGGGTATCTTGGCCGTGTGCTTCAATGTTGGACGGCGGACTCGAAAATAATCTGCTTCTCTCTTTCGCATATGCTTTCTCCTAATCATTTGTCATTCCGGCTGGCTGGGCTTAATGATTATTTATTCATCAATCGTTACGTTTCTGATCACGCCGCGGTCACACCAAAACCGGACGATTGATCGCTTGCAGTCAATTATATATACATCCACTTAGTATTATAAGCTCCAAACAGCCACCATGTCAAGCTATTTGTTCAACTATCCGCGGCGGGTGGCCCGGCCTGCCCGCCTCAGGCGGGCCTGTTCATCAGGCCGGGTTTGTCATATCTTCGTTCTGTCAGGTCTCGCCCGCCTTGGCGGGTGTGGTTTGGCACACAAGCCGGTCAGGGGCCCGGGGCTCTTCACCTACCACAAACTAAAACTTATACGTCATTGCCAGTTGAACGCTGTGGTGTACATAATCTGCTTTCAGTTCATTGGCTCCAGCATCTGTAAACTTCGGCTTCAAGGATGCGAAATATCGATAGCCTAAGTCGACGGTGAAACTCTCGCTCAGTGCGTACCCTAAGCCCGCCCCGGCCTGGTAGGCAAACTGCCAGTCTTCGTCGTCTACAAGTAGCCTTTGGGTTATCGGAGGATTTGGCAGGCTTGGATGGGTTCCTATGGAAAAATCTTTCAATGAAACTTGTGCCGCCCCGATACCCCCTCCGAAGTATGGTAACCATCGTCCTCTATCGTAAAAGTCGTACCACGTGTTAACCATAAATGATAAACTGGTAATATCTCCACTTCCCCCCTCGACTCCTATGCCAACGACATTCATATAGGTCACTTCAATATCATCTATCTTGCTTGATCGGTACCCAACCTGTCCTTCCAGTCTCAGGTTTTCCGCTATCTGGTATCCTCCACCGCAATTCACCAAGAAACCAGCTTTGGTATCCGTCCGAACTCCAAAGTCGCTGAAATGCACGGGTGCATCGAGTTCTTCACCCGGCAGATCGACCCCTGCTCCGACAAAGAAATAACCCTGATCAGCTGCTTTGGCTGCAAATGGCACGGAGAGAAGTCCCGCTAGAACTATAAGTACTACCCTTCTCATTTCACACCTCCCTTCTGTGGGTTTCTTGCTGTGACAGGTCTTGCCCGCCTTACAGGCGCGCCCTTGCCGCTAGGCAGAGGCACCCAACCGTATCGCCCGTAAGCTGCGTCCTGCCAGATAGTCAATAGACATTATAATCATTTGTGCAACCTTGTCAACCACTTTCTAAATTACTCTCCCGCTCGGTTCTGTGCCTGTCGGGTCCCCAGACCCGACAGGAAACCCTGAGCCGTCCGCCAGGTCAGGAACCTGGCGGTCGCAACAATGCCGGTCATTGCGAGTCCCCCGTACGGGGAACGAAGCAATCTCCTCGTGCGGGCAGAGAGATACTGAGAGATTCCCGCGTCGAGTTCCCTCGCTCGCGCTCGGGACAAGCCTCACAATGACAGGGTTTGCCGATTTTTTTCTTGCTTTTTGTGCGAAGTCTCGTATATTATTAACGCCTTCGGGGTGAGGTGAAATTCCTCGATCGGTGGTGATAGCCCACGTGCCCCGGGGTGAACCGTACGGTTCACCCTACAGGCTGAACTGGTGAGATTCCAGTGCCGACGGTTCATCCCGCAGAAAGCGGGATTATAGTCCGGATGAAAGAAGGCGAGCAGACGACAGGCCGAGTGTCTTTAGCTCGATCCTGCGAACTCTGTATCTCACCCCGGAAGCAAGAAAGCCGGGGATTTTTTTATGATGGTTGATCACCTTGATGACCTCTCCCCCTG
>JBAUFO010000099.1:0-1767 GCA_049679185.1 Candidatus Zixiibacteriota bacterium
ACATGGAGCCGGCTACATGTGGATTCTGCTTCTGATTGTCATTGCGGTAGCTGTGTATTTAGTGATAGAAAGCCAGAGGCCCAGAACTGGCGGTGACAAAGAGACCCCTTTGGAGATTTTGAAAAAGAGGTTTGCCCGGGGCGAAATCACCAAAGAGCAGTTCGAGGAGATGAAAAGGAAATTGGAGGAATGATTCACCGCGCGAACAGGCGTTACCTAATAACAGTTAAGGTTCAGGGAGGTGCCTTATGAGCTTTAGGGCGACGATCGCTTTTGTCATGAGCCTTCTTGTGGCCTCCAGCGCTTCAGCCCAGAGGTGTTTTGATTGCCACACAAAGGTCACACCCAACATCGTCACCGACTGGCAACTTAGCAAGCACAGCCAGAATGACGTGGACTGTTCGGTGTGTCATGGCGATGGGCACAACTCTGCCGCAAACGTAGCGGAAGCGCAGATTCCAACGCCTCAAACCTGTGCCTTGTGTCATGGGGAACAAGTCCAGCAATACTCGGGCGGCAAGCACGCCAAGGCCTGGGCCGCCATGAAAGCCATGCCCACAGCCCACTGGCAACCCATGGCTCTTATGGACGGAATGAAGGGATGCGGCGGATGCCACAAGATCGGACTGAAAACGGAAGCCGAGATAGAAGATCTGAAGACATACGGCCCGGGCTTCGGTGTGGCCTCCTGCGATGCCTGCCATACCCGTCACGTCTTCTCGGTCAAGGAAGCTGGCCAGCCTCAAGCCTGCCGGACCTGTCACATGGGAATCGACCACCCTCAGTGGGAGATGTATTCATCCTCCAAGCATGGAGTGAGGTTCCTGTTGAAACAGGCCGGTGCGCTCCCCGAGGAGGTGGCTGCTCCCACCTGCCAGAGTTGTCACATGCAGGATGGAGATCATGCCGTCCGAACCGCCTGGGGATTTCTGGCAGTGAGGCTGCCCATGCCGGAAGACGAAGAGTGGGCGGCTGACCGGGCCACAGTATTGCAGGGATTGGGCGTTCTTGACCCGGATGGAAACCCGACTGCCAGACTTGACGTGGTAAAGGCGGCAGACGTTGTCCGGCTAACCCAGGAGGATTGGCAAAAGGAGCGGGATAAGATGATAGGTACATGTGGCCGGTGTCATTCATCCAATTTTGCCAGAGCGGAATTGGAGAAGGGCGATGCCATGATCAGGGAGGCGGATGCTCTCATGGCGGAGGGCATCCGGATGGTGAGCCGGCTATACCAGGACAAAATAATCCCCAAGCCGGAACACTACGCTTATCCATATCCCGATCTTCTGACCTTCCATGATGCGCCGACCGTTGTTGAGCAGAAGCTGTTTCTGATGTTTCTGAAGCATCGCATGAGAGCATTCCAGGGAGCCTTTCACGCCAACCCGGATTACGCCCTCTGGTACGGGTGGAGCGAGATGCAGCAGGACTTAACGGAGATTAAGGCAATATCAGAAGAGCTCAGAAGGGTGAAACAGTCTGAGGGAGAGTAATAAGGAAGATATGAGCCTTCGAGATCGCACGATTATGGGATTGAGAGGTTAATGTGAAGAGGATTCGTCTGCAGATTGGCTATCTAATTCTTCTTCTGATCGCTTTTAGTTCGTGCGCGGACAGCAGTGAGCGCAACCAGACGGAAAAGCTGGAGCCGGCGGAGATAGAAGAGTATCAGGGGACCAAGCTCTCGTCGGTACACGACTTCAGGGAAAATTCCATCCAGGGGCCGCAATACATAACCCAGGATAGCGTCAGGCTAAAGATTAC
>JBAUFO010000100.1:0-5283 GCA_049679185.1 Candidatus Zixiibacteriota bacterium
CAGATAGCCTGTCCCCACACCCCGGATAATGTCAAGTCAGTCGAAGAAGTTGAAGGAGCGCCCTTCAACGAGGGCTTTATCGGTTCCTGCACCAATGGCAGATTGGAAGATTTTAGGGCTGCGGCGAAGATTCTGAAAAAAGCGGGGAAGATTCATCCCGATGTGAGATTGATCGTGGTGCCGGCAACCAGAGAGGTGGCCATGGGTATGCTCGAGGCGGGACTCTATCAGGTCTTCATGGGCGTGGGAGCCATGGTGGCCAACCCGGGATGCAGCCTCTGCACGGCGGGACATCACGGGGTCTTGGGAAAAGGGGACGTGCTTCTCTCCACCTCCAACAGAAATTTCCTGGGCAAGCTCGGAAAGGGTGGCGAAGTATACTTATGCAGCCCTGCAACAGTCGCCGCATCGGCAGTGGAAGGGAAGATCACCGATCCTCGGAAATACTGGTAAAACGAGAGTTCAAAATCAACTTATAGACCGCGTCAACTCTACTCGACTCATGAAGGGAACGCTGGTAAATACATCCACCGTGATATTGGGCAGTATGGTGGGGTTGTTGATCGGAGCCCGATTCTCCGAAAAGATCAGAAACATCGTGATGCATGCCCTGGGCCTCTCTACTCTTTTGATAGGCTTCAAGATGGCTTTCAGATCCGAAAGTATTCTCCTGGTGATCGGGAGCCTGGCTCTGGGTGGAATTATCGGGGAACTGCTTAAAATCGAGGAAGGCCTGGAGAAGCTGGGAGAGTTCCTAAAAAGAAAGGTGAAGTCCCGCTCAGGAAACTTTGTGCTGGGGTTTGTCACCTCCAGCTTAGTCTTCTGCATCGGTCCCATGACCATCGTGGGATCGATTCAGGATGGGGTAAGCGGCGATGCCAGCGTGCTTTACGCCAAATCCCTGTTAGACGGTTTCGCCTCGATTGTCTTCGCCTCAAGCCTGGGGATCGGGGTCATCTTCTCTGCCCTGACCGTGCTCATCTTTCAAGGCGGTCTAACCCTGCTCGGGGGAAAACTGTCCTTTCTTCTGAGACCTGAGGTTCTGGATGAGTTGATCGCGACCGGAGGTCTGATCATTGTGGGAATCGGGATATACCTTCTGGGTATCAAAAGGATCAAGGTGGGCAATTTCCTGCCGGCCTTGGTGGTGGCGGTGGTCTTGGCCCTGCTGTTCAAATAGATCAAGAAAAGAGCAATTTTGAGTTTTCGGTCTTCCGTATAACAGAAAACCTTCTTTCAGGGAGGGTCTTCCATGTCGACAATGAGCGTAGATACGAGAATACTGAATTTGAGACCTGAGTATATCCGGGAGAAACTGGGAGGCAAAAGCAAGATATGTCTTCTTAACTCTCACGACATTTTTAGAGCACTGAAAGATGAAGAGGTCATCGTGATGGCGTGCAACGCCCGGATAAGACATGTGGTTCCGGGGATAATGCGCGCCGCCGAGGATCTGGATGCGGTGGTGGGGCTCGAACTGGCCAAAACCGAGGGCGGTGTGGATGGCGGCTACACTGGCCAGACTCCAGAGACATTCTTTCAGACCGTAGTGGGATATGCGGAAACGACCAAGTTCTCCAAGCCGTTTTTTATCCACGGCGATCATACCACGGTAAAGGACACCAGTCAAGCGGCTCTTCAATCTGCGGAAGAACAGATAAAAGCCGAGATCAAGGCTGGCTACACGTCGATAGCTATCGATGCCTCTTTCAACGAGTTGGAGGACAACATCAGCATCACCAGCCGGCTTGCTGCTCTTATCCTTCCTTATGGACTGGGGTTAGAGGTAGAGGTGGGGGAGGTGAAGTCCGCCGGACAGGAGGCAGAGCTTACCACCGTGGAGGAGGCCACCGGTTTCATCGACGGCTTGGCAAATAGCAATGTACATCCCGATCTTCTGGCCATCAACAACGGCTCGAAGCACGGGAACTACCTGGAGGGAGAAGAGGTATCTATCGATCTGGATAGAACCAGGCAGATTTTCGATGCTATAAGACCAAAAGGACTCTGTATAGCGCAGCACGGAATCACCGGAACTCCCCTGAGCATTGTAGGCAAATTCGCAGATTACGGCATCCGTAAAGGGAATGTGGGCACGGAATGGCAAAACGTCGCCCACCGGTTTTTACCCAAGGATCTGTTTGATCTGATGAAGGGATGGGCCAGGGAGAATGAGAAAGACATCAAATTTGCCACCAGGGAGTTCAAGAAAGAAATAGATGCCATCCCGCAGAAGAACACCGAACAGACTGAGCAGAAGGCTTACGAGGTGGCCTGCTCCTTCATAAGAGCTTTTAGGGCGGAGAACTCGGCAAGCCTGATAAAGAGGAAGCTTGTTGGATGAACTCCTGGAGAGGAGGGGCGTCCAAAACGAGCTGAGCAAGGCTGGCCGGAGGATCGAGGAAGAGTCGCACAGTTTGGAGAAAATTTGCGGCTCTGTTCCAAAATCAGACAATGTGATGAGTTTGCCGCACGCAGTGATTAAAAACGCTTGACAAATGTGGTTCTTAGAATATATTGTTAGCCAACATAACAAGAGGTAAGCCTATAGAAAAAACGGTTAAAGGGTTTGTTCGTCGTGCATTTGACATCCGAGGCACGGACATTGTGTGTTGAGGGAGAAAAGTGCACCCTGACAGGATTCAGACTGTAGCAGTATGTCTTTGCCAGGTTCCATGAGAACACTAAACCGAAAGCCCTTTAACTGGCTTGGCTATGGGCGCAATTGCCGAGTTGTTCTTCCGGCCGGGGGTCGTTGCACCTTTAGAACCGGCTCGGCTTTTTTATCTTTGAAGAGCCCGCTTGTTTTTAGAATCTTCAGGCTCGGAATGATCCTGCCTGCCATGCTGTACCTGAGCCTGCATGCCGAACCTTCGTTTGCCACCGAATATGACGACCTGGAGATATTGAAGTCGGATCAGGAAGGGATAGTCTTCAGGTATCTGGTTCCTGATTTCTCACAGAGCAAGATCGATCTTTTGGGCAAGCCCTTTGACCTCATCAACATCCCCAAGTGCGGCCTGTCGAACATTCCGGGAAAACCTCAACTGCCTGTGAGAAAGGTGGTGGTCGCCGTTCCACCGGAAGCGGAATTAAGGGTGGAGGTGCTGGAAGATGAAGGGACTGAATTGCCTGGCATAGACTTGGCTTTCGCTCTCAAGGCGGAGCCGGACGACGGGAGTCCGCTGGGGTACCGTCCGGTTCCCATGAAGCCGGAGCGCATATTGGATCAGTATTACCCCGCCGAAATATTCTCCTTCGACTCTTCAACCTTTCTAAGGGATCAGAGGGTAGTGGAGTTGGAGATTTTTCCGATTCAGTATAATCCCGCCCGCATGAGCGTCAGATACCACTCCCGGATCACGGTCAAGATCAGTTTCGCCGGAGGCAGGGGTGGCACTTTCAAATCCGAAAAGGACCTCTTTGAGAGGATCTACCGGAACGTCTTGCTCAATTATGAGGAGTCGAAAAGCTGGCGGAGAGCGGCCCGGGCGAGCGCTTTTTTGAAGCAGCCCGGCACAGTTTATCCCTTTGGCTATTCTGACAACTGGTACAAGGCCATCGTACGCGAAAACGGCATGTACAAAATCGACCGAAACATGCTGATGCAGGCAGGAGTTCCGATGAGTTCCATGGATCCGCGGACCCTGCGAATGTTTTCCGGCGGGGGCAAGACGTTGCCTTTGGATAGTTATCATCCATTCCTCGAGTTCGAGGAGATGGCCATACTCGTTTCCGGGGAGGAAAACGGCGAATTCGACTCCGATGATTTCATCCTCTTCTTCGGCTGGTCCACCAACGACTGGGAATACGATGCCTCTGGAAAAGCTATAGACTTTCACACCAACCCATATACCGACGACAACGTGTTCTGGCTGACGTTCGATCCCATACCTTCGCTTCCCGATCCCAAACGGATGCAGATCAGGGATGGCAGCCTTGTGGAACCGGGACCGTTCGTCCCGCCGAAATTCAGATCGAGAGCTCACCTGGAACGGGACAACACTCCGATGAAAGATCTGGCGGGAAACGTTATCGACTATTTCCACTGGTATTGGACGGCAGCCTTCCCAGCGCGGATGTTCGCAAGTTTGCCCGGAGGGCTTCCTCAGGATACCTGTCTGATCAAACTCAAACATACCGGCTCTTCTCCCAGTTTGTGGGTGAACGGTGAACCGGCTGAAGTGTTGGATTCGCTCTCCTTCGGTTCTCTGACGGTCTTCAGGAGCTTTGGCTTTCACGGCGGCCTGGTGGACACTCTGGAAATCTCTTTTTCCGGGAGCGCTTTTCTGGACTGGTATGAGATTGAGTACTCTCGTGGGTTTGAGTGCCACGACAGACAGCTTCTCTTTGAAAGCCCGGCAATCTCAGGGGTGGCGCAGTACGAGATCTCCAACCTGTTGCCGTCCTCCCAGGCGTATCTGTTTGACTTAACCGATTATTTCGAGGTCAAGAAATTCAAGGAGCTGCAGATAGAGGGCGAGTTTGCCAGATTTCAGGATACCGTGTCCGCAGACACCATAACCAAATATCTCCTGGTGGATGAAAGCAAGATCAAGAAACCGACGCGATTCCTCCGGGATGAGAGCTCTAATTTGAGGGAGGCCTCAAATCGAGCAGATTTTTTGATCATAACCCACTCAGATTTCTCTGATAAGGCTCAGAGCCTGAAGAATTTCCGGAAGTCGTACAACCAGATGTCGGCGATGGTGATCAAGGTTCAGGACGTGTACGATGAGTTCTCCGGCGGGCTCTTAGACCCCACAGCCATAAGGGATTTCCTGAAATTCGCCTATCAAAACTGGGAAGAGCCGGCGCCTGCATTTGTCCTCTTGCTGGGAGATGGAAACTATGATTACAAGAACAATCTGGGCACGGGTGCGGTAAACTTCATTCCCCCTTTCACCGCCGACCCATCCATCTCCGACGACTTATACGTGTGGTGGGGAGACACTCTGGGCATGGTTATCAGTCGACTGCCGGTAAGATCGACCAGGGAGACGAAAGTGGTGCTGGACAAGATCATATCCTATGAAAAGGAGCCGGAATTTGGACCCTGGCGAAATTCGATCACCTTGGTGGCAGACGACGAGTGGAAAGGCCCGGGTGAGCTTGACGGGCTGTGGAGGTTTCATACGCGGGACACCGAGATTTTGGCTAAATCTCATATCCCAGCTTCCTTCGATGTCACCAAGGTATACCTGATGGAGTATCCCTTTGATTACAAAGGGGAGAAACCCCAGGCGGAGGAGGCGGTGGTCAATGCTTTCAACTCCGGTACCC
>JBAUFO010000101.1:0-4291 GCA_049679185.1 Candidatus Zixiibacteriota bacterium
AATCAGGCGGGCCAGACAAGATTGTGCAGAGGTTTAGCCAGAACCTAACTTAAGTTAGGTTCTGGCTAGGTCAAAATCCCGATGAGATAGGGTCAGACAAGCCCTTTCTGTTTCCCTGACCCTCGCCTCCGGCGGATAAGGGAGAGGGAACCATCTTTCCTCTCGCCTGGGGGGAGAAGATTAAGTCGGAGATTCCGCCCTTCGGGTCTGAGCCCTCAGGGTCGAAGACCGAAGGCGGGAGTGAGGGGGAAGAAAAGGCAGGGTCTTTGTCGGGCAGTCCTTAGGACAGCCCGACCCACGCAGCTGCGTCACCCCCCTAAGCCCCCTCCCACTTGTAGTGAGCTTGTGCTTCGACTTCGCCCTTCGGTCCGAGTTCAGGGTCGAAGACTCACCACCATGAGCTTGTCGAATGGTCTAACCTATCGAGGGAGAGGGAACCACGAAAGCTACTCTTCTACGTCATTGCGAGCAACGCGAAGCAATCCCCTCATTTGTGCAGATCGGCCGAGGGAGAAGGAACTATTTCTCCTCTCCCCTCGGGGGAGAGGACTAAGGTGAGGGGAGGAGAAGACTGTGTGACCCTCACCCTGTCCCTCTCCCAAAGGGAGAGGGAACCTCTTCGCCTCTTGCAGAGTGGGAAAGAGGAGACACAAAAAAGCCCCCCGCACTTTGCGAGGGGCTTTTAATGTCAGTCCTGCAGATGGTTGGCAGGTGACTTAGGGGTCGCAGCATCTGGGAACAGGTCCGCCCTTGTACAGATAGTTCACAAGGTAGACAATGTCTGCGACGTTTACTACACCGTCGCACGTGACGTCTGCCTCCGAGTTAGGATCCGGTGTGGGTCCGCCTCTATACAGGTAGTTGACTATGAAGACTATGTCCGCTACGTCCACCACTCCGTCGCCGCCAGGGACGATGTTCACGTCGCCGCGGTAATCCCAGGGGGATACCTGGATGGCGTACTCCACCTCCACGATGAAGGGCCACAGGGAGTCATTGTAGGCTGTCATCTGCTCGAATTCAGGGGGCACGTTCAGGTTGAACATCCGCGGTGCGATGTAGGCTGGCGTTATGGTAGTACCATAGTCGCCGATCTCCCACAGGCCTCCCGGGCTGACGGCGTCGGGGACGACGTCGTATATGTCGTGCGAAACGTTCCCCTCGTCGTTGTGGGTGATGTGATCGTACGGATGCCCGGTGTGTTCGATGATCAAGCCGTCCAGAACCCTGCCCCGGCCGCCGTACTCCGCGTTGTCAATGAACGGGTCTGAGAAGGCGATCAGGAGGTCTTCCGAGTTTATGCCGGCTACGGTGACCCAGTGACCGCCGTGTCTCCACCAGCCTCCGGTCGGTTCCTGCCACCAGAAGCCCAAGAGCAGAATCATATCCTCGCACTTCTCAACCAAAGTCTCCACCAACTCAAAGGTGGGCATGGGCCAGATGTTCACGCACAGGGTATCGGCCAGGGTGCTGCTGTCGGTGAACATCTCGGAGTCGAACCAGGCCTGAATGCCGTCGTGCATATCCTGGGGCGTGGTGCCGGAATGATTGCAGTACCCGCTCTGAACACCGTCCAGGTCGAGATACCAGGCCAATCTCTCCACCAACTCACCCCAGGGTGGCAATGCGCCGCCGCTAGGTTGCACGCCGGGGACGAACGGCTGAAGAGTGGGCGGAGGTGGTACTGTCCCGCCCTGCAGCCAGGGAGTGAAATTATTGACGTCCCACGCGTCGTTGATGTTGAAAGGATCGTGATCGTCGAACAGGAACCAATACCACGGCATCTCGTCCATGTAATCCCTGACCAGCGGGAACTGATCGAATCCGTCACCGGCCATACCTCCAAAACCCTCCTCGTACTTGGAGTCGAACCATTTAAAGCAGTTGGCCACGGCGCAGGGTCCATCGAAGGTGGCCCTGCTGGTTTCAGTCTTCCACCAGCCGAAGCCTTGCCACATGTCGATATCGGGCATGCCGTTGGGAGCGTAATTCTCGTAGCCAGGCTTCCAGTAGAGGGAATCCTCGCGGAAGTAGATTTCCATGGCGTACATCTCGTCCGGGTTGGGGGTGGTCACCTGAGTTACGCCCAGCAGCGTAACGCTGGCCTTGTCTTTCGAGGGATCTCCCTCCAATACACAAAGCCCGCCGGCAATCCCGCTAACCCCGGGATCACCATCACCCCAGCCGGAATACACCACACCCGTGGGCATGCCCGTGGTAGGATTGAACTGGTACACATTGGTTGAGTCCTGAACGTGAACCCAAAGCCACGGACCGCCGGGGGAACTGTTATCGTACGCCATGCCGTATACGGGACCCATGATATTGGCATGCGGTCCGCTGGTCATGTTTCCGGTCCGGTCGAACGCGTAGATCTGGCTGTTGAAATCTGCCGTCCAGAACCAGTCATTGTCCTCATCATAGGCCACGCCGCGGACCACATTTATGTCCGCCATCCCAATGATCGCGATGTCGTTTGCCGGAACCGGCACTACCCCCGCTGGAGTTACATAGAAACATTCCAAAGTTCGGCTCTCGCTGGCATACAGATACTGGCCGTCACAGGCTATGTCCCGCCATCCCCAGCTTGTCGGGGCAGTGGGCTGATTCACGCTATACAGGTATGTACATACACCCCCCGGCACTATCCAAACGTGAACCTTATTGGGATTCTCGTGTGGCAGGTTACCACCGCCGGTAATGTAGAAGGTGTCGCGGAAGGTTTCGATTCCCAAGATCAGGTTATCAACCGGCAAGCTCTGAACGTCGCAGTGCCACAGGATGTCGCCGGCCACTTTGGCTCCGGCAGAAGGCACGATGTTCTCCGCCTGGTCCGTGGCCAGCTCTGCCGCCATGGCTGGCCAGCCCCAGACCAACACAACCAGAACCAGAACGAAGAGGAACGTTAATCTTTTTAACATCCCTTCCTCCTTTGGGTTAAAAGGTTGACCTTTGAAGCTCCAAATTATCAGACTGCAAAGAGGTAGGGAGATTTTTGGGTATACCTCTCCCTCTCGCTTGCAAACGATTTTTCTGAAATTCGAAAGGCTACTCGCTTTTGTAACCAGACTGCCGGAGGCAGCGAGTTTTCCGCTTATAAGACAACCCAGAGAGCAAATCGCGCCACTGGGAGTTTGGTCTTCTCAAAGGTTCAGCCCCACGCAAGCTTGACGGCAGATTCTGAGATGCATGCCAAGTGAGCCTTCTGCCCTTGCACTTTCCCTTCCAATACTAAGATAACTTAGTGGGCGCGAGTTGTCAAGGATAAAAAGGGGTGCTTTACTCCTTATTCTCAAATAGGGTCCTTTTCGGTCAGTCCTTCGGATTCATCCTACATTTCGTCCTGCCTCGCACTGAGCGCGCTCGGCACGAAGTGAGACTCAGTGTCGAAGGAATCCCGCCTTTGGTCTTCGACCCTGCACTTCGTCCTGCCCTTCGGTCCTGAGACTTCAGGGTCGAAGGAAGACTCAGTGTCGAAGGAAGGGCGCAGACCCGAAGGGCGAGAGAACGGACAGCCCGACCTACGCAGTTCCACCCTCTCTCTGACCCTCTCCCATCAGACAGGTCAACTTTGTGTCAAATGATAAATACGGCCACGGAGAGTATGATCGTGAGGAGTTAGTCAGAGATACTATAACGTCACAGCAGGGAAAAGCTGCGTTTAAGGGCCTGTTATTATGTACTTTACTCGGTCCTGCTCTGGGATAAAAAAAATCACAAGAATTTGAAAATATTACTTGACAGAAGGGAAAATATGCCGTATATTAACATGGAGGATGTTCAGATGAGGTTGTTTCAAATAACGAAGGAGTTAGCGACCGAAGAGGAGTGTGAGAAATATCTTGAAGTTGTGCGATGGCCAAATGGCATCGTGTGCCCAAGATGTGGCGTAAACACAGTTTCAAGGATTCATTCGGTTAAGAAGTTCGAATGTTCCCAATGCAGGTATCAATTCTCTGTCAAGGCGGGAACAGTCTTTCATAAGACTTACATTCCTCTGACCAAATGGTTCATTGCCTTATATCTGATTTGCTCCACCAAGAGAACGACGGTGAGCCAAATAAGCAAGGATCTCGAACTACCCTACAAGACCGCGTGGTATATGAGTGCAAAGGTCAAAAAAGCGATGAAAAACCGAGATTTCTCTAAACTGTGTGGTTTGGTCGAAGTTGAAGAGGTTCAGAGACGGAGGTGAGAAGAATGGGAACCATATCTAAAGATACTTTCAAAAGACTCTTCCTCTTGTACACTATAGGACATTTCAGAGACGGGGCTTACGGACTGGTTAGAC
>JBAUFO010000102.1:0-19000 GCA_049679185.1 Candidatus Zixiibacteriota bacterium
TCCTTGTCCAGTCCTTTTCGGAGAGCGGCGTGATACAAAAGCTCCGATCCCAGGTAGCCCTGCAAAAACTTCAATTTACCCTCTCTGTCTTTGAATTGCTCCTGAACTGAAGGAGGAAGTTTCTCGATTTCACCGTAAAGTTCGCCCATGGTGATCTCCCGATCCCGGATCTTGGCAACCACCACTCTCCCCTTCCTCTCCGGCTCGGTTTGATCCAGATAAGTGCTCCTCTCCAACTGTCTCTGAGCTTCCAGGGATCGCCCCATCCCTTCAAAGCAAATAACCAGAGCCTTATTGATCTTTTCTTCGAGTTCACTTTCCGGATTGAGAAGCTGGGCCTGGATGAATCTGGCGGCGGCATTTTCATAGTCGTTCAGGTGATTTAAATAGATGTTGCCGATGATGTAGTTTATGTTGGCTCGCCTTCTTCTGTCAAGTCCGCCCAGATCGAGCAGGCGTTCGTATTCTGCCGCCGCCTGCTCATAAAGCCTGGAATCCTCCAGTTCTGCCGCCAGGTCCTGCTGCAGCGGGTAATTCAGCTTCGATCCGGCCATGCCCCGCAATTGGGAATAGATCAAAATGGACACGACGAGCAATACGCCCATCAACGCCAGGGTGACCAACAGAATAGGATTGGATTTGCTGCTGCCTGCACCCATTCTTCTCTCCGATCTTTCTGTCATACCTGCTCCTCGCCGAATCGAGAAGGAGTTTTGAAAGTGAAGAAGCGCTTGTCGTCAGAGGAGAAATTCGCGCTTCTGTGTTATGACTCCTAATGCAAGGGTGAAGCCCTGGCTTCACCCGATTCTCTGGAACAGACACAGATGGTTGGTTCTTTTTAACCGGCAAGATCCTTCTTTTCCGGTGGCTCTCGCTTCTCCGGCTCCTCTTGCTTGATCTCATCCTCCAGCTCCTTTGCTCCTTTCTTAAACTCGGACACGCTTCTTCCCAGTCCGCGAGCTATCCCGGGGATCTTTCTGGCCCCGAAGAGCAGAAGGATGATCAATAGGATCAACAAAAGCTCCTGTGCCCCTAATCCTCCTATCATAGTTCCTCCTATCGGAATCTCTTGGCCCTGACCTTGAAGAAGGCCATGAGAGGTTCCACATATGATCTGTCAGTGCTTATGTGAATGTGATCTAAATCCATGGATCTGAATCCTCTATCCAGTTTTACCCTTTCTCTGGAAACGTATTGCTGAAAATCCTTCCTCACCGCCGCATTTTTTGTGTCTATGATTATCTGTTCGCCCGTCTCGGTATCCTCCAGCTCGATGAAACCAACGTTGGGCAGCTCTATCTCTCTTGGATCGGCTATTTTGATAGCGATAAGATCATGCTTTTTGTTGGCTATGGAGAGCATTTTCTCAAAACCACTGCTTAAGAAGTCCGAAACCAAAAAGACCACGCTCCTTCTCTTGGTCACCCGGCCCAGGAAATCAAGCGCACAGTTGATATCCGTCCTCGGATGTTGGGGCTTGAAATAGAGCACCTCCCGGATCAATCGCAAAACGTGAGAGCTTCCCTTTTTGGGAGGAATGTATTTCTCCACCCGGTCGGTGAAGATGATCATTCCCACCCGATCATTGTTCTTGATGGCGGAGAAGGCTAAAACCGAACACAACTCGGCTGCGATCTCTCCCTTCATTCTCTGCGCGGTTCCGAATTGCCCTGAGGAGGAAGCATCCACTAAAAGCATGACGGTCAGCTCCCTCTCCTCCTTGAACCGCTTGACAAAGGGATGACCGTACCGGGCAGTGACGTTCCAGTCGATGACCCGGATGTCATCTCCCGGCTGGTATTCTCTCACCTCCTCGAATTCCATTCCTCTCCCTTTGAAGATGGAATGGTATTCCCCGGAGAAGACCTCGTTGACCAGCTTCTTCGTCCGTATCTCGATTCTTCTGACCTTCCTTATGATCTCTTTGGGCAGCATCAGATAACCTTCTAATCAAACATCTGTAACCGAAACGTAGGGGTGGAGCTTCAACTCCATCCCGCAACCAAGCGAATCTAAAGCGACTGTTGAAAAACCTTCTTGTTCGTGCAGGAATTGTCGTCAAGATCCCGCCTTTGGCGGGGGATTTTTCCCCATCCGGGGAATCCTGGTGACAATTCCCGAACCAACTTAAACTAATCCTTTTAATCGGTTGCCGACATCCGCGATCCGAGCCAGCACCTAACTTAAGTTAGGTGCTGGTTACATCATCTGGAAGAACTAAGGTACCTCTATCTGATCGAAAACCTTTTTGACGATATCCTCCGAGTTGATCTCCTCGGCCTCCGCCTCGTAGGTGACGATAACCCGATGCCTCAAGACGTCCATTCCGATGGCCTTGATGTCCTCGGGAGTCACGTATCCCCGTCCTTTAAGGAAGGCATGAGCCTTGGCGGTAAGATTAAGATATATGGAGGCTCGGGGCGAAGCGCCATAGGCGATCAAGTCCTTGAGATCAAGGCCGTATTCTTCCGGATTTCTGGTGGCGAAGACAATATTCAGGATGTAGTCCTTTATCTTCTCGTCGACATATATCTGACCCACCACCTCCCTGGCTTTGAGTATGTCCTTGGGAGAGATGACCTTTTTCACCTCCGGGAAGCCCACCTCGGCATTGCGATCTATGATGTCTAATTCCTCCTTCTTGCTGGGATAGGTGATGGAGAGCTTGAGCATGAACCGATCCACCTGAGCTTCGGGGAGAGGATAGGTCCCCTCCTGCTCGATCGGGTTCTGGGTCGCCATGACCAGAAAGGGCTCCTCCAATGGGTGGGTGGTATCGCCTATGGTAACCTGTCTCTCCTGCATGGCCTCCAAAAGCGCGCTCTGCACCTTTGCCGGGGCCCGGTTTATCTCATCCGCCAGAATCAAATTGGTGAAGAGAGGGCCTTTCTTGGTGCTGAAATTCCCGCTCTGGGGATTATAGATCATGGTGCCGATTAAATCGGCAGGCAGAAGGTCGGGAGTGAACTGAATTCTCTGAAAGTTGGTCTGGACCGCATCAGACAGGGTCTTGATGGACAGGGTCTTGGCCAGACCGGGCACTCCCTCCAGCAGAATGTGACCGTTGGCCAACAGACCGATCAAGAGCCTTTCCACCAAGTACTTCTGCCCCACTATCACCTTGCCGATCTCCGCTAAGAGCTCTTGTACGAACAGGCTCTCCTTCTCCACCTTCTCCTGGATGGCTTTGATGTCGTGAGCAGTTTTGACCGTTTCTTCCTGCATGTTTCTCCTCCAGCAAGAACCGTTTAAGCTTTCCTAAGTGGTAGCTGCACGCTTTCCTCGGACTGAGTCCTTCGGGACGAATGTCAGCGTGCGAGAATCAAATTCGAACATCCCCCGGACGCGCGATTAGAATTCTACATCCTCTCAACGGTTTTGTTCCACAAATTCTCTAACCTGTTTGGCTATCTCCTTGCACTTCTCTTTTTCCGCCGGTTCTTTCGCATACTTGATCAGATCACACGCGGAGAACATACCTCTCATAAGATCTATTTTATCAGATGGCATGTCCAGATTGGACAGCGAATCGATGATGCCGTCAGTGGTCTTTCCGGAGGTGACGATCTGATATCTTGCCTCAAGATAGCCTGTCAACAATTTGTACACGTCAGAGGAAAATGCCTCCAGATCTCCTTGCTGCACTCTGCGGTTGATCGCCGCCAGGTCCTTTAGAGTTTTGTCTTCAGGAAATTCCTCTTCCATCTTCGGCTTTTTTATCTCTTCTTTGGCGATTTCGATTCGCTTGGTCCTTCTTCTGGCCGAGTAGATCACATAGATCAATACGGCAGCCACGACGAAGATCAGAATGGTTCTGGGCGCCGGTGCCCTTCTTTCAACGGGAGGGGTAATCTCTACGCTTATGGGCTGCGTGGAGAGGGTGGAGCTATCCTGGGCTACATTGTCCACATAACTGAGTTGAACCGAGCCGATTCTTCCGGTTCCGGTCTGGGTAGGCTTGAGGGTGAAGTTGAAGGTCTTGAGGGACACGGTTTTTCCTCCCTCTATTTTGGTCTCGTTCACCGAGGAACTCCCCAGTATCTCAAAATTCTCGCATCCCGGAAGGCCAACCGGAGTTATGCTGAATCTATCCTGCTCTCCCTCCCAGCTTGCCTGGACCGTGAAAGTCGCCTCCCTGTTGAACGGGACTTCCGATCGGTCGACAGAGGATTTGAGTTCAATCCTGGCCTGCAGGGAATCGGTTTGCGAATCGGCCGATGAGGGGAATGCAAAAAACACGACAACAAGGAATGCCAGGACATTTGCGCACTTGACAATTCCTGCGTGGCTCAGATCACGTTTATTCATGATGCATGTCTCTCACCTCACCCCCTGTCCCCCTCTCCACAATTGTGGAGAGGGGGAATAAAAGGGGGAGAGGTTATTGGTTACCTTTTCCTTCTGGTCGTTTTCTTCTTTTTCGCGGTCTTCTTCACGGCCTTCTTGGGTTTGGGTACCGCCTTTTTCTTGGCTGGTTTTTTCACCTTCTTGGGTTTGGCTGCAGCTTTCATTTTGGCGGGTTTTTTGGCCTTTTTCGGTTTTACCACTTTCTTTTTTGCCGGCCTCTTCGCTTTCTTCTTAAGCTTCACCAACTCCGCCTCCATCAAGACCGCCACTTCAGCCGGACTCTCCGCCACCTTAATGCCCGCCTTCTGGAAGGCGGCGATCTTCTCGGCCGCGGTGCCGCTTCCGCCGGCGATTATGGCGCCCGCATGCCCCATTCTCTTTCCCGGTGGGGCGGTTCTTCCGGCCACAAAAGCCACCACCGGCTTGCTCATGTGCTTACTTATGAACTTCGCCGCTTCCTCCTCGTCGGTTCCTCCGATCTCGCCGATTAGAACCACTGCCTTGGTCTGTGGATCCTTCTCGAACATCTCCAGCACGTCTAAGAAACCGGTGCCCACGATCTGATCCCCGCCCGTGCCCAGGCAGGTGGACTGACCGATCCCCCTCTGGGTAAGATGATACACCACCTCATAGGTCAAGGTTCCACTCCGGGAGACCACGCCGACGCTACCCTTCACGTGAATCTGTCCCGGCATTATCCCCACCTTGCTCGCCCCGGGGCTGATCAAACCCGGGGTGTTGGGTCCGACCAGCCGGGTCTTCTTGCCTTTCAGGTAGTTGTAGACCGCAAGCATGTCCATGGCTGGAACGCCCTCGCTGATGCAGACCACCAGATCGATTCCTGCCTCGGCCGCCTCGTAGATTGCGTCCACTGCAAACCTGGAGGGGACGTAGATGACTGAGGTGTTCGCTCCGGTGGCATCCTTCGCCTCTTTGACAGAGTCAAATACAGGAACGCCTTCGACTGTCTCTCCTGCTTTGCCCGGCGTGACCCCGGCCACGATCTTTGTCCCATAGTCCAGCATCTGTTTGGTATGGAAGGCACCATCCCTTCCGGTGATGCCCTGCACCACCACCTTGGTGTTTTTGTCAATCAGTATGCTCATGCAACTCTCCTTTTTTATTGGGAATTGAATCCTCTATGTCTACTCATAGTCGGAGGAATTCATCCTCCGACATAACCATCAAGATCAGTCTCATATTTCCCTGTTGCTGAAGAGTATTTGTAATCTTCCGGTTTATCTACTAATTTTGCCTTGACCGGATTATTATACAGGGAGTTAAGCCGTTGGTCAAACTCCTTTCTGTTCCGAATCACATGATCATAAAAACTCTCCTGCCAGACCTTGGAGCCCGGCGGGGATGAATTCCCCGCCCTATGATCGGACGCCACATAGTCGGGGGAATTCATCCCCCGACTAAAGTGACTGTATCTTCGAGAAAAACGGCCTTTGATGTGTCGCATTATATCAGAGATACTGTTTCTTTTATCCGGCACCACCATCAAGTGAATGTGGTCAGGCATAACCACAAAACCAATAAGTCGAAAGTTTAGTTTTTCCTTAACCTCGAAGAGGGTTTGGATCAAGAGATCTGCTACTTTCCCTTTTGAGAAAATTTTCTGGCTGCGGTACGTTTTACTCGTGACAAAATGACAATAGTTCTCGAGGTTAAAACGAGTTACTTTGCCCATCTTCCGCTATCTCATGGCTGGGATGAATTCCCCGCCCTATGAATTGAGGTCACTACATCATTACTCTATGCCTGGATGACAGGGCGGGTGTTTGATGAGTGAGTATCTGGCTAACTCCCGAACATGCTGGTCTGGGTCATTCCGGAAAGCTCAATCGCCTTTTTCACCACCTCTTCCATGGACGTGGTGGCGCTGAGGTTTACCTGCCTTAAGATGTCCCTGGCCTTATCCTCGTTGGTTCCGGTGAGTCTCACCACGATGGGAACCTTGGGCTTAAGCTGGTTGACCGCGTGGACGATCCCGTTGGCAACGTCGTCGCATCTGGTGATCCCGCCGAAGATGTTGAAAAGAATCGCCTTCACGTTGGGATCCCGCAGGATGATGCTCATGGCGCTTACAACCTTCTCCGGGCTGGAGCTTCCGCCGATGTCCAAAAAATTCGCTGGCTCGGCCCCAAATCTCTTTACCAGGTCCATGGTGGCCATTGCCAGCCCGGCCCCGTTCACGATGCAGCCGATGCTCCCGTCCAGTTTCACAAAAGAAAGATCCTTCTCCCGGGCCTCGATTTCAGCCTTCTCCTCTGCGTCCAGATCGCGCATCTTCTCTACCTCGGGGTGCCGGGCCAGGCCGGAATCATCTATGTTGATCTTGGCGTCCACCGCCCAGACCTCTCCTTCGGGTGTGGTAATCAACGGGTTTATCTCGGCCAAAGAGCAATCGTTTTCCGTGAAAGCCCTATAGAGCTTCAGGATGACCGGACAGGTCTGATTGGCGATCTTTCTGTCCGAATACAGCAGGTAGGCCAAGTTCCGTGCCTGGAAGGGTTGCAGACCCAAAAGCGGGTCCACCTCCAACTTGTGAATCTTCTCCGGGGTCTCCCGCGCCACCTCCTCGATGTCTATTCCCCCGGCAGCCGAGACCATGATCACCGGTTTCTTGCTCTTCCGGTCGACGATGATCCCGACGTAGGCCTCGGTGGCGATGTCCTTGCATTCGGTCACCAAAACCTTCTTGACCGGAAGCCCCTTGATCTCCATACCCAAAATCTGGGAGGCCATCTGGAAGGCTAAATCCGGGTCGTCCGCCTTCTTTATGCCGCCGGCCTTGCCTCTTCCTCCCACGTGCACCTGAGCTTTCACCATGACCGGCTTGCCGATCCTGGTGGCAATCTCTTTGGCCTGGTCCGGCGTGGTGGCCACGTCGCCGTCAGGAAGAGGGAGCTTGTACCTGGCGAATATCTGTTTGGCCTGATATTCGTGTATCTTCATTATAACTCCTTTCTTTACCTTTCCCCTTATCCCCCTCTCCACTTTGAGGCTGTGTCGCAATCATCAAAAACATACAGTTGTCATTCTGAGCGAAGCGAAGAATCTAATAACTCCAATCAGTTACTGAGCTCAGATTCTTCCCCCGCCAAAGGCGGGGTCAGAATGACACTGTGACATGCTCCCTTTGCGGAGAGCAGCACACAGGGGGTGCGGTTTCTGCAAGATTAGCTCACTTCTTATCTTCCGAGCTTGCCGAAATATTCCTCAGAAAGAATTCCGCCTCCTTCATTAGTCTCTCCTTTTGGTTTACCTCCGGTTCGTCCAGCACCAGTTCCAGAAGATAATTCAAAACCTGTCCCACCAGCGGGGAGGGGGGAATGTCAAACGTTTTCATGATATCATTTCCGTCCACGGCAAGATCCTTCAGGCCAAAGGGAGGCTGCCTCTCTATTTCCAGCCTTATCCTCTCCTCCAGTTCGTCTACGTCTTCAGTGGTTCCCCCCCTTCCCTGTGCTACCACATCCGCCCTGCGCAGATCCAGAAGGGAGAAGATCAGCTCCTCTCCCATCTTTCTTATGAGCCTTCTGACACCTTTGTCAGTCACTCCGGTAGTGAACATATGCTTGTCGATTAAAAGAGTGGCCTGGTCGACGATCTGGTTGGAGTAACGCAATCTCTGCAGCGCCCTCCGGGCCACCCTGGCGCCTTTCTTGTCGTGCCCGTAGAAGGTGGCTCCGCTCTCGGTAGGGGCTTTGGTCTCCGGCTTGGATACGTCATGCAGCAGCGCCGCCAGACGAATCACCAAGTCCCGGGGGGCGGAGTCTGCGGTCAGTATGGAATGCTCGAACACGTCGTAAGCATGGTATCCGCCCGGCTGGGTCACTCCCACAGCGCTGGCCAGCTCCGGCAGTATCTTTTCCAACAGACTCACCTGCTGCATCAACCTGAAGCCGGCGCTGGGATATTTGGCTTTTACCAGGAGCTTGTTCAACTCCTCCTGAATTCTCTCCGGCGAGATGGTGGCGATCAGATCAGCATTCTGGCGCAGGCTGTCAAGCGTCTCCTTCTCCAGTTCGAATTCGAACCTGGCGGCAAACTGTATTCCCCGAAGCATCCTCAGGGGATCGTCCCGGAAGGAATTGGGACTGGTTATACGAATCAGCCTTCTCTTTATGTCCTTTCTTCCGTTCAGCGGATCGACCAGCTTTCCTGTGGAGAGATCCTCAGCCATGGCATTAATGGTGAAGTCCCTTCGGGAAAGATCATCCTCCACCCGCAGGGTGTGATCGTACTCCACCCTGAAGTCCTTGTGCCCCGGTCCGGTGCTGTATTCCTTGCGTGGCAGAGCGACGTCGAAGACGTGCTCACCATCGTACTTCTTGAATGGCAGGAACTTTATCACGCCGAATGATTTTCCCACCAGATCCACCTTCCCGAACTGGGACAAAAGCGAGCAGAGCTCATCCATGGGGATGCCGGTGATCAGATAGTCCTTGTCCTTATCCGGAAGGATGGGCGAAATGTACTTATCCCTGACCGCTCCTCCCACCTCGTAAATCTTGCCTTTTTCCAGAACGGCGTCAATTATCTGATGGCTCAACCCGGATATTTTCTCCATGCCTCTTTGGACCTCAGAAACGGTCTTGGGCAGCATCACATAGCCTTAGGCTGGTCTCGACACGTCCGATTGGGCTGCACTCAGGACGGTCTCCGGCTTGATGAATCTCACGGTGTAGCTCCAGAAGTTGCCGAATGCTTGGTCTAAGACAAATCCCGCTTTTTTCACCATCTTGATAGTAGTGGATCTGAGAGGATAATCCGGGTCGGGCAGCAACTCGGTTACCGCCAGGATTCCACCCGGCCGGAGCACTCTTTTGATCTCCGAAAGCGCCCGCATCCTGTCAGGTATCTCCTGAAGAACCGCCACCATATACGCCAGATCAAAGAACTCACGTTCAAAGGGCAAGTTGTAGGCGCTGCTCTGCACCGGTTGAACGTTTCTTATGTCCCGGTTCTCGTCTTTCTTTAGTTTATTTTCCAGCTGCTTGAGCATTTTGGATTCTATATCGAGAGCATATACCATTCCGTTCTCGCCGACGGCTCTGGCAGCAAACGTGGTGAGCGCTCCACTGCCGCACCCCAGGTCCAGAACGCGCATCCCCTCCTTTATTCCGCTTCGTTGGATAACCTTGCCAGGCGGCTGTGCCCTTCTCCTGTGTTTACTATCCAAAAGACGTCCCATAAACGCGGGAGCTGGAAAGTGAAACAGCTTCCTGAATATTCTAAACGCGATCTGGAACGCAGCGAAAGCGCCCAGGATTATCAGTAGGATTTTTATGACCACGGCTTATGACTGGTTCTCACGAAGGTTTTGGATTCCATCCAACCGTCTCTTCCACTTATCCCCCTCTCCACACATGTGGACAAGGGGACTAAAAGGGGAACAGGTTAAAGCGAGTATCCTCTGCAACACTTTTTCTATATCACGTCGATCTCTTTATTCTTAATGCGCAAAACTCGAAGCCCACGCACCTTGAGTATCTCTTGGCGAATCCTATCGTATTCCTTCTGGTCTTTTTGATTATGAACGCTTCCCTCCAATTCAATAACCAAACGTGCCTCTCGACAATAGAAATCTGCTATGTACCTACCGATGGGATGCTGTCTTCTAAACTTCAGTCCTTCCAAACGGCTGGTGCGAAGGCAATCCCAGAGAAGCCTTTCTGCCTCTGTAGGATTCTTGCGAAGCTTCCGACAGAGGCTATGAATATATCCTGGTGTTCGTGTGTTTCGCATATATTCTTGACCTCACCCCCTGTTTCCCCCTCTCCGTTTTACGGAGAAGGGTTCACCCTGAAGGGATTCACCCTGAAGGGGACTAAGGGGGAGAGGTTACTTCAGCACCATTCTGGTTCCTGCCGTCTTCTTTTTCACCGCATCGTAGGCTTTCGGTATGGAGGTAATGATCACCTCCTTTCCCCCCGACTCTAAGAACTGGATGGCCGCCTCGATTTTGGGCCCCATGCTTCCCGGAGGGAAGTGGTTTTCCTTTTGATATTTCTTGGCTTCCTCCACAGTAAGTTTTTCTAAGTCAATTTGCAGAAGCGTGGCGAAATTCAGAGCCACCTTCTCCACCTCGGTCAAGATCAAGAGGAGTTCTGCGCCGATGTCGCGGGCTAAGACGGCGGAGGCCCTGTCCTTGTCGATCACCGCATCCACTCCCTCCAGGCTTCCGTTCCTCTCCACACAAACCGGGACTCCTCCGCCACCCGCGGCAATCACGATTACGCCCTTCTCCACCAAGCTCTTTATCGTTTTTTTTTCCACGATCTCCAGGGGGATGGGAGAGGAGACCACCCTTCTCCACGACTTTGGCCGGTCCTCCTTCACCACCCAGCCCTTCTCTTTGGCGTGCCTTTTGGCCTCCTGTCGGGTGTAGAATTGACCTATGAATTTTGTGGGTTCCTTGATGGAGGGGTCGTCTCTGTCCACTATCACCTGGGTGACGATGGTGACCACGTCCCGCCTTATCCCTTCCTTTCTTAACCGGTTTTGCAGAGACTGCTCTATCATGTATCCCATTCCCCCCTCGGTATCCGCCACGCAGACTCCCAGGGGCAGGAGGGGTGCCTTTCCCCTGGCAAGCTCCACCCGGAGGATGGCATTCCCCACCTGAGGTCCGTTGCCGTGGGTAATGGCCAGGTTATAACCGTCCCGGATCAGCTCCACGATTCCACGCAGGCTCTCCCGCGTGTTGGCGAACTGCCGGGCTATGGTATCTTCCTCTTCTTTCCTGGTGATGGCATTCCCCCCTAAAGCCACCACTGCTGTCTTTTTTCTCATCACGGAATCAGTAAGGGATCGGCTTCAACGACCTCTCGACAAAGAGAGGTCTCATCGTTTTTTCTTCAACAGCTTGCCCACAACCTCTTCTAAATCCGGCTTTCCGATCTCCTGCAGTTTATACCGCACCCTGACCGACGGTTTATTGATCTTGAGCACCCGGGTCAAATCTATGGGCGTGCCTATGACGACCGAATCGCAGGGGATGGCATTGATGGTCTTCTGCAGGTCCTTTATTTGCTTCTCACCGTAGCCTAAGGCTGGCAGAAGCGTACCGATCTCGGGGTACGTTTCGAAAGCTTCCTTTATCGCGCCCTTCACCCAGGGCCGGGGATCGACCATGTCCTCGGCTCCGAACTTCTGTGCAGCTATCACACCAGCGCCGTAAGTCATTCCACCATGGGTTAAGGTGGGTCCGTCTTCGACCACCAGCACGCTTTTCCCTCGAATTCTGTCAGCATGATCCACCGATATGGGCGAGGCCGCCTCGATCATGATGGCATCCGGATTTGTCTCTCTGACGTTGAATCGAACCTGCTGGATGTTCTCATAGTCGGCCGAGTCCACCTTGTTTATTAAAACCACGTCGGCTAAAAGCAGGTTTGTTCCCCCGGGAAAATAGGAGAGTTCGTCGCCCGGCCGGTGCGGGTCAACTACCGTTATGTGAAGATCGGGCTGGTAGAAGGGGATGTCGTTGTTCCCGCCATCCCACACGATCACATCTGCCTCCTTTTCCGCTTCCTTCAGGATGACCTTGTAGTCCACCCCCGCATAGACCACCGTCCCCTGACGGATGTGAGGCTCGTATTCCTCCCTCTCCTCGATGGTGCAGTCGTACTTATCCATGTCGGCAAGAGAAGCGAATCGCTGACAGATCTGCTTGGTCAGGTCGCCATAGGGCATGGGGTGTCTGATCGCCACCACTTTCATTCCCTCATTCTTGAGAATCCTGCAAACCTTACGAGTGGTCTGGCTCTTTCCACTTCCCGTTCTGACGGCACATACAGCTATCACCAGCCGTTTGGATTTGAGGGCGGTGCTGCCCATCCCCAAGAGCTTGAAGTCTGCTCCTGCCGCCATCACCCAGGCGCAAATATGCATCACGTATTCGTAAGGCACGTCGCTGTACGAGAAAACCACCTCATCGATCTCGTGCTTCTTTATGAGCTTCACCAGATCCGCTTCCGGGAGGATGGGGATTCCTTTCGGATAGAGCTTCCCCGCCAGCCTGGCCGGATATTTTCGACCGTGGATATTGGGTATCTGGGTGGCGGTGAAGGCGATCACCTCGTATTGGCGGTTATCTCTGAACACGGTATTGAAATTATGAAAATCCCGCCCCGCGGCCCCCATTATCAGAACCTTCTTCTTTCGCATAAACCTTCCTTGACTTGAGTATGAAGTTAGCTTTTCTTAAGCTGTATTCTTCTCTAAACCTCTACGTCATTGCGAGCGATAGCGAAGCAATCTCTTAGACCCGTGCAGATTGCCTCCGGCATTCGCCCTCGCAATGACTGGCCCTGTACTGCCTGCTCGATAAAACCTAAATGCTGGCGGGCGTCCCTCAAGGACGCCCACCGGTTCGCTCTAACATATCTACCATGCAACAGTTACGCGGTTACGTCATCGATCTGAGCCTTCTGCAGCTTCCCGCTGTAGTCCACGTAAATCGCCTTCCACTCGGAGAAAAGGTCCAGTGCCGCTTGACCGGACTCGCGGTGTCCATTTCCGGTCTGGTTGGTGCCGCCGAAGGGGAGATGAACCTCGGCCCCGATGGTGGAGGAGTTGACGTAGAAGATGCCGGTATAGGCGTCTCTCATGGCCTGGAAAGCCCGGTTCACGTCCTGGGTGAACACGGAGGCGGAAAGCCCGTAGATGGTGTCGTTGTTGATTTCTATGGCGTGCTCCAAGCTGTCGCAGGCGATGATCGACACCACCGGACCGAAGATCTCCTCCTGGCCTATTCTGGCATGCGGGTCCACGTCTCCGAAGATGGTCGGCTCGTGAAAATATCCGTGAGCGTAATCACCGGAGCTCAGCGGGTTGCCGCCGCAGAGAAGCTTGGCTTCCTTCTTGCCGATCTCAACGTATTTCATCACGGTCTTGAGCTGATCCTCGCACACCAGCGGACCCATCTCCACGCTCTCATCCAAACCATTGCCTATCTTCAGAGCCTTGGCACGGGCAACAAACCGGTCGATGAACTCCTTCATCACCTTCTTATGCACGATCACCCTGGAGGTGGCGGTGCATCTCTGGCCGGTGGTGCCGAATCCGCCCCATAGGGCGCCTTCCACGGCCAGTTCGAGCTTGGCGTCGTCCATCACCCACTGCGCGTTCTTGCCGCCCATCTCCAGGTTGCTGTGCTTGAAGCTGGGCGCGCAGGCTTCAGCGACCTTCCTGCCCACATCGGTCGAGCCGGTGAATGAGACCACCTTCACGTCGTCTGAGGTCATCAGGGGCGTCCCCACCGCACCTCCCGATCCGGTGACGAAGTTGACCACCCCCTTGGGCACTCCCGCCTCCTGGCAAGCCTTGACTAAATTCAAGGCGGAAAGCGGGGTGTAGGTGGCCGGCTTGAACACCACCGTGTTCCCGCAGACCAACGCAGGCAGCGTCTTCCAGGAGGGGATGGCCATGGGGAAGTTCCAGGGGGTGATCAGACCGCAGACCCCCAGGGGCATGCGTACCGACATCATGAACTTATTTGGAAGCTCGGACGGCGTGGTCACGCCAAACTGCCTTCTTCCCTCACCCGCCATGTAGTAGCTCATGTCGATGGCTTCCTGGGTGTCCCCCCGGGTCTCCTTTAAGATCTTGCCCATCTCCTGGGTCATCTGGCGGGACCAATCCTCTTTGTTCCTTACCAGTATCTCTCCTAAGCGGAAGATGATCTCTCCCCTTTTCGGAGCAGGGACTAATCGCCACTTCTTGTAGGCCTCTTTTGCGGCGTCAATTGCCCGTTTCACGTCTTCTGCGTTGGAAGCCTGAAAGTGTCCCAAAAGCTCGCGGGTGTCCGCCGGATTTCGGTTCTCGAACGTCTTCCCGGTGACCGAATCGACCCATTCGCCGTTGATGAAGTTCTTGAAGACCTTTGCGTCTGCCATAAAACCTCCTCAAAATGGTGCGTGGTTGTTAACGTTGCCTCTCTTTTTTTATCTCTGGGGGCAGCCAATCAAGCACTTACCCCGTCTAACTGAAATCTCGATCTCATCATCGCAAATCGCAATTTGCGAAACATGAAATATATACGCACCCCCTGCGATTGTCAACGTTTTTCGATGGATAATTTGGGTCCACAGATGCGGTACGATTAGGCTATTCTCCGTGTTGGAAACAGATGCGAAGCATCTCCATAGGTTCTGCAGTAGTACACCTGCAGAGCAAGGGAAGGCAGGAGATGGCCTCACGGACCCCCCCGGACGGGCCCGTATGGGCGTATGGGCCGCCTGCTCACCCAGCCCGCGGCTGACAAAGCCCCGCCAAAGGCGGGATCGGATGTCCTTCAGACCCGTAGGGAATGCGACCACCACCGAGACCCCCTACCCAAATCAGACATTACCTTGCGCCCGCCAGGCCCCTGACGGATGGAGGGCTCAGGGTTTCCTTCGGGTCTGGGAACGCGACAGGCACAGAACCGAGTGGGGAACTAAGTTAGAAAGTTGTTGACAATCCTGCGAAAATTGTTATAATATCTATTGACTATCTGGTAGGAGGCAGCTTACGGGCGATATCCTGGGGTGTCATTGAGTGGCGCAAAGGTTGCGCCCGTAGGGCGGGCAACACCTGACAGAACAGAAAATGATTCTTCTATGGTTGACCCGGCCTGACGAGCAGGCCGGGCCACCTCTCCATTACTCACCTGAGAACAGGAGACAATCCATGAGTCAAGTAAGGAATAAAGAAAAGACCTTGATCGGTGTTCTGGCGAGCCACGATAGCAAGGAAAGAAACGAAACGCTTGCGGACGTCTTTCGTGAAGCATATCAAAACCGCGATTTGTTAAGAAAATTCGGATTCATATTTACAGGCGGGACCTATGAGCGCCTTATTCTGGGCCACCAAACGCATGGAGCCACAACAACTCAGGTTCGCCACCGTCTCGGGTATGATATAGCTAATTTTCTTCACAACGAGTGTGGCATCATTCGACTGCCTCCTACTGAGGAAGGTGGGGTGACCATGTTGTCATGTCTAATCACTCAACGTAAGGTGAGCATCGTATGGGCGTTCCTATCCCCGCTTACTGCGCACTTACTCTTTCCCGAGAATCTCGCTCTACTGCGACTCAGTGATCAGTGGCGTGTGAAGAAGCTTATGAACAAAGCATCTGTCACGGAGTGGCTCAAAGCTGAGGCGGAACGAGATGAGAATTTCAACCTTCAACCTGTTCCATTTACCGTAACCTTCGAAGGCAGCGGATTGATTGTGACATGTGGTGAAGCCGACCAGAAGTGGAATAAGCCTTCGGTTAGCCACGACCATTATGATGTGCCGGACCTTATTGAGGCAAGGGACGAAAAGCGGCTGGATGAGGAATTGAAGAAAACCGTCATCGCCTTGATCTCTCATGATGAAATGAAGAACAGGATGCTGGACTTTGTCATTGATTATGAGCACGAGTTGGCCAAGTTCAAATCCATTGTTGCAACAGGAACAACCGGCAAACTAATCCAAGACGCATCGCCGAAGCTTGCTGACAAGGTCAGACGATACCACTCCGGCCCTAAGGGCGGTGATATTGAAATCGCCACGGAAATCCTGTGTGGTGGCTGTCATGTCGTCATTTTCTTCGTCGATCCTCTTCATCCCCATCCGCACATAGAGGACATCAGAGGCGTGTTTGGGGCCTGCATGATTAATGACGACGTGCGCTTGCTCTCAAATGAAATACAGGCAAGAGCTTGGATGGACAGAATGATAAGGGGGACATAGTGCCCAGGTCGGGGGCCTCATGCTTCTGACACTATTCATATGCCAGGTGCGCAGGGCACCTGAGCCACGAAGGCCAAGGTAACACCCGCTAGTGCGGGCAAGACCTGAGAGAATGGAAAATAAAGCCATGGCTGGGTAGGAGTGGAGACATGGAATCGGACTGCGAAAAACTCAAAACATCCTCGGTATACGTTAGAGATTGGATAGAGCGGCAACCTGCCGTCAAAGAAGAGTCTATTACGGACTGGCTGCTTTATGAGGTCTCCGAGAAGATTGGTGGAATAATCTATCGGGCGTTCACCCGTCACCAAGAGGCTCGTGAGACAGGAGCGGATTGGGAGTGGTGGTTTTTGTTCCCGGCTTTCTCGGCAAAGATGAGAGTCCAAGCCAAGAAAATCGATCCGGGAAAAGACAATTACCCCGCAATAGCGCATACAAACAGGTATGGGCTGCAAATCGAGAAGCTCCTTCAGGACTCCAAGGGCAAGAATTTCATACCGCTGTACGCATTTTACACTTGCTTGCAAGAGGAAGTTATGTGCGGGAGACGCATCAATGACGAAGGGGTCTACGCGGTCGGCGGAAATCGTGTTTATACAGACTTCGTGCAGAATGGCAAGAGAACAGTTCAGCCTTCAGACATACTTGCGCGTTCGGTCCCTTTATCCTGCTTCCTTTGCTGTCCTTTGAGCCAGGAGGGAAGCAGTTGGTTCATTCGGTTCTTGTCCCGGTACTATGGCGGTGAGATCGGACGCGGGCCGGAGCAGGAGGGGCCCTTTGATGCTGAGGAAGAGATACCTGGAATATATCGACAAGTGCCCAAATATGTTTCTTCCTTCATTGAGCATGCCCGCGAAAGGTTGCCTGATTGGTGGGAGCAGGAATTCAGAGGGTACTTGGAAGGCGCAAACGCTCTCGTGGTGTATGACGTGAGGAAGCGAGAGCCGAAGCGTCGCCCGCCTGCTGTGTAAGGGGACGCCCGCCAAGGGTGGCCAGACCTGCCAGAAGAAAGATATGATAAACCCGGCCTGATGAACAGACCGGGCCACCCGTCGTCAAATCAATGCAAAAGAAAAGGCGCGATGGCAGATAATCAACTTGTGAAGAAGTTCTTGTTTGGGGCGAACAATTATCCGATTTATGTGCCTGGTACTCCGGAATACGATTTCTTCATAGGCATTCCTCAACGGCAAGACAAACTCGTAAAATTAGCGCAAGCACAATTGTCAGCTCAATATGACATGGCGAAATCCATTGAAGCTGGCAGTTCCTATATTGCCACAGAAATTGAACAATTTAGTGCGGAGTTAGGAGGGGCTATTTCGCAACTAGACGCCAGTGTTGCGCGTAGCGGTGACAATGTTGTGAACGCTATGGGGAATCTGGAATATTCGCTCATTTGTGAGTTTAGAGAAGTTCGATGGTTGCTTTCACAAATCGGCGCCCATTCAGAGGAAGTAATAGCGATTCTCAAGAATAAGCGCAAGGTCGAAGCCAACGAATTATTAGAGCAAGCACTTTCAAATCTGAAGACTGGTTATTACCAAGAAGCCAAAGATCGCCTATTCAAAGCTCTAGAGTTTGACAATACAGACTATCAAATCCATAGAAACCTAGGATTTGTGTTTTTGCACGAAGAAAACGCAACTAAAGCTATTGAACACTTCCAGAAAGCTGTCGCATTCTCTCCTACTGAGAGTTGTAAGGTAGGCGCAATGGTTGATCTTTCGAGAGCTTTCTATGCTGATGATAGTTTTGCTGATGCTGCAAAGCACTTGAGTGAATTAATAGACGATATAGACCATGATCCAAACATTGTAACTAGAGATGAATATGCTCGGATATTATATAACCATTCAGTTTATTCTGGTCTTGCGGGCGAAATAGACACATGTTTAGCGAATCTTCAGAAAGCCATCGAGTTAAGACGGACTTACTTCGTGTTGGCGTTTATTGATCAAGATTTAGAGAAGATTAGAACACCGGTGAATGAATTCCTTGCCGGTCAAACAAACATGGCTGTTAAAGAGGCTGAGAGAAGCTTGCTATCGTCATTCAGCAAAAGAAAACAAGCAGATAAGATGTTCGAAAGTAATAGCCTGTCCTCAATTGTTGAGGTGGACAGAAATTTGAACATCGCTGAATCGAAACTTAAGGTGGGAAGTTATACTGACTTGATCGATATCAAAGCAAACTGTCTAGCCCTGAATGGAGTTATGGACTCGATACAAGATCACGATGGGATGCAAAAGAATCTCAAGATGTTAGAGGAGGACCTTGAGAAGGACGAGGTGCGATTAAAGGAATATGAAGAGAAGGAAAGAAACGAAATCAAAGCCCTTGAAATCTCGGAAAGCAGAAGTGCAGAAAGCAGGGAATTGAGAGCAATAATTCTCCGAGGATTAATACTCGTTATTGCCTTTGCGTCTACTGCAGCGATTGGCTTTTTGTTTGCCGGTGCAAGTTGGAAAGGATGCTCTGGTTTTCTCGAGTCTTCCAAGCCACACGGTGTTCTTGGAGCGCTTGGTGATCTAATAATAGCCATACTATGGGGGGTTTTTAATATAGCGTTAGTTCCGGCCGGCCTTGTGGCTCCTTTTTGGGTTTCTGCAAAAATAAGAAATTCCATGAAAGACTATGTGATTGAAGCTGGTAAGATTAAGAAAGTACATTATACAAGACCAACAGAACATGATCGATTAATCGCCAGTGTAAGCAAAAAAAGAGGCCAGGTTCCTGATTTGGAGCATCGCTTAAGCAATTTGAAATCGAAAACTACCGATTCTTTAAATAAATTGCTCTGGACTGTTAAGTAGTAGATACTGTCTTTCATGTCAAGGGTTGATAGTTGGGGTTGAATGGCGTACGTTTGATAAGTATAGCTCTGATGATGTTAAGCAGCTTTCGCATACAG
>JBAUFO010000103.1:0-13481 GCA_049679185.1 Candidatus Zixiibacteriota bacterium
TGACAGGCCGGGAGAACTGATCTACGAATCAGGCTCGCAAGGCCTTGGTCAGGAGAAAGCTTCATCCCGGCCTGTTTCTTTTGTCTAGAACAATATACAATCTGAAGGGTAAGATACAAGGTCAGGAGCCTCGTGCTCCTGACAACATTCATTTGTCAGGTGGGCAGGGTATCCAATCTTAGAGACTAGAATCAAAGTAGAATGGTTATTAGAACTCTTTTGCGGGTGGTCCGGTCTGCTTGCCAGACCGGGTATATCCTAGCTTAAAAGTAGTTAGTAGGTCTGGTGCCCTACGCCCATTCGGGCTCGTCCGAGCACCTTCCACCAATATAAAACCCCATTTATGGTGAGTCTCGAACCATTTATGGTGAGCGTCGAACCATTTATGCTGAGTTTCGAAGCATTCTAATACCTAACCCGTGGTCTCTCTTACCACAAGTAGCAAATTCGCAATAACTCAAGTGGTGAAAAGGATGCCTCCACCCTTTATTGAGGGGACGAATGTCTTTTGCATGCACACAACCCCGCCTTAAGGGAGAAGAAGAATCATATGAACCATCTGATTGATACCGATCCACAGGATCCAAATTCGGACGACGAAAAGGAAGAAGCCACCCAATTGAAGTTCTTGGAAACCTTGATCGACAAGCTCATTAAAAGATTGGAAGAAGACTCTTATGAGCCTAAAGTCCAGGATGCTCTAAAAGCTATCCAGCTTCAACAGAAAGTGGCTAAAACCTCGGAAGCCGAAAAATTCTTCTGGCAGGAAATAGAAGCAATAAGAAACGAAGAATTGCCCAAACTTTATCCACAAACCCTCAACCTAAAAGCCCAAATTCGAAATACCATCATAGGGCTCAAACATCTGGTGAGAAACGGCATCCTTCCGGTCAAAATCATTACCGATCTCAAGACCCAGAATTCGGGCACTTTCAATCAGGGCAGATCCAAAGAAAGCCAGCTCAGTTATCGCCGCATCGGCCAGCTCCTTTCCACCATGGGATTCCGAAAGGCAAAAACCCATGCCGGAACCTACGCCATCCTCTGGGATGACCAACTCCTTCAGGATGAATCCTTTCTCAAAACACCTTTTCCAGCGATGAAAAAAATGAAAAACAGCCATCCGCAAGTCCAGTAAGTCCAGCATGTCCAGCAAGTCCGGCGCTGTAATTTTCACTGAAGGTCTTAAAGTTCGAACGCTGGCGCCCTCGGCTGCGAACTATCGAGAAATGACTCTTATGCCTTCCCTTTTGAATAACGCCGTTGTCACGCCGTCGCCTCGGACCCTTCTTCCTTTCCTCTTGATCTGTCCGCATCCACAGGAAGGGCTTCTCTGCTTCAACCAAGCTTTCTTCACCTTGAATTTCTTTGCGATCTCTAAGGAGGCGAACGCGCCCCGCAGGAGGAACGGTGTCATATCATCGCCGTCGCTGGAGGTGACCCCGGCGGCACACGAGAGAACGTCCTCTCCCCCTCCTTGGGTTATCTCAACCGGTTGTCGTGGAATCGACAGGCCGCCCAAAACCTCCGGACAGACGGGCACGGCCTTTCGCAATCGCACCAGTTTCTCCACCTTGGGGTCTCTGAAGCTCTTTCCGTTAAAGCGGCAGGGGATGCCGCAAAGACACGCAGATACTAAATACTCGACCTTACCGTTCATCCTGTGTCGCTGACTTTTGGGGAAGTAAAAAAAACCTCGATCTTTTATCGAGGTTGTCTCATGTAATCATTTTCCGCTCAAGGATCAGTCCATCACGTATTCGCTGCCCAGAAAATACTCAAGCGGATTTCTGGCGCGGCCCTGATAGTGCACCTCGTAGTGAAGATGAGGCCCGGTGGAGTAACCGGTATTCCCCACCGCCCCGATGATCTGCCCTCTGGTCAGGTGCTGGCCGCGCTTCACCGAGATACGAGACAGGTGAGCATAAACGGTCTCGTAACCATAACCGTGGTTTATCTCCACCAGCTTGCCCAGACCGACGTCTCTTCTCACCTTGTTCACCACGCCGTCGGCCGTAACGTATACCGGTGTGCCAATGTCTGCGGCCAGATCCACTCCCCGGTGAAGAGTCTTTCTGCCGGTGAAGGGGTCAACCCTCATTCCGAATCCACAGCTTAAGTAGCCGGTCGAGGGTCTGATGGAGGGAGTACGGTCGAGGGTCTTTTTTCTCTCGGATAAGCTGGAGTATATCTGCTCGAAATTGTCCTTCTCGAATCTGGCCTGCCTCAAAAGCTTGTCCAGTTGAGTCTCGGCAACGTATAGCCGCTCTAAGTCCGCGCCCACATCGGCTGACTTGTCCGGCATCGGCCCTCCCACTCCCAGCTCCCTTATCTGCGCGTCCACCTGCGGCAGACCGAAGACCATCCTGACCTGTTCCTCCTTTTCGATCAGTTCAGACATCTGTCCTTGCAGGCTTGCTATGGAGGAGTTCAAATCGTCCAGCTTGGTCTGAAGCAAGCCATTCTTCTTTTCCAGGCGACTTAGCTTTAGCTTGTCGGAAAACCGGCTGGCAGCACTCAGTGAGAAAAACAAACTGGAGGAGAGAACGAACGCTATGCCGACTAAAGCCAAGACCAGCACGTGAGGAGAGATCCCGATCTCTCTTATCCTGCCCTTTTGATGAGGAATAAGCAAGACGGAAAACTTTGTCCTAAAATTCATTTGCTATTCCCATTAGAGTTAACGAATCAGACTCACGACCGAATCTGTCGCAAAACAAATTGCTAAAGGATAAACGGGTAGATTTATCTTGTCAAGGTTTTTTTTGTTTCAGGAGATCTTTTTGAACCGGAGATCGGAAATGAGGAACGTCCTGCTATTTGATAAGGATGTATTCTCTCTTGAGGATCTTGTCTACCACCTTGACGAATTTCTCTGAGTTGAGAGTTTGCAGACTGTAGATATGCCAATAGGTCTTCTCCGGCTTCTGATAGTTCGTCTTCCTTCTTTTCGGCATCGCCCTTGATCTCCCCCACGTTTCCTCTAAGGTCGGTGCGGGCGGATCAAGAGTGCCTACACTAACCTTATCGGCAATTGGCTTATTTTCTGCACTCAGCTTTTTCGCCATTGTCTTATGCAATTATCATGCCCGAGACGAAGGACTGAATAAAATCGCTCAGCCGGAAGGGCAACTTGAAACTCCACTTGGATTTAGCCCCCATGGGCAAAATCCGTCCAGTTTTCTTTAAGAGAACAATCCTAAAAGAACTTATTGGAGGCCCGCCAGAGAGTGTAGCCTTGTGTCAACACCTCCTCGAAAGTCAGTCTGCTTCGATCTTTTAAAGTTTGCCTTTCCACAACGGAAAGCGGAAAACACGTTTTTGGGCCACGGACGTTTCCTCGCCCATTTCGTATTGCCGTATCGTTTGATGTAGGTGGAATGAAGAAATCTCTAAAGAACGAAGGCTACGACGAGAACTTAAAGAGGAAACCGCCCCTCGCGGGTTCAAAGTTCGGCAGTGTCGTAGAGCCGAGAGTCTCTAGATTTGACTTTTGCATTTCTTTCCCTCTTCCACCTTCCATAAAAAACTACGCAGTGCGCAAAAAATTGTCAAGCATTTTATTGCATTGCTCTCATTCGCTTGCGGGTTTTCCGTCAAAAGCTGCAAATCCTACTAAATCGACCTTGTAATCTTCAATTAAATCAACAACTTACAGGGGGATACGTAATGTTGCATATTTTCGCATCAAGATCACCTTAGTCAGATTTTACATCTCGCAAATCGGTTTTCTCGGCGGCACTACAGTTGAAAGCTAGGCGGGGGTCTCAAGCCAGAGATGGTGGGCCAAACTCTGCTTGGCTAACCAAACGGATAAGAGTGTAGCAGATCGCGTCTGTGAGTGTCAATCCCGCGTATGTTGTAGATGGTTTAGATCACCACCAGGATAACTTTTCAGTTGTATTTGCCCTTTTGATTTGCTATTTTTGGGCGGATCGACGAAACTTATTTCGGCCTTGAGCGTATTAAAAAACTGAAAGGTATCCTGTTGTCGAAAGAGGATGACCAGATCCTGATAGAGAAAGCACTGGCGGGAAATGAAGCCGCCTATGGCCTCCTGCTCCGTCGACACAAAGACGCGATCTACCGGATGATAGTGAGGATCGTTCGAAACCATGAGGAAGCCCGAGATCTGGTTCAGGAAACCTTCATGAAGGCTTTCGGATCTCTTTCAACCTATAAGTGCCAGTACAGGTTCACCACCTGGCTGTACAGGATTGCGGCGAACAGTTGCATCGATTATTTGAGAAAAAGAAGGCTGGTTTCCATATCGTTAGACCAGCCGCTGGAGACGAAAGATGGACAGGTTACCATTGAGGTTGCGGACTGGACCTACAATCCCGAGCAGGATCTGACCGCCAGGCAAAAGTCCGTCTCCATTGATGCGGCAATAGATTCGCTTCCCAAAAAATACCGGGAGGTGATACTCTACCGGCACAAGCAGGACAAATCGTATGAGGAGATCGCGCAGATTTTGAACATTCCGGTTGGAACCGTGAAGGCCAGAATCTTCAGAGCCCGGGAGCTTTTAAAGAAGAAATTGAAGTCGCTGAGATGAGGAGAACCTGCAAGTCCGGTAGATTGTTTTCTTACTAGCCAGCCACCCTGATCGCGCACCTTCGTCTCTGGCGCCAGGGAACGGAGAGATAATATGAGAATCTCATCCATTAAGACCGCACTGATTTGCCTGCTGTTCTGTTCGGGCGCCCTGCTCTGGCTTCGTGTTCGGGCCCAGGTAATCGAAACGCCCGAGAAAACCGATACCACAGAAACCCCCCAGTTGATCACTGACGACTTACCCTTTGAAGCCGAGGAGATCAGCATCAGCGAGGGCAGAATCTACGTTCGCACCAAAGACGGCAAGGAGTTTCTAATAGGCCCCAAAGGAAGAATTCACGTTCCTACCCAGGACGGGAAAAGACTCATCCTGGGCGGAGATGAGCTGGCAGAGGAGATAATCATAGAGGGGGGCAAGATCAAGATAGGCGACACCGAGATAGACCTGAAAGATTTGGGCAGTCTGGAAGCCTTGAGCGCTTTGCTGGGCCTGGACGCTTTGGATGAAATGGCTGTGCCCAGGCCTCCCAGACCCAGGATCCGGCCGAGGCCCCTCACCAGCGCGGGCGTATTCAGGATGGGAAAAGATGTGACGGTGGAGGAGGACGAGGAGATAGACGGTGACGTGGTCGCACTGGGGGGGAGTGTGGAGATCAGGGGGACGGTGACCGGGAATGCGGTGGCCATAGGCGGTGACGTGGACGTTTTCTCCACGGGAATCGTGGAGGGAGATGCGGTGAGCGTCGGGGGAAACGTGACCAAGCATGGACAGGCGGTGGTTCGGGGTGAAAAGGTGAGCATCGCTTTCTGGCGGGGACCACGCTTCAGGCTCCCGTCCCTGCACGCCCCCTTCCCCTTTATTATCACTCGTTTTCACGCGCCGTTGTGGGGCTTCTTCGCCCGAATCATCAAGATCCTTCTTTTCATATTCATAGGAATCGTGACCATCTCCATCCTCCCCAGACACGTGAGCAAGGTTGCGCAGAAGGTTAAGCAGGATTTCCTTAAATCCGGGCTGGTGGGGCTGGCAGCGGAGATTTTGATCATCCCCATCTTCATACTGTTGATCATCACCATAATCGGCATACCGGTAGCCTTGCTGGTCGAGCCCCTTCTGATAATAGCCGCACTGATACTGGGCTATACCGGCGTCTGTCTCTTCGTCGGGGAAAAACTCCAGGAACATACCAGCTTGAAGCCCGATACTAAGATCATGATCCTGGTGATCGGAATCTTGGCCGTGGAGTTGGTGCCGCTTCTCGCCAGGGTGCTGGGGTTCTTCGGAGGTCCCTTCTCTCCGCTCGGATGGATAATAGCCTTCGTCGGCTGGATGATCGGATACGTGGTGATAACGGTAGGACTCGGCGCCTCCATCCTGACCCGTCTGGGTACCCGACCCAAGGAGGCAAGTCCGGCAACTGCCACCGTCGGTCCAGCCAAGACGGACGCCGACGAAAAACCGTTAACTTAAACAAGGAAGTCGTGGCCAAGATGAAGACTGCCAAGAAGATTCTTTCAGGGACCGTCCTTTTTTGCATCGTTTTGATCAATCCCATGAGTGCGGGGAACGTTTACGCCGGAAAACGTACTATCGATAAGATCACCAGAACAATCGGGTTGAAGGGGGAGAAGCATCTTATTGTGAAGATAGACATAGGAGCGGGAATAATAGACCTGCGCAGAAACCGCACCGGCGATATTTTGAATGCGGAGGTGGAATACGATCCGGACGAGCTACGAGTTGAAATAGAGTACGACGCCGATAAAGACGAAGGCACTCTCTACCTGGAGAGCGATTCGAAGCGTAAGGGCATAGACTTAGACAAGGAGGACCACTACTGGAATCTTGAATTCACCGACAGGATACCCATCACCTTTGAGATAGACGTGGGGGCATGCGAGGCCGATCTCGATTTCACCGGTTTGAAAATCGACCGGCTGGACATGGACCTGGGCGCTTCCTCGGTGGACGTCGATTTCCGCGAGCCCAATCCGGTGCGGATTCATAAGATAAGCATAGACGTGGGAGCAAGCGCTCTCACCATCATCGGATTAGGAAACGCCAACTTCGACCGGTTCTCCTTTGACGGGGGCATTGGAGACTTCACCCTGGACTTCTCGGGCGATTTCAAGCATCGCGGATACGTCGACATAGACGTGGGCTTAGGCAGCCTCACCATTCGCCTGCCCAAAGATGCGGGAGTGGAGATCAAAAGCGAATCCTCGTTCTTATCCTCCTTTTCCATAGATGAGGATGACTTCGACGAGGTCGATGATGACCTCTATCAAAATGACAACTTCGGCGAAACGGACAAGGAGTTGATCTTCGACGTGGATATCGGCTTGGGTTCCATCGATATCGAATGCATCGACCGCTGATGGCGGCAGACTTTTTGAGTACTAATTTGGTTCGGGAATTGGAATTCCCGAACCATTTTCGTGCGATAAATCCAATTCCCGCACGAACGAACTTCTGTTTGGGGTCTACCTGAAGGCAGACACTCCAGAGTTGTATAGATACTTAGATAACAAGGTTGATTAGGATAAAATGAAAAAGCCCCTCCGCATTTCGCGGGGGGCTTTTTCTCTTGAAAACTTTTGGCGATCCCACCTTTGGCGGGATTTTCAATTTTCTAGTTGAGGTAAGCACGCAGGGACTTGCTGCGGGAGGCGTGTCTTAATCTTCGGATAGCCTTCTCCTTTATCTGTCTTACCCTTTCCCGGGTCAAGCTGAACCTGGTTCCGATCTCCTCTAAGGTCAGCGCCTTCTCGGCGTTTAAGCCGAAATAGAGATTGATCACCTCGGCCTCTCGGGCAGAGAGCGTATCCAGCGCTCTTTCGATCTCCAGCTTCAAAGACTCGGTCAACAGATCCTCATCCGGCGCCGGCTGATATTCATCCTCCAGCACGTCCATGAGGCTGTTATCCTCGGAGACCGAAAATGGCGCATCCAAAGACAGATGGCTGTTGGAGATTTTCAGGGTATCCGAGACCTCCACAGCAGATAGCTCCAATTCCCTGGCGATCTCGTCCGGTGAGGGCTCCCTTCCATACTCCTGCTGCAGCGAGCTGGAGATTTTGCCTATCTTGTGCAAAGTTCCCACCCGGTTCAGAGGCAGCCGTACAATTCGCGACTGCTCGGCCAGTGACTGAAGTATCGCCTGCCTGATCCACCACACCGCATAGGAGATGAACTTAAACCCTCGGGTCTCGTCAAATCTTTTGGCTGCTTTGATCAGCCCTATGTTACCCTCGTTGATCAGATCAGCCAAGGATAGACCCTGGTTCTGATATTGCTTGGCTACGGAGACCACAAACCTCAAGTTGGCCTTGGTCAATTTCTCCAAGGCACCGTGATCTCCCAGCTTGATCTGCTGGGCTAAGCGCACCTCTTCTGCTGCGTTGATCAGGGGAGTCTCTCCTATTTCCCTTAGGTAGAGATCCAGGGATCTATCTTCCTCCCTGTATCTTCTTGCCTGCTTTGCCAATTTCTTGACCTCTCCTCCTTTGCTTTAGGCCCCGCCAACAACGGGGATTAAGGTTGATGGTAACGATATACTAAAGACGTTATCCAGGCTTAACCGCGGTGAAGAGCGGTTCTCCGTTTCTATAGACTAACAAAAGAACGGCCTTCTTCTTGTCCTTCAAAGCGGTCACCGCCTTCCGGTAGTCATCTGAATCCTCGATTTCCCGGTCGTCCATCTTCACTATGACGTCACCGGCGCGCAGGCCGCTCTCTTCGGCAGCGCTCCCGGGGCTGACCCGCCGCACTATCACGCCCGGCTTGAATTTCACGTTATATTGAGCGGCCAAATCTCTGGTGGAGGTGCTCACCTGCAGGCCCAGCCACTCCTCATCCTTTTCCTCTTGCGGCGGCGCCCCCCCCGCTGTCGAGACGAACGCATCTCTGTCGGCCAGCGTCAGATTCTTGCTCAGCCTCTTGCCTTCCCTAAAGATTTCCAGGGTGACCTTCTGCCCCGGCTCTTCTACGGCCACCAGCATCATCAGCTCTTGTCCGTTTACTACCTTCTTACCGTTGAATCTCATTATGACGTCGCCGATTTTGACTCCAGCCTTCTCCGCAGGCGTTCCGGGCTCGACTTCCCGCACCAGCACCCCCTCGGTCGAAGGGAGATCTAAAGCGTCTGCCGTGCTCCTGTTTATATCCTGAAGGCCTATTCCTATGAATCCTCTGGAGACTTTGCCCTTTTCCACCAGATCGGGAATCACCGACTTGGCCAAATCTATGGGGATGGCGAATCCTATCCCGATGTTGAACCCCACGCCGGTGGGGTTGGTGATGGCCGAATTTATCCCCACCACCTCTCCACGGATGTTCACCAGGGGTCCACCACTGTTTCCCGGGTTGATGGAGGCATCGGTCTGAATGTAGTTCTGATACTGGGGCGTATCCTCCGGGCCAAAATAGAGATTCCCTCGTCCCTTGGCGCTGACCACCCCCACGGTGACGGTTCTATCCAAGCCCAGCTCGGGAAAGGGATTGCCGATGGCCATGACCCATTCCCCCACCTTGAGAGCGTCCGAGTCGCCCAGCTCGGCGGCGGGAAGCTTTTCGTCCACCTCGATCTTGAGCACGGCAATGTCGGTATCTTTGTCCAGACCCACCACCTCGGCAGTATGCTGGGTGCCGTCGGGCAGCTTGACCGATATGTTGTCTGCGCCCGAGACCACGTGATTGTTGGTCAGGATATAGCCGTCTTCTCTGAAGATGAAACCGGACCCTAAGCTCTGCCCCCGCTGAGCGGGCGGCCTTCTCTCCGGAACCTCTCCGAAGAACCTGCGGAAGAAATCATCGAATGGGGAGAAGTCGTGAAAGCGTCCGCCCTTTACTACCTTTTCGGCTCTTATGTTGACCACCGCCGGACTGATCTTCTCCGCCACCCTCACAAACGGGCTTTCCGACCCGGAGAGAAATGCCTCCTTGGTAGGGAGGAACTCATCCGCTGTGGGCGTTGCTTCTAAGTCGGAAGCGGCATTCGCCCGAGAGTCTGCCTGTGAAGACTGAGGCCAGTCGCAGCCGGTGACAAGCAGTATGCCGAGCCCCGCGAGGAGAATAGTGAAGACGACAAGAAGGAAGGGCTTTACTGGTTTAAAGAAGCGTTCGCTATGGTTCAAACCGTCCACCCCAAAGAGATCGAAAACTCTATCAAAAAGACATTGCGCCCCGGCAACTTATGAAAAATCTATGTGATCTTTCGCAAGTCCAATTTCCTCATCAACTCCCAACCCAACTCCTTCCGCCTCCCCTGCTTGCAAAAGCATGAAGTCCAAACGCAACATAATATACGCTCAAAGTCAAAATCTGTTGCAGGCACCGTCCAAAAATTCTTGTATTTCTTGGAGTCTCCTGGAGCCATCAGGAGACACCTATCACGAGAAGTGTCTACCGCACCAGAACCTAACTTAAGTTAGGTTCTGGTTTGCCCCTGAACGGCGCTGCGGACAAAGTCAAGTAGGTCAACCATGCCCGAAAGGCTGGAAGGATGGTGCCATCTCTCTGAGGGAGAGTCTCTTTTTCTCCTCCTCTCCCCTCTGGGGAGAGGAACAAGGTGAGGGCGTTTGTTCCTCTGGCCTCTTCCTTTCCCCTCATCCCCACCTTTGGCGGGATTTTCAACCTAACCTTCTCCCCCAGGGGAGAAGAGGGTTTGTCAAGCAGGCTGCGCCATGCTTGACCTACAAACCTTGGTATTTCTTGGAGTCTCCCGAAGCTGTCAGGAAAAACCTGTGAGGAGAAGCACCGGAACCTAACTTAAGTTAGGTTCTGGTGCTCCCCTCCCACGCCGCCGCGGATGAAGTCCGCTCTTCCCCGCCGGACGCACCCTGCTATCCGGTTATCTCTTAGATAAACCATTGATTTCAATTCTTTTCACTTGACCCGACAGGTTGCCGATTCATATAATGACTCCGTATAAAGAATGAGTCAGATTTAGCGTTTTTAACAAAAAGGTTCGAATTCGCCGGGAGGAAGTATGAAGAAGCTGATTCTCATGATCTGTGTCTCCTCTGTATTTTTCTGTTTTTTCCTGAATGTGATCAACCCCGCGCCTGTCGCTGCCAAGGACGATCAGAAGACCCTCAAGCTTTTCGATGATCTGCAGAGAACCATCATCTCAGTATCGGACGCCATCAAACCCGCGGTGGTGCACATCGAGGTGGTGAAAAAGACCGGCCAGATAAAATACAAATCGATGGCCTCCGGGTTGGTTGTGGACAGGGAAGGGTTCATTCTCACCAACGATCACGTGGTGGATGACGCCAAGAGCGTAACCGTGACCCTTCACAGCAAGCTCGAATATCCGGCTGAGATCATCGGGACCGACAAGCAGACCGATTTAGCCTTAATCAAGATAGTAACCGAAGAGGAGCTTTTCGTGGCAAAGCTGGGTAACTCCGATGAGGTCCAGGTGGGAGAGTGGGTGATTGCGGTGGGCAACCCCTACGGGTTCGACCGCACCGTCTCGTTAGGCATAGTCAGCGGCAAGGGGAGGGTGCTTGCCAATCTCCCCATGGAGACCCAATTGATCAACGATTTCATTCAGACCGACGCGGCCATCGATCCTGGCTCGTCCGGCGGGCCTTTGGTCAATCTGAGAGGCGAGGTGATCGGCATAAACTCCATCGGCTTCGGCCGGGGGCAGGGTTTCACCATTCCCATGAACACGGCCAACGACGTGAAGGACAAGCTTCTTTCCAGCGGCACCATCCAGCGTGGATGGCTGGGCGTGGCCATCCAGCCCTTGAGCCGGGACTACGCAAAGTACTTTGGCGATCCGGGGCGGGAGGGAATCCTGATCGCCGACGTCATTGCCGACTCCCCGGCCCAGAAGGCGGGTCTTCTTCCCGGCGACGTTGTGATCGAATACAAAGGAGAGAAGATGTCGGCGGAGAAAGAGGACGATTTGAACAGGTTCCAGGTTTTGGTCTCGCAGACCGAGGTGGGAGCGCCGGTCCGGCTGAAGATCGCCAGAGATGGCAGGGATACCACCATTGTGATTGAGATCTCCAAGCAGCCCAAGGTGAAGGCGGACGAATTCGAGGCCGAATGGGGCATAACCGTCACGGAGATCACCGACGCCATATACCGCCAGAATATGCTGCAAGACAAGGAGGGGGTGATGGTCTCCTTCGTGGAGGTGGGTGGGGTGGCCAGCACCGCCCTTTTGGAGGAAGGGGACGTGATCAAAAAGGTGGAGGAGATCGAGATCAAGGGCCTGGACGACTTCAAGGCGAGCGTGGAACAGGTAAAGCATAAAGAGCAGATAATGCTCACTGTGATGAGAGGAAAGAACTTAAGATTCGTTTTGCTGCTGCCCAAGCAGGAGGAAAAAGGGGCCACACCTTAGAAGGATGCGACACACCCTCCTCCGGGGGGCGGACCTAAGACTTCTGTGGTTGCAATCAGAGCTTGCCTCCTTTGTTGAGTTGTTCATACCTCGACATCGGCACCGGACTTGCGGGACATGCGGGACTTGCGGGATGTGCGGATGTTCATTTTGAAAAATTTTCATCATGTGTAATCATGTGCTCGCCTTTATCCCCTTCCTACTTAGGGGGATAGGTGTATCCCTCCATGAGTTGCCAGTGGCGAGAAGGGGGATCGAAGAAGTTTGATTCTTTGAATATGAGCGTTCTTTCCTCGCATATAACTCTCCTCAATAACACTCGAGCTATCTGCATCACCTTCAAGATTGTGGTGGATTTGGCTTTTGAGGTTGAGTTCAAACCTTTGCTCTCCCACAGCCTGGCTGCGAGCCACCCGGCCGTTAGGATATACCCGGTCTGGCAAGCAGACCGGGCCACCCGCCGCCCATATTAGACCCTCCCAGGGGGGGCTGAAAACCTCATAGGTCAGGGGCCCCACGCACCTCGGACTTGAATCGTGGAGAGACCACGCCGCCTTGGTCGGCTGGCGGTCGTTCACGAACGGTAATCTGCAGACACCCAGGTCGCAAAGATTAAGAAGTTCCCAACGACAAGAATGATCGTGCTTAGGATGAGACCAAGTGAATGAAACCTTTTCCACAAGGACACCTCGCCCATCAACCTCACCATTTCGGTCTTCAGGTTCTGGGCGTATTGCCAAGCTTGTTCTTCCAACTGGAAGCTCACAGCCAAGACCTCTTCGTCGGTCATGTTGGAGAACATCTTATTAGGGTCTTTTCCCGGAGGAGGATCGTTTGCCTGTAGGTAAGTCCCGATCGCAGCCTTTCTGAGACTGGCACTGATTTTGCGCTGGAGGACCTTCTCGTCCTGCACGAGTGCCTCGTTTTCTTGTGGAGTGAGTCGATGTCTCGTCAATCGACGCAACATCTTTAGTTGGTTGAGCTCTGTGTGGAGCTGCGTGCGCTTGGTCATTTCGCTGGTTATCGCCTGTCTGTTTGTCATGTAGTATCCTTCCTGTGACCTCTTGGAGGCAAGTTCATCCTCCAGAGTCGACAAATGCAAGTTTATGAGAAGCACGAAGGCATTAAGAACAACCGCGACGACGAGGCACACCTGTCCCCAATGTCTTCTTCTAGATCGTGTCTTTGGCTCACGAGGCGTCTTCTTGCTCACCATGGTTTTGGCTTCGTGGACGGGTGGCCCGGCCTGTTCATCAGAACGGGTCTACCATGACCTAGTACGCCAGGTGCCCTGCGCCCATACGGGCTCGTCCGAGCACCTGACAAATGAATAGTCTCAGCTCTCCAACCCCCTGTTTCCCCCTTGTCAGGGGGACAAACCCATCTCGTCCCCCTGTTAAGGGGCACAATAGGGGTTCACGATTCGTTCAATGCAAACGCAGTTCTTAGGAGCACGGGGCTCCTGACCTTGTATCTTACCCTTCAGATTGTATATTGTTCTAGACAAAAGAAACAGGCCGGGATGAAGCTTTCTCCTGACCAAGGCCTTGCGAGCCTGAT
>JBAUFO010000104.1:0-10082 GCA_049679185.1 Candidatus Zixiibacteriota bacterium
TGACAGGCCGGGAGAACTGATCTACGAATCAGGCTCGCAAGGCCTTGGTCAGGAGAAAGCTTCATCCCGGCCTGTTTCTTTTGTCTAGAACAATATACAATCTGAAGGGTAAGATACAAGGTCAGGAATCATTTTCATATTTCGGAAAAACAAATGAGCAAACCCTCAGTATTCATCAGCTACAGCCATAAAGACGAAAAATGGGTAAGAGATTATCTGCTTGCCAATCTCGAAAAGAATGGGATTTCCTGTCATATTGATTATCGGGATTTCGAGGTTGGGATCTCATCTATTAGAAACATGGCACGTGCTATCGAGAAGTGTGAAAAAACAATCCTTGTTTATACTCCAGACTGGATAGAGAGTGGATTCACTGGATTTGAGTCCCTTATGCTACAAACAAATGATCCCGATGGCGAGCGAGGGAAAATTATACCTATAATGCTAAAGGAATGTGAGTTACCTCTGGAATTACAAGTTTATACATATGCAGATTTCACAAACCCAAAACAGAGGAAAGCAGAACTCAATAGAATTATCACAAAGATAAAAAGAGACTTCCAAATTATCGAAACTGAAACTCCCAAAGTAGAATACAGTCCTTTAGACCCTGCAAACATAGATATACTGCGTCTTCCGGAAACAGGATACGAACTCTTTGGGAGACAAAAAGAGCTAAAGCTCCTCAATGACATCTGGGATTCTGACAAAACAAACGTTATCTCATTTGTGGCGTACGGCGGCGTGGGCAAATCCACACTGGTTAAGAAATGGGTGGAGAAAATGCGCTGGGATAATTACCGTGGCGCCCAAAAAGTATATGCCTGGTCATTTTATTCCCAGGGAACAAAAGAACAGGTCACTTCTGCTGATATGTTTATCAGTAATGCTTTGGAATGGTTCGGAGACCCAGATCCAAAGAAAGGGTCGCCGTGGGATAAAGGGAAACGGCTGGCTAAACTCATAAATAACCACAAAACCCTGATGATACTCGATGGGCTTGAGCCTCTGCAAACTGCCGGAAAAGTTGAAAAGGGAAAAATAAAGGATCCTGCCCTAACAACACTCGTCACAGAACTGGCAAAATACAATAAAGGACTCTGCGTAATAACGACCCGTGAACATGTGCCAGAGCTTGACCGCTACACAAAAAAGACAAACCAGCTAGACCTTGAACAGATATCTGATGAGGCTGGCAGAAAACTACTGGAGACCCGGCGCATTCTCGGTTCTGAAGAAGAGCTGGAACATATTGTACGGCAATTTGGCAACCATGCTTTAGCCATAAATCTACTCGCGGAATACCTTCATATTTTCAAGGACCCGCTGCTGGAGAAAGCAAACAGCATCCCAGATTTGGTGATTCCTGAGGAGAAGGGAAAGCACGCCCGCCGCATCATTGAGGCGTTTGCAAACCACTTTGGCAGCGCATCGGCTGAATTTCAGCTTCTTTCAATACTGGGGCTTTTTGACCGCCCTGTTCCTATTGACGCTGTAAATGCGATAATTCGTGGCAAACGCATTCCTGGCTTTTCTGATCAAATCACAGATACGACCGGCAGCGGCTGGTTGACAACATTAGAAAATCTCAGGGAACATAAACTCCTTCTCAAGAAGAGTGAACACCGACCCGACACCCTCGACTGCCACCCCTTAATCCGTGAACACTTTGGCGAAAAACTAAACCAGCAGAACTCCGATGCTTGGAAACAGGCGCATGGAAGATTGTATGAATATTATAAAAGCCTACCGGAGAAAGAATTGCCGGACACGCTTGAAGAGATGGAGCCGCTTTTTGCGGCAGTGATGCATGGCTGCCTGGCAGGAAAACGTCAAGAGGCACTTTATGAGATTTGGTATACGCGCACACAACGTGGACACGAGCACTATAGTGCGAAGAAATTAGGAGCCTTCGGAGCAAATCTCTCCTGTTTATCTAATTTCTTTGAATCGCCATGGGATCAACCTGCTTCAGGTCTGAGAGAAGATCACAAAGCCGCAATCCTAAACTGGGCAGGCTCTGCTCTCCGCGCGGTGGGAAGGCTTTCTGAAGCTGCTCAGCCAATGAAGGCAGCGCTGGAAATCCAATCAAAGAATGAAGACTGGAGCAACTCAGCAATAGCTGCCAGCAACCTCAGCGAACTGTATCTCACGCTTGGTGACGTGGCATCTGCACAGAAATATGGCGCGCAGTGTGTGACGTTTGCGGACCGCAGCGGCGATGGTTTCGAAATGGAAAGTAGGCGTACTACTCAAGCAGATGCTTTGCACCAGGCAGCAAAAAACAAAGCTGCGGAAAAACTGTTTTTTGAAGCTGAGAATATGCAGAAAAAGAGACAGCCTGAATCTCTCTATCTCTATTCTTTGTGGGGTTTTCGATTCTGTGATTTGCTGCTTTCTACGGGGAAATATCAGGAGGTGCTGGAGAGGGCGCGAACAACAATTAAATGGGTTAGAAACCTCTTGTCTATTGCCCTCGACAAACTCACAATCGGCAAAGCCTTAATGCTTCAAGCTGTTGATGAGTCATCTAGTTTTTCTGAAGCACTTGTGCTGAGCTTAGGCGAAGCAGAGAATTATCTGAATCAAGCGGTTGATGGTTTGCGGGAAGCCGGGACACAGCACAATTTGCCTTGGGGATTGCTTGCCCGTGCAACCCTTTTTAGGCATCAAAAAGATTTCCTCAAATCCTGGGCCGACCTTGATGAAGTTAGGGAAATTGCAGAATACGGGCAGATGAGATTATTCCTTACGGATTATCACCTGGAGGTATGCCGCAATATCAAAGAGCAGCTATCAGCTAAAGATTATCAGATAATTGAAAATGGTGAGACCTTGAGCTTGACAAAAGAGGAGATGTTAGTGAGGTTTAAGGAGCATTTCAAAGAAGCGGAGTGGCTAATTAAGGAGACCGGGTATCATCGCAGAGATGGGGAGTTGGAAGAATTGAGAAAGAACCCCGCAAAATAACCCTCTGATTCTTCTGTGCCCGCCAGATCTCCCGACTTGGCGGCGGTCTCACCCCGGTTGCCCCACCGCTTGCGCTCACTTGAACCCCAGCTCGGGCGGGGGTTGAACCCCCGCCCGCACCAACCCAGTAGCCTGTTCTACCCCCAAGAACAAATACACCACAACTTCTGTGGTGATGGAGATAGCTCGAGTATGTATAGAGAGCATATCTTATTTCCAGCGCGTCTCGCAGACAATTGAATGCTCTCCTAAATATGCGGAAAAGAGATTCGACATGAACCATCCAATCGACCCCAAGCCTCAGCCTCATCCAAGAATAGACCCTGAGCTTTGTCGAAGGGTTGATTGTGACCCTCTTGTTGGTAACGGACGCCTCCCTCAAGATACATCGTCTGACGCACACCTCGTAGGTCAAGCATGGCGCAGCCTGCTTGACAAAAAAAGCTCATCTGGGATGACCAACTTCTTTTATGGTGAGCTTCGAAGCATTTATGCTGAGTTTCGAAGCACTTGTGGTCAGCCTCGAACCATTCTCAAAATACCTTTTCTGACGATGAAAAAAATGAAAAATAGCCATCCCCATGTCCCCCACGTCCCCCATGTCCCCCAAGTCCAGCCGGTAGGTCGAGAGCCGCAGGCTCCTAACCTACAAGCTGTCGAAGGTTGCGTCAGCAGTTTACTTCTCACAAAAACAGAGCCCCCTCACCCTATTCCTTTCGTCATTGGCGGTAGCTGTTTACGTTTTCCCTCTCCCCGCTGGGGAGAGGGCTATAGGCGGGTGGCTCACACTCTTTCGAAGGGATCGAAGAGTTTCTTGTATTCCTGCAGGGCGAACCGGTCAGTCATTCCGGCGATGTAGTCACAGATCAACTGCATCTTGTTCTCGTCCTTGAGTTGCTGCCGGAACGAGGGAGGAAGTTGATCGGAGTTTTCCAGATATACCTCAAAAAGCCGGACGATGATCCTCCTGGCCTTGTCGGCCATACGGATCATGCGGTAATGCCGGTACATCTTATCGAACAGAAAGTCCTTCAGTTGCCGATTCAGCTTCCGGCTGGTCTCGGAGAACTGCACGGTGTTCTCTTTGGCGCCTCTTACATCCTCAAGCGACTTCACCCGGTGTTCTTTTATCTTCTGGCTCGTTTCTTCAATCAAATCGGAGACCTCGAAGTCGATCAGCATCCGCACCATTTGATGTCTTCTCTGAGAGGGCGAAAGATCATCATGTCGCTTTTTCAGGCCTCTGACCAGGTCGCCCCACAGTTCGACCTGATTCAGTTCCTCCTCTTTTAAGACAAAGGACGCCAGGCCGTCATCGATATCATGGCAGTGATAGGCTATCTCGTCTGCCAGACTCACCAGCTGACATTCCAGGGTCGCCTTTTCGGCAGGATTGAAATCCACAGGGAGAGGATGGTCGTAAAGGGTCTGGTGCTTCATTATCCCTTCTCTCACCTCATAGGTGAGATTCAGTCCGGGAAAATCAGGATATCTCTCCTCCAGCAAATCCACCACCCTCAAGGTTTGGCGATTGTGTTCGAAACCCCCGTGATCTTTCATTATTTGATTCAACGTCTCTTCCCCGGCGTGCCCGAAGGGTGTATGGCCCACGTCGTGAACTAAGGCGATGGCCTCGGCTAAATCCTCGTTGACGTTTAAGGCTCTGGCAATGGACCGGGAGATCTGGGCCACCTCCAGGGTATGGGTCAGCCTGGTGCGATAGTGATCCCCCTCGTGATTGACGAAAACCTGCGTCTTGTACTCCAATCTGCGGAAGGCGGTGGAATGTATTATTCGATCCCTGTCTCTTTGAAACTTTGTTCGGTAGGGGTGATCTTTCTCAGCGTGCATTCTCCCCTTGCTCTGCCGGCTTTTCACGGCATAGGGAGCCAAGAATTCCTCTTCCCTATTCTCTAATTCCTTTCTCAAGCAGCTACGAGTCGACATGTTGCGATCCAGCTCTGGTCTTGTGTTATATCTCACCGTTTGAACTTTCCGTCCGCTTTTCTTTCAGAAAAGCGTCTTTTTACGGCGAGTTCAGGGAGGAGCTGAGGTTCTTTTCTCTTTATCTACTGAACCTATCAGGCTCCCCTTAAGTCAGGTTAATCATCCGGCTTTTTCAAAGACAAGGCGAACGGATCAAGAAAATAAAGACCCATTGGCTATCGATAACCGCGTACCCGGATTTGGCTGATCTCGTTTTTTACGGCCTCGGCTTCCGCATCATTGGGGGCAATCTCCAGAGCCATTTCGAAATACCTCAGCGCCTGCGGAAATTCCTCCATATCTGAGTAGAGTATGCCTAAATTCTTCGCGGCCGAAAAATGTGTCGAATCCAACTCAAGCACACATTCGAAAGCTGCTATGGCAGAGTCGTATTCGGCCCTTTTCCCGTAGATGATGCCCAGATTATTGAAAGCCTCAACATAATCCGGATCGAGCTTCACCGCCTCCTTGGCGTGGACCAAAGCTGAATCGTCCTGGCCGCTCATCTCCAGCGCGGTCGAAAAATTGTAGTGCGCTTCCGCGAAGGTGGGGTCTGCCTGGACAGCTTTCCGGAATGACATCTTGGCCCACCGTGGTACGTTTTTTCTCTTGAGGATGTTTCCCAGGTTGTTATGCGCCCTGGCGTCATAGGGGGCCGTCTTGGAGGTGTTGGTCCAGAGATAGTAGTCCTTCCTGAATATCCTGGCTCTGCTTTGGACAGTGAAGGCATAGAACAAAAGGAGCAGCGCAAAGAACAAGGAGAGCGCGTGACCGGCTCTTACGACGACCTTTTCGGGAAACTTGAATCTTCTCTTCTCCGGGATCTCTTCTCCTTCCAACCCCGGCTCGGTTGTCTCCGGAATGGTCGCCTCGCCTTCAGGCAAACCTTCCCTTTCGGCTTTCCGTTTTGGCAATTTGATCTCAAGTAGCTTTCTATCCCAGCCCACTGCAACCTCGGCGATCCTCCCCAGAATCAAACAGAAACCGATGGAGGGAATATATGCCCACCACTCTCTCACCGAGGCGTGGAGGGGGACCAAATTCAGAACCGGAACCAGAGCAACAAGAATCCAGAATATTCCGAAGGAAACCTCCTTTGTGATTCTCCGCAGCGAGAGTCCGAAACCGCAAACCAGGGCGAAGAACATCAGGGCTCCCCAGAATTTCAGGCTGAATATCGAAGTGATGGTCAGAACTCTGGGGGAGAAATTCAGATACAGGGGAAAGATGAACTTCTTGAAGTAATAGAAATATATGGCGAAGGCAGTCAGAAATCTCTGGAACAAATTGGCGGAGGTGTAAGACTCACCCGCTCCCAGATTGCCGATAACGGCTATTCTCAGGACAAGATACAGTATGGTCACGACCAAAAACGGCACGTACGGAATGATCTTCTTCCTGATCGAATCTCTCTCAGATATATAGTCCCACATAAACAGAAACAGAGGCAAGGCCAGCGCCATCTCCTTGGAGAACAGTGCCAGCAGGTAGGTGACAAGGGCGCCTGCAGACAGAATAAATCTCCAGGTGCCGACGTGGTCTTTTCTCTTGAAGAAAAGGATCAAGGTAACAAGGACGAAGAAACAGGCGATTAGATCCGTTCTTCCGGAAATCCAGACGACGGAGTTGGTATGAATAGGATGAGCCGAAAAGAAAAGCGCGCTCAAAAGTGCCAAAAGCTCCCTTTTGAAAAGGAGAAAAATCAAAAAATACAAGAGGATGGCATTCAAGGCGTGAAAACCGAGGTTGACTACGTGATATCCAAACGTGGTCTTCCCCAGGACATGGTGGTTAACGAAATTGACCATGGTAACCATAGGTCTATAGAAAGGAAGAGGCTCGTAGGTCTCCGCCGGGAAAGGCTCGGTGAATACCGTCTTGAGATTGCTGGCGTCCTCGATGAAGTCCTTCTTATCGTAGATCAAGCGCCAATCATCTGTGATGAAATCGAACCGGGAGGTTTTGTAGAAAATCAGAATCGAGACCACGGCAATCAAAACCACGAGAACCACATGTATCCATTTGCTCTTCATCAAAAAGCTCCTCCTTTTTGTACCGGATCAATCAACTTACCCCCAGTCGGTTCAGTCGTTTGCTATAATATCGGAAAGGCGGAGATTTGTCAACAGATAAAAACGGTCGGTTCTCAAGAGCAGACAAAAAACTTGGTTGACTATGAATTCTTGATTGTGTATAATTGAGTGAAAGCCAATGTAAAGAACATCAAGGGAATGATAGCCACTCGAACCGGACGCGTCCGATTCTGCGAGAATGCTGGCCCCCAAAGATGCAAGCTTTAAAGCTGAAAACCCTTGTTCCTGTTTTCGTCTTGGTAATAACCGCCTTCTGCGGAGGAGCGTCTTGCTCTCAGGACTGGGGAAAGATCGGCCAGGAGGAATTGAATCTGGCCACCATTGCCGAGGATCCTGACGCGGACGCGGCCATCCTATTCGACAAAGGGAAGTATCTCTTCGGCTACCTCGCCCCTGTCACTCTGGAGAGGCACACCAGAGTGAAAGTCTTTACCAAACAGGGCGTTGAGCACGCGAGCATCTCCATCCCTTTCCTCCACGGAGAAAAAGTCACAAAGGTTGAGGGGTACACCTTCACGCCAGACGGCAGGAAGATGAAGTTAGAGAAGAACCAGGTCTTTACCAGAAAGGGCACAGACTGGGATGAGGTGGCCTTCACGCTTCCCGGGATCGAGGAAGGCTGCGTCTTCGAGTATCGCTACCAGAAGAGGAGCCAGTATACCTACGTTTTAGGTCCCTGGTATTTTCAGGACCAGATTCATACCAAGGTATCACAAGTAAGCGTGGAAATCGAGCCGGGATGGGCATATACTTATAACCTGGTGAACCCACGAGACGCAAAGATAGAAGCGGCGACAGACAAGGGGCCCATATCGAAGCACTATACCTGGACACTTCAGAATATCCCTCCTTTGGACGAGGAAGCCTTTGTTGACTGCGTCCGGGATCATCTCACCGCCATCTACTTCGAGCGAATCAGTCCCCTCACCGCCGATTCAAAAACCCGGGATCCGGTCAAGGCCTGGAAGGAGATAGGTGAGCTGATGGATGATTTCTACGGGCGCTTCAACCGCGGCAAACGCCAGGTTCATGAGAAGGCAAAGGAGTTGACGCGACATGAGCCCACAGATTCCGGAAAAGTGGCAGCGATCTACAACTACGTGCGCCAAGACGTTGCCTGGAACGGGGAGAGAGGAATTGTCAACTTCGACGACTCCTATCTAAAGACCATTCTGCCGGAATCAGAAGGTACCGCATTGGAGAAGAATCTCTTTCTCATACATCTCTTGGAAGGCATCGGGATCGAAACGCATCCGATGCTGATTGGAACCCGGGATTACGGGAAGACGCTGTCCAACCTTCCTGGCCTTTTGCAGTTCAATCACCTGATAGCATACGTCGAACTCGCAGACGGCGGATTGCTCCTGGATGCGGTTGACCGATCCTGTCCTTTCAGGTTTCTGCCGGCCAACGATCTGGTGAATCATGGGCTGCTGCTTGACGGCGAGAGAAGCGGTCTGGCCGAAATCCATCCTCCACAGGGCAATAGCATAGAGCACGTCGTCACCAGGTGTAATATACTGGAGGATGGCGGGCTCGCCTGCAGCAGCGCTATTGCTTGCCAGGGGTATTGTGGCATCTACGCCCGGAAGCAGGTGGCGGAGAAGGGCAAAGATAAGTTCGTTGAAGAGAAGGCCCTGCTCTCAATTCCGACGGGCTCCTTCAGCGACGTTAGGTACACCGCCCTGGACAGCGTGGAGAAAGCTCTGCAGATAAGCTTCACCTTGTCAGCTCCTCACTTTACTCAAGTCGTGGGAGAAAACATGTATTTCAACCCGACGCTCCTTGCACGGCTCGAGTCAAATCCTTTCACGGATGAGGAGCGCAAGCTGCCGGTGAACTTCCCGTACCCTCTCACCAAGGTGGAGGAGACCGAGTTCTCCATTCCGGAAGGATTCGAGGCTGGGGAATTGCCGGAAGACGTTTATAGGGAAATTCCCGGCGCAGAATTCATCAAGAGGTTCTCCATGGAGGGGGACCTGTTGAAATGCTATCGCCAGCTTACCCTGACCCAGTGGCTTTTCCCGGCTGAGCTATACGAGGAACTCCGCAGTTTCCATCAGGAGGTGGTGAGCGCCGATCAGCTGCAGATGATCCTTACCAGGAAACGTGAGTGAAGCCCGGAACCGAAGACACAAGTCAGAACTAAAGGAGAACCCTGAATTGGACGCCGTCAATGAAATGTCGTCACCTGGCCTGAGAGCGTCCCGCTCTGCAGTGTGGCCGGTGGTGATTATACCTCTGATCGGCTACCTGGTCTCAAACATACCTTTGCCAGCGACCGCTCAAACGTCGCATGCCGGGCGTACCGTCGAGAAGGGGGCTATCTGCAAGCTCGACAGCAGGGAATTCGTGGTCAAAAACAAGAACAAAGCTACGCTTCGCGTCCGGCGAATCTTTCAAATTAACGACCACCAGGGTCGAGAATATGGCTCCGTCGGCGTCCACCAGAATAGATTCGTCAAAGTTGACAAGATCGAAGCTGAGATCAGAGACCTGGAGGGCAGAGTGATCAAGAAGCTAAGCAAAGATGATATAACAGAGGGGTCACCCTATGCCCCTTTCGTTCTCTACTCGGACAACACCATCAGGCATTCTAACCTGAGTTCGACCAAATTCCCATACATACTGGAATACAGCTACGAGGTGAAGTTTAAGAGTCTGTTTTTCTGGCAGGATTGGTCTCCGCAGATGGAGATTCCGGTAAGACGCTCGGTCTACAAGTTGACAGTTCCTGAGGACTTTGCCTTCAGAATGCGCCCGCACAATCTTAACGTCGATCCGGTCGAAGAGAGAGCCAAGGGGAAGCGGCACCTGATCTTTGAACTCACCGATCTGCCCCCCTTCCAACCGGAGAAGAAAATGCCGCCAGAAGAGGACCACCTGATGGCGGTTCTTTTCGCGCCAGTGGAGTTCGATCTGGCGGGGTATAAAGGATCAACAGATTCCTGGGAAACCTTCGGCAAATGGTATGCTTCTCTTGCTCGGGGTCAATACGAACTTTCCCCTCAGCACCGAGGCACGATTGGTGAG
>JBAUFO010000105.1:0-1874 GCA_049679185.1 Candidatus Zixiibacteriota bacterium
CCCCAGCACCGCCCGCGAACAGGCATGACAGCACCAGAACCTCCACCGGACACATGCACTCTTGCCGGGTGGAACCTGTCACCAGGAGCTCTCCGCACACGAAGGTACGATGACTATGCCGGATGGCGAGCTGACTCCGGAGGAGACGCAGGCTCTTCTCAAGCACTGGCTGGACAGAGGCAAGCCCACTGTCATCCTCGACCAGGCCCGGTGGTTTAACCTCCAGGCCTTGCTCTATTCCACCGACAGCTTTGTCGCTCAAAAGCGCCGCGATCACACCCCTGCGCTCCGGCAGATCCTGGCCCGTTGGAACAACAACCAAGCGGAGGTACCAAATGAAAATATTGAAGTACGCCCTGGAGAACCACCACTATGACCTGGCCGCCCACGTTCTGGTCTACGGCTTGGTAAAAGCCAAGGTTGAGGAGAATGGCAAAAAGAGGCGCCCCAAAAGGCAACCAAAACGCTCGTAAGCACGGCTTCTACAGCCACGCCCTGACCGAGGCTGAAAAGGTCGACCTGGAAGAAGCATCCCTTATTGAAGGCATCGACCAGGAGATCGCCTTCCTTCGGATCAAGCTTAAGGAGCTGGCCGAGCATGAGCCGGAAAGGATCGACCTTCAGCTGGAAGCAGCCAACACCATCGCCCGCCTGATCAGGACCCGCTACCAGATATCTAAAGAACAGAAGAAGTCCCTCAAGGAGGCCATCCACAAGGTCCTGGCCGACGTTGCCTTTCCTCTGGGCATAGGCATAGGAACAGGAATAGCCAGGAAATGAAACTCAGACCCTACCAGGCCCAGGTCGCCCGCGCCGTCCTGGACAGCATCCAGTACCGCAGAGGCCTTACCCTCTCCGTCGAGATCGCCCGCCAGGGCGGAAAGAATGAGCTCTCAGCCCACCTTGAACTACTTCTGCTCACCCTCTTCATGGCGCAGGGAGGCAACCTCATAAAGTGTTCTCCCACCTTCAAACCGCAGACCATTATCTCGATGCAGCGCCTCAAGGAAAGGCTCGATGAATTCGGATTCAACGGCATCTATCATACCGAGATGGGATACATGATCGTCCTGGGCAACGCCCGTGCCGTGTTCCTGTCGGCCGAGGAGTCATCATCCGTAGTCGGCCACACCGTCGACATTCTCATGGAAATTGACGAATCACAGGACGTCAGCAAGGAAAAGTACACGAAGGAGTTCCGCCCCATGGGCTCAGCCTCCAACGCCACCACTGTCCACTATGGCACCACCTGGGACGACACTACCTTGCTAGAGGAAGTCAAGCTCACCAACCTTGAGCTCGAAAAGAAGGACCGCATAAAACGACACTTCCGGTTCGACTGGCAGGAGGTGGCCCGGCACAACGAGGACTACAAGCGGTTTGTAGAGGGGGAGAGGCAACGCCTCGGCGAGGACCACCCTCTCTTCCGCACTCAATACCTCCTCCTCCCCATCAGAGGCGGAGGAGGCTTTCTCACCCGCCAGCAAATCGTCTCCATGCACGGCACACACGAGAGACGCCAGGACCCCGAGGAGGGCAAAGTCTACATCGCCGGCATCGACCTGGCAGGAGAGAGGGAGGAGACAAAGGAGCAGGCTCTGGCAGCAACCAGGCAGAAGCTCGACTCCACAGTAATCACCATTGCCGAGGTGGACACCCCAGAGAGAGCCACTGCGTCCCTCGCCGAGCCGGTCCTGAAGGTTGTCGAGCACTACCGCTGGACAGGCACACCCCACAGCCAGCTCTACGCTTCCATGGTAGAGGCCATTAAGAGGTGGAAGTGTCAGAGGGTGCTGGTGGACGCCACCGGGATCGGCCAGCCGGTCGCCAGCTTTCTCAGGAAAGAACTGGGCAGCCGGATCATCCCCTTCACC
>JBAUFO010000106.1:0-64323 GCA_049679185.1 Candidatus Zixiibacteriota bacterium
ATTTTGTCTTGTCCTTCTTCTTTCTTTTTCAGTCTCCCGGGCTGACAAGATTCTAATCCACATGGACCTTGCCCAGACCGATCACCTGAAGGCTTATGGGGTGGCTTACTGGGCCTTGGAGCAGGGATACAACGTGGAGTGGCTTCTAAACTACCGTGGTGGGTCGTTTATGGCCGATGCCAGCGAGGCGCTGGTCGATGTTTGCAGGCTCAGAGGCGTGGCCTTCAGCCTGGTGGATATCTCCCAGGCTGCAACCATCTATAGAGAGATCGAGCAGAACAACATGGAGATGGTGCTCTTGGAGAAGGCGCCGGCTATCGCCATCTACTCCCCACCTACCAAGGAGCCCTGGGATGACGCGGTCACCCTGGCCTTGGCCTATGCGGAGATACCCTATACCACTCTGTGGGATGAGGAGGTCTTAAGAGGTGAGCTGGAGAAGTACGACTGGCTTCATCTGCACCACGAGGATTTTACCGGGCAGTATGGGAAGTTCTATCGTTCCTTCAGAAACGCCCTCTGGTACAAGCAGGAGGTGGCCACCTCCGAGCTCATGGCCAGGAAACTGGGATTCAGGAAGGTGTCGGATGAAAAGAAGATGGTTGCCCGGGCCATCAAGGACTACGCGGCCCGGGGAGGATTCCTCTTCGCCATGTGCTCCGCCACCGAGACGCTGGATATCGCCTTTGCAGCCGAGGGGGTGGATATCGTTCCCCAGGAGCTGGACGGCGACCCCATGGACCCCGATTGGCCGGAGAGACTCGATTATTCGAAGTGTCTGGCCTTCACCGACTTCGAGGTGTCGACCGATGCCAACAAGTATGAACACTCCAACATAGACACTGGGCCCGAAAAGGTGGCCGCCCGGATGGGTTTAGAGTCGGACTACTTCACCCTTTTCGATTTTTCCGCCAAGCTTGACCCGGTACCCACCATGCTGGTGCAGAATCATGTTTCGGTGGTGAAGGGATTCATGGGGCAGAACACAGCTTACAGAAAAAGCCTGTTGAAAAAGTACGTTACCATCCTGGGAGAGACCGAAGGAAAAGATGAGGTCAAATACATTCATGGAAATATAGGCAGGGGTACCTGGACCTTTTACGGAGGACACGATCCCGAGGATTACCAGCACATGGTAGGAGATCCGCCCACGGATCTAAGCCTGCATAAAAGCTCTCCGGGATACCGGTTGATTCTGAATAACATTCTATTCCCGGCGGCGAAGAAGAAAGAGAGAAAAACCTAAGGGCCCTGAAAGACTAATGAACAGATTCGCGACCAGGTCGATTGCGTTCGGAATTCTACTCGTAGTATCTCCCTGGGTATACTCATATCCCTCGACGCACGATATCCAAACTTATGTCTCTCTCAGTGCCTCGACGAGCCTGTCGCCGCAGAGCGTTGGTTTTCTGCTCGCCCAACAGGTGGAAGATTCAACGGCAATCCCAAGAGCTGATTCGATTCGCAGTTGGAGAACCCGAGCCGTAAAACTGAAAAATCCATACTTGGCTCTGGGTATAGCGGTATATCCAGGAATTGCCTTGCGCGGAGCGGGACATTTGTATGCGGGAAAAGAGGGCACCGCGATGATCTTAATGGGTGCCATGGTGGTAGGTGCTTTGCTGCTTCTCGGCGCAACCGGCGATCAGGGCCTTGAAGGCAACGGGGATACACTCAATGGAGGCCGTAACAGTGATGGCAGCCTTGAATATGCCTGCGGTGTTACCGGACTAGTTCTCGTTGCTGGTTCATGGGTTTATGATATCGTGGGAGCTCCTCTCGCCGTTAAGAGGCAGAATGCACGGATTCTCAGAGAGAGAAACGCGACGCTGGAATTCGATTTCGACAATGGAGGCGAGTTCGTCCAGATTCAGCTGGTAAGAAGGTTTTAGTTCGCAGTAGGTCGGGCATCTTCCCCGACGGTTTTGTCCCGTAACTCCTAGCCAACTTCCGAACATGAAAAAACACAAGATCAAGGTAAGGGTCGTAAAGATTTTGGAAAAGGGCACATGCCCTGACGGTTTGAAGGTGGGGGATGAATTCGTTTTTGAACGTATGCCACCGCCGAACTTCTGCCACTGGGCCTATTACTCCATTCTTCCCTTCGTCACTGCTTTGAGATTCGGGGGCAACATTCCCTGGGAGAAGAAAGAGGGAACATGCCGCCTCTGCTGCCCCGATCCTGACAACCCGGTGGTCTTCGAGATTACTCGGATAGAGTGATTGTCACAGAGTTCCCCACCTACCCACTACCACTCACCCCCCTGATTCCACCTCTGCCAGAGCAGGGGTTTAGGGACTGTTGAAAAATCTTCTTGTTCGTGCGGGAATTGTCGTCAAGATCCCGCCTTTGGCGGGGGATTTTTCCCCGTCCGGGGAATCCTGGTGACCCGCCCAGACGGGCGGTCGTCTGACCGCACGAACGCGAATCGGGAATTCTAATTCCCGAACCAACTTAGCTTCCTACATTCTCATCGCAACCAACTTTTTGGTTCCCCGGGCCACACTTTGCAGAAAAAGGGAGACAAAGATCGTAGAATCTGCAGCGGAGAGGCTCCCTGGAGTGTTCGCCTTCCTTCGACAAGCTCAGGACGGTGAGCAAAGTCGAACCGTCAGGCGAACCAAGGCGAAGTCGCAGAACCCGTCCCCGGGGCTTGACACTTCAGAAAAAGCTCTTATAATTCTCCTCTCTGATGCACCTTTTTGGCGCATCCGGATTAGCTGAACGGATCAACCTCCAGATACTTAGGTGAACGTGAAAGACACAGTTCGCATATACTCGGCAACAAGGTTTCTGATCGCCCTCGCCTTCGGAACCATACTTCCGGTCTATGTTCTGTATTTCCGGCATTATCAGATAAACCTCTTTGAAATCGCCCTGCTGGCGGCAACCTTCGAAGCATCCATCCTGCTTTTTGAGATACCCACCGGGCTGGTGGCGGATATGTACGGAAGAAGAATCTCGGTCGTCCTTTCCGCCGTCTTTTCCCTGATTGCAGGATTCGTCTTTATCTTCTTTCCCTTCCTGGCTGGGTTCATCGTGGCCGAGATCGTCGCCGGGCTGGGAGAGACGCTCAGATCAGGAGCTTTGGAGGCTTGGCTGGTTGATTCGTTGAAGCATGAAGGCAAGGAAGAAAAGGTGAAATCGGCCTTTGCGGCGGGGACCAAGTTCAAGAGCGCAGGCAACCTCCTGGGGCTGATCCTGGGGGGATATTTAGCTTCGCTCAACATGAAATTGGTCTGGGTGCCCTTCACCGCACTGTTTATCATTCTCTGCCTCTTTCTGATCATGAAGATGAAGGAGAAATACTGGTCGGAAAGGAAGACCTCGGAGAAAGCAAAGCCCAGGTTATCGGAGACTGTCAAGCAGAGCATTAGTGTTTTGAAGTCGCAAAGACTCATTCTCGCCCTGCTAATACTCCTCCTCTTCTCCGGGTTCGCCTTCGAAACCATCTCCCAGTTCTGGCAGGTTCATTTCGATGAGAACCTCTCCATACCCACTCAATACTTTGGCTGGATTGTGGCTATAGCCTTCGTCCTGACCATTCTCCTCATTGACAAAGTCACCGCCCTTTCAGGGAAGTTCAAACGTGAGATCTCATCTCTCTTCATACTTGAATCTCTCTTTCTGGTGAGTCTGCTGGCTCTTGCTCTGGCCGGCTCTCCTGTTTTGGCGGTCATACTCTTCATCCTGCTCCACTCCTTCGTGAACTTTAAAGAGCCTATCTTCCTGGATTTGTATAACAAGCGCATCCCCTCGGCCCAGAGGGCTACGCTGCTCTCCTTTCAGAGCCTGGTGGGCTCAACGGGTGAAGTTCTGGCTGGTCTCTGCATTGGAGTCATAGCCATAAAATTCGGGCTGAGGATCACGTTCGGCTTCGGAACGGTGCTGCTCTTTGCCGGAATAGTTGCTTTCCTCTTACTGGCTACATCAAGACCCCGCAGGTCGGGAGCGTGAACCGACTTGCAGATAATGTGAAATCCTTTTACCTGCGGTGACGTAATTTTCGATTCGGAAGTTGCGGGTGTATAAGAATCGGCCAGTCTCTCCGTTTGGCTAACCTCCTGTAAATCAACGAAGTAATCTCATTCCCATGGTGTCGAGCTTGCAGAACGGCCATCCAGTAGCGCCCTGACCATGCTTACAGTTTGGCGGCAGAAGCTTTGCTTTAAAGCATAAGTGAAAAAAAGCCAGGGAGCAAAGGATGTCGACCAAACTTAGAAAGATAGTCTTCTTTTTTCTGTTACTCTTCTTTTTCTTCCGGAGCTTTGTCGTCTTCGGTGGCGAGATCAGCCCGGATCTTGCACTGAAACTGAGCGACCTGAAGGCAGATGAATCTGCTACATGCTTAGTGGTGATGAAAGAGCAGGCCAACACGGTTCAATTGAGCTCCAAGCTCAATCTTCATAAAGCTACCAGGAAGGTGAGACACCAGAGAGTGTTGGGAGCACTGAAAGACAGGGCAACAAGCTCTCAATCGCAGTTGATCGATTATCTGAATCAGAGGTTTCTTGATGGAAGCGTTAGAGATTTCAAACCCTTCTGGATATCCAATGCCATCCTGGTGACCGCCACCGGGGATGAGATCAAAAGAATCGCCCCATTTCCGGGAGTCGAGGCTCTCTATGAGAACTACCCCATTACGCTGGTTGAGCCGGTATCCATCGAGAAGTCCAGCGGAAACAGTGTGGAAAGGGAAAAAATCCTGTCTGCCATCGGCGCCCGGGGAGCCTGGGGGATGGGATACACGGGATGTGGGCGACTGGTGTGCAGCTTCGACACCGGTGTGGATGGAGACCATCCGGCACTGCTCTCAAACTGGCGAGGCAATAACGGCGGTTCACCCTCTGATAGCTGGCTCGATCCCTTCGGCTCGAATTTTCCAGAGGATGGCAGAGGACACGGAACTCATACCATGGGTGTCATGGCGGGAATTTCGGATGGTGACACCATCGGGGTGGCGTTTGATGCTCAGTGGATCTGTGCCGCGGTGATAGACAGGGGCGTATCCATCTCCCAAACTATCGGAAACATACTGGCTGCCTTCCAATGGGCAGTGGATCCGGATGGTGATCCGGGGACCATCGACGACGTTCCGGACGTAATCAACAACTCCTGGGGCGTCCCTCCGGGATATTTCGCTCCATGTGACCAGACCTTCTGGAACGCCATAGACAACGTGGAGAGTGCCGGGGTGGTGGTGATCTTCGCTGCGGGAAACGAGGGCCCGGACGCTTCCTCCATGAGGATTCCCGCTGACCGGATATCCTCGCCCACCAACTCCTTCTCCGTCGGCGCCATCGATGCTTTAAGCTTCGGCTATCCTGTGGCCCGGTTCAGCTCGCGTGGTCCCTCCGGCTGCGACAACCAGACCGTAAAACCGGAGGTCTGTGCCCCGGGGGTCGGCATTTACTCCTGCTACAAAGAGGGCGAATACCGTCTGATGAGTGGAACCTCCATGGCAGCCCCGTTTGTGTCGGGAGCGGTTGCCATTTTGAGACAATACAATCCTGATGCCACGGTGGAGCAGATCAAACAGGCACTTTTAGAATCGTGCGCAGACTTGGGTCCTGCCGGGGAGGATAACAGCTACGGTCACGGATTGATAAACATCAAGAGAGCGCTGGAGATCCTGCCCAAAGCCGATCTGCCAAACCTGTATCTAGCTGACTTCTACGTTGCGGGGGGAGTCGATCCCCGGCCGGGAGACCAGATTGGTCTGGTGGTGGAGCTAAAGAACAGCGGAGTAGATGCAGACGGCGTTTATGCCATTCTCTCCACCTCCGATTCACTGGTCCAAATCGCATCAGACAGCTTCTATCTGGGCGAGGTTGAGGTGGACCAGGAAACGTCCAATTCCAACTCTCCCTTCCAGGTGAGCTTTGACCAGAATATGCCCGTGGGAAGAAAGGTGAAATTCGCCCTGCGGGTTGTGGCTCAACACCCGGAGTATTATTCGGAAGTAAGCTTCTCCATAACCGTTGGCTCCCTGCCTCCTTTCTCCATCGGCGATCACGACGTAGGCGATTTCATTTTCACACTGTCTAATTTCGGGCAGTATGGTTTGGCTGACAAGTCCTTCAATCCCTTAGGGGGAAAAGGATGGGTTTATCCCCGCGGCGGGGAAAATCATCTTTATGAGGCGGCGCTCTTGATCGGATGTGGCCCGGATCATATTTCGGACGGCGCCAGGGGAGAAGATGGAAAGACTCCCCAGCAGGATTTTGAGGCGCTTCCCGAAGGCCAACTCTCTATCCAGACCCCCGGGATTGTATCGGACCAGGATGGGTTGTGCAAGTTCTCGGATGCGCGCGCTGAGAATCCCCTGGGCCTGGAGATGACGCAGAAGAGCTTCGCCTATGGCGATCCGGACAACGATGATTATCTGATCCTGCTGTACAACATAAGGAATACCGGCGCCAATACACTTCAGAGCACCTTCGTGGGATTGTTCTTCGACTGGGACATCTCCTTAGGCTCGCCGGACGACGATGAGATCGGCTTCGACCCGGTTCTGTCACTGTATTACCAATTCGATCAAGAGAACGACATATACTTAAGCGTGGTTCCGCTCTCCGGATTGTCCTGTTTTTCAAATCCGGTGGACAACGCCCTCATCTTGTATGATGGATTCTCCGACGAGGAGAAATTCGAATTATTGGGCGGGCAGGCTTACAGAAGCATCGGTGAGGAATTTGCCACCGGTGAAGAGTCTGAGATTTCTACCTCGGAGAAAAAAGACTGGTCACAGATGGTCTCCTATGGCCCGCTTACCCTGGCTCCGCAGGATAGCACCGTGGTGGCTTTTGCCGTCGTGGGCGGAGAAGGCTTAGATGAGTTCCGGGCCAACATAACTGCGGCCCAGGTGAAGTATGGCTGCATGTGCACCGGCACAGAGGAAGAAAACGAAGAGAACGTTTTGCCTGAGCTGTTCTCCCTTGGTCAGAATTTCCCGAATCCTTTTAATCCTGCCACTACCATAGCGTTTGACCTGAGTCCGGAATATAAGCTTCTAACCCCTCCCCAGCAGCCGAGAGGGGAGAACGAACCGCTGGTTCCACAAAAGGAGCAGATTTCCAGCATTCGCACGTCACTGAAAATCTACAACCTCCGGGGACAGTTGGTGAAGACCTTAATCGAGGGCGAACTCTCTCCGGGAAGATATGAGTTCATCTGGGACGGGACGGATGAGAAGGGTGAAAAGGTTGCCTCCGGTGTATATCTCTACCGCCTGAAGACCCCCCAGAGCCAGATCACCCGCAGAATGATCCTGCTCAAGTAATGAGGCGTTTGGGACTACATCCCGAACACCGACCGGCAGAAGACAACCCCGACATCCCGGAGAAAAGGCGGGGTACATCCCGCCGCCGCCGGGATGCGGTTTTCCACGGGCTTACCGTCTCGCCCAGGGAGAGGGAACCACTTTCCTTCTCCCTTGGGGACAAAGGTCAAAAACAGTTGTCAGGATGTGGGATTGTTCGTATAATAATAGGATGCTCAGACGGCATCCTGTTTTTGTCAAAGAACTTGCTGCTGCGCAAACCTAATGGAGTAGAACATGAGATATAGGATTGTCGCGACGTTTCTCCTAACCGTTCTTCTCTTTCTGAGTTGGCATCAGGACATCCTCGGAGTTGCCCTGACGCGGGAGGTGGCGGAGAAGCTCGAAAAAGAGGGGAAGCTGCAGGAGTGGGTGGACCGGTGGGAGTCTGCTGCCCGGCGGGGCATGTACGACACGACTCCGGACCAGCTTCTCAGGCTGGCCAAAGTCAGATCCAAGGGTTTCGCCCAACCGGAAACCTTAAGGCCTCTGGTACTGCTGGTTGACTTCAGCGATAACGTGCAAAGCCAGACCCCCGACACGTTCACTACCCTTCTCTTCTCGGAAGGTTTCGTCTTTTCCACCGGCAGCTTCAGGGATTATCACCTGGAGAACTCCTACGGTCAGCACGATCCTCAAGGCGGGGTGGAGGGATGGGTGAGAATGGACTCGACCTACGCCTACTATGTAGCCGGGGCGCAAGGTTTCGGCTCCTATCCTCGTAATGCCCGTGGATTGGTTGAGGACGCGTTGGCTGCCGCTGATCCTTACATAAATTTCCAGGACTACGACTATGATAACAATGGATGGATAGATGGATTGATGATAGTTCATGCTGGTCCGGGTGCTGAGGAGACAGGAAGTCAGGATGACATCTGGTCGCATCGCTGGTGGATCGGTGCACAGGAAAGAGATAGCGTCTGGATATCTTCCTACACCATGCAGCCGGAGACGCACGCAAACGGCTCGTTGATCGATATCGGCGTCTTCTGCCACGAGTGGGGGCACTTCCTGGGCATCAATTGGGAAGAATATGATAGGTATGAGCCGGGGTACGGGTTGGGTAACTGGAGCGTGATGGCGACCGGCTGTTATAACAACGGTGGAAGAAAGCCGGCACATCACAGTGCCTACGCCAAATCGTACCTGAATTGGACAAGTGTCGACATTGTGACGTCAAACCGCATAAACCAGGAAATCATCCAGGCGGAGACCTCGCCCATTTCTTACCGTCTCTGGACGTCGGGAGGTGTGGGTCATGAGTTCTTTATGGTGGAGAACAGGCAGAAGACCGGTTTCGACTCCCATCTTCCGGGAAGTGGTCTCTTAATCTATCACGTGGATGTGTGGGAGACTACTAACGACAATGAATGGTGTCCAGGTGACCCCGGCGGTGACCATTATAAAACGGCATTGGAGCAGGCGGACGGGAAGTTTCAGTTGGAGGGATGTTTCGGGTTCGGCAATAATAAGGGCGACGTTTATGATCCTTTTCCGGGAGCCTTGGACAAGAGAGCTTTCGATGACACGACTACCTCCAGCTCGCGCGACTACAGCGATAATCCAACCCAGGTGGCGGTGTGGAACATCTCCGGTTCAGGCCCGATAATGTACGCCAATCTGGACGTGACCTGGTCGAGGCCGAACTTAGTTGTGGATGATCTTTTCTTCAACGATTCCTCCGGGGGAGATGGAGACGGCAACGCAGAGCCGGAAGAGACGGTGGAGCTCTATTTGGTCATCTCCAACTCATGGGCAGATCTTCTCAATGCCGGCGTTGTGGCATCTGCAGACACCGAGGGAATCGTGTTCGACGTCGATTCCGTCGGCTTGGGAGACATCCTCTCCGGCGGGACGGCAGACAACTACGGGAATCCGCTTGAATTCACCGTGGCGCCGGAATTTCCCAATAAGAAGGTCAATTTCACCTTTCAGGTCTGCGGAAACGGAGGGGCGTACTGCACTGATATAGGGAAAGATGCGAACATAGGTCCGCCGGAGGTCCTGTTAGTGGATGACGACGATTACACCAGTGGAGGTTCCAACTACGTTGCCACTTACGAGAAAGCGCTGGATCTCTGCTGCACGGTCTACGACGTGTGGGATAAAAAAGCAAAGCCCGATGCTTCGGTTGAGCTTTCCGACTATCCCATCGTAATCTGGTATACCGGAGACCACAGGGTATCGCTTTTGTCCTCTGAGGACGTCACGGACCTCAAGAATTATCTGGACGGAGGGGGAAAGCTGTTTATGACCAGCCAGGATGCTGCCGAGAAACTCTCCTCCGGCACGGCGTCGGATCAGATTTTCCTGAGCGATTATCTGCGTGCCAGCTATGGAGGAACCTGCGGGAGATTCCTGGCCGTGGGGATGGTGGGGGATCCGCTGGCCGACAGCCTATTCACCCTTTTCACCAGTGAAGTCTGTGCTGCTGGGAACCAGAGTTCAAAAGACATTGTGAACCCCGAAGGATCTGCTTCCGCGATAATGAAATATGCGAATGGATTTACCGCCCCTACGGATTCAGTAGCTGCAATCAAATACCACGGGGATTTCAAGGTAGTATTCTTCGGGTTCGGATTTGAGGGAATGGATAGCTGCGGAGGTGACTTTAAGGCTCCTCTTTCTGCACCTGAGCACGTGATGGAGCGTGTCTTGAACTGGTTGAGGGGAACCTCGGACGTGTTTGACTGGGAGGAGGAGTCTGTCAACCGGCCCAGGGAAATCCACCTTGCCCAGAATCACCCCAATCCTTTCAATCCTGTTACCAGTATTCAGTATTCAGTAGGCGGAAGACAGAGACCGGTCCACACCACCCTCAAGATCTTTAACGTCATAGGACAACTCGTGCGGACGCTGGTGGATGAAGAAAGACTGCCGGGGACCCATTCGGTAACCTGGGATGGCAAGGATGAGAAAGGAAACGAGGTCTCCAGCGGAGTATATTTCTATCAACTGAAGGCAAGAGATCAGACCGAGACCAAGAAGATGGTTTTGCTGAAATAGTGTGCCCCGTAGGCGGAGGATCTGCCTACGGCATGACCAGCCCCGCACAATTGCGGCGCGCAGGATGCCCGCCCAACGAACCAAGATGATGGTTCTGTTGAAACAAAAGGGATAGAGAAAGCGGTAACCGCACCCTTCAGGGTGCGAAGAGATTCTACCCAAGACCTGCTAGCTTCTTGAGATCGTGGACTTCTCTATCCGACAAATACCTCCACTGCCCGGCTTTCAAACCACGTGCGGTAAGATGGGCAAACCTGGTGCGTATCAGGTGAGCCACACGAAGATTGACCGCCTGACACATTAGCTTTATCTCCCTTTTCCTCCCCTCCTTCAACTTCAACTCAAAGACTGATTCCTTTTCGCCCGTTTTGATAATCCTTGCTTGACCGCGGCCGATGATCCCCTCCTCCAGCTTTACCCCCTGCTGAAACTTATTCAGAATCTCGTCGTCCATTTTTCCTTTGACCGTGACCAGATAGGTCTTCTCGATCTCGAATTTAGGATGGGTCAAGCGGTAAGTCAGCTCTCCGTCGTTGGTTAAAAGGAGCACCCCCTCGGTGTTCAAATCCAACCTGCCGACCGGAAAGACCTTCTTCTCCTTCCCCACCAGATGCATTACCGTGGGACGACGAAAGCTATCCCTGACCGTGGAGAGATAACCTTTGGGTTTGTTTAGAAGGATGTAAATGAGATTCTTGTGAAGCGATACCTTTTTGCCATCGACTGTAACGTGATCGATCTTCTCGTCGACAGAGACCCCCAGCTTCTGGACGGTGATGCCATTCACAGCCACCCTGCCGGATTGAATCAAAAGGTCTGCCGCCCTGCGGGAACAGACGCCTGAATGGGCTAAGAATTTATTGAGCCTCATCTTGGGGGTAAGCCTCGGAAGGGGAATCCGCCGGGACCTGGAGGGGAATCTCTGCCGAAGGTTCGCCTGCTTCTACCGGCTTCTCTTCGGTCTGTTCTGTTTTCTCCTCCCCCGTTCTCTCATAAATCTGCTCGGCAAAGGAGGGGGCTTCTTTTGCCTTGAGGATCTTCTCCAGTTCTTCGATCCTGGGGAGGTCATCCAGATCGTTGAGGCCGAAGTGGGCCAGGAACTCCGTTGTGGTGCCGTACAAAAGAGGTCTTCCCGGGGCGGGCTTTCTTCCCACGATGGTGATGAGCTTGCGATCCAGCAGGGTGAATACTGGCCCCTCGCTGTTGACCCCTCTTAAGCGGTCTATCTCCGATTTCACGAGGGGCTGCTTGTAGGCCACGATGGAGAGGACCTCCAGCGCCTGGCGCGAAAGCCTTTCTCTTCTGCTATGAGAGAAAAGCGCCTTTACCCAGGGGGCATAATCGGGAAGAGTATATATGTGGAAACCCTTGGCGATTCTTTTTATGGCGAAGCTGTGGCCGCCTGCTCGATATCTTTCGTTCAAAGAATCTATGGCTTCCTCAATCTGCTCGTTGGTGATATCCTTTATGACTGCCTTAATCCCCCCGGCAGACAGAGGCTTCTCCGAGGCGAAAAGCAAGGCTTCGATTACGGGCTGGTGATCGTTATTCGAATTCAATTCTTCCTCTTCCCATGAAAGCATGTTCAGCAGCTGCCACAGCCGCAGGTGGGGAATCCGTCTCCGGTGCGACCGGCCCCTCTCCGACCCGGCGGCTACGGTCAATAATCTTTAACCTTTTGTGGATAGGTCTTGGCCTCCTCCTCTCCCCTGAGCACCCGGAGAGCGCCCAGAGCCAGAGATTTCATCTCATCCTCTCCGGCATACACCAGAACCTCAGCTAAGAATCCGGTCCATTCTCTTATCTTCTCCACCACGTAATTTGAACGCGCCAGTCCTCCGGTTAGGACTATGGCATCCACTTTTCCCTCTAAAGCTACAGCACGACTGCCGATTTCGCAAGCAATTTGATAGATCATGGCGTGATAAATTCTCTCAGCCTCCGCATCTCCCTGCTGGATTCTCTTCTCCACCTCTTGGCAGTTATTGGTGTCGAGATAGGCTGCCAATCCGCCCCGGCCCACCAGCTTCTTCTTCACCTCATCTAAGGAGACTTTCCCGGAGAAGCACCACTGGGCGAAGTCGAACATGGGAAGGTAGCCAGTCCTCTCCGGGGTAAAGGGCCCGCTGTCCAGGGCATTGTTGGCATCTATCACCTTGCCTTTGTGTATGGCGGCAACGGATATTCCTCCGCCCAGATGTGCCACGATGAGGTTGATCTGATCAAGTTTTTTTGAGAGAGCACGGGCAGCCAACCGGGCAGTGGCCTTGACATTTAGGGCGTGAAAAAGGCTTCTTCGGGGGAACTCCGGCAGTCCGGAATACCGGGCCATGGGCTGGTATTCATCCACCGAGGGGGGATCCACGATGAAAGAGGGGATATGATAATCCCAGCCGATGCCGAAAGCTAACACCGCGCCGAGATTGGAGGGATGCTCTCCGCCGTACGCATTGCGGCCATCCTCGATCATCAGCTCGTTCACCCGATAGGTCCCGCTCACCACCGGGCGGAACAACCCTCCTCTGCCCACCACTGCAGAGAGCTTTTCGGGCTTGAGTTTGGCATCCTCCAGGGCTTCCTTGATCAGCTTTTTTCGGAACTCGTACTGATCCCACACCCGGGCAAACGGCTCCAACTCCAGCTTGCTGTGGTTTATGCTCCGGGAGAAGACCTGCTTCTCATCCTCGAACACCGCGATTTTGGAGGAGGTGGAGCCGGGATTTATTACTAGAATCCTGAATCTTTTCCTCTCGGTCAAACCAACCCTTTCCTCTGACCTCACCCCCTATCCCCCTCTCCATAAGATGGAGAGGGGGAACAAAGGAGGAGAGGTAATTTCAGGACTTCCTGTTTGCCCGAACGAAACTCTCCGTGAGTATGCTCTTCACCGCCCCCACCCTTTGGATTCTCTCCTCCGCCATCTTGCAGGCCGCCTCATACGGAGACACGTTCTCCCGCTTGGAGATGGCGATGACCTTTGCCATTATATTGTAAATGGTTTTGACCGAATCGAGCGCCTCTTCCCTGGAGAGGACCTTGAGTGCATCCTCGGTTAAGAACAGTTCACCAGCATTGACCACGAAATCGGGAGCGTACACGATTCCCATCTCGTAGAGTTTCTGGCACAGCCCTACGCTCTCCACGATGTCATAGGCCGCTCCTGCAACTATTTTGCACTTGAGTTGAGAAACATTCCTTTTGGTGACCACCGGCCCCAGGGCACATGGAGAGAGCACGTCGCATTGGACGGAGAGAATCTCGTCGGGTTTCACGACGGTAGTGTCCGGATATTTATCCTGCACGTCCTTTATCGAATCATAATTTAAGTCAGTGACTATAAGCTTTACTTTTTCCTTCTTCAAACAGTCCGCCAGCCTTTTCCCCACGTTTCCTACGCCCTGGATGGCAATGGTTAGTCCATCCAGCGATGAAACTCCGTAGATCTCCTTCACGCAAGCCTTCATCCCCCAGTAGACTCCGTGGGCGGTCAAGTCGGCGCTTTCGGCTTTGATGCCGGTGGGCGATTCGTAAGGGAGCACGTACTCGGTCTCCCTCTTTATGTATTTCATGTCCTGGGTGTCGGTTCCCAAATCCGGGTAAGTGATGAATTTCCCTTTCAACCCTTCTACGAACCTTCCGAAAGCCCGAAAGAAGGCCTCATCGGTCTCCGCCTCCGGATCGTCGTACAAAACCGCTTTTCCGCCGCCGGTATCGGAATCCGCCACTGAGGACTGATAGGTCATTATTCGGGAGAGTTTGAGAGCATCCACCAGCGCCTCTTCCTCCGATTCGTACTTCCACAGCCTGCATCCGCCCACCGCGTTGCCCAGCGTGGTGTTATGGATGGCGATTATAGCCTTCAGCCGGGTGGGCTTATTGTAGCAGAAGAGGACCTCCTCATGCCCGTGCTTTTCCATCAATTCGAAGATACTCACGATCACCTAGGAAAGTTAAAAATTGAAAGTGAAAAATTCAAAATTGTCCGAATTTGGATGCTGCGGACAATTCAAAATTCAAAAATGTGTTAGGTTGTGTAATTTTGAACTTTGAATTGTAATTTTGCACTTTGCTTTTTGAATTTTGAATTTGCCTTCATTTCTCCTTCAGCTCAATCAGCACCCCGTGCGTGCTCTTCGGCTTGATGAAGACTATCTTCTTTCCCTCAGCGCCCATTCGTGGCCTGTCAACCAGTTCCGCACCCTTCTCTGCCAGCTCTGTGGCTGCCTTCTCAACGTCATCTACCTGGAAACAGATATGATGAATTCCTTCACCTCGTTTTTCAATGAACCCGGCGAGCACACTGTTCTCATCCGTGGGCATCAGAAATTCCAGCTTGACCCCGGAAACGTCGATGAAAGCTATCCTCAGCTTCCTTTCCGGAACGTCCGTCTCCTCCGAGACGTGGCATCCCAGGATGTCTTGATAGAACTTCGACGCCTCGCCAATATCCTTCACCGCAATCCCAATATGCTCAATCTTATCCAATTTCATGGGTTGCCTTCATCCGTTTAATCCGTTACATCCGCTGACCGCCTTCTGCGCTATTTGAATTTAGAGCCGTGGACCGTGGACTGTCGACGGCGGACGTCTTTACACAAGCACACTCTCCCGATACTCTCCCCAAACCGATCTCAGCACGTCACATATCTCACCCAGCGAAGCATAGTTTTCGACGCACTCTATGATCTGTGGCATTAGGTTTTCCCCGGTCGAGGCCATCTTTTGCAAGTTCTCTAAGGAAGCTTTAGCTTTGGCATCATCTCTTCTTTTTCTCAACGCCTTCAGTCGCTTTACCTGATCTTTTCCCACCTTGGGGCTGATCTTGAAGATGTCTTTGATCTTCTCCTTCTCGGTGACGAACTTGTTCACTCCCACGATGGCTCTATCCTCGCTCTCGACGGCCTTTTGATACTCATACGCACTCTTTTGAATCTCCCGTTGGTAGTATCCCGACTCGACAGCCCAGAGCGCCCCGCCCTTCTCCTCGATGTGATCGATATACTTCTTTGCTCTTTTCTCGATCTCATTTGTCAGGTACTCAACATAGTACGACCCGCCCAAAGGATCGACCGTATCCGGCACCCCGCTTTCGTAGCCGATGACCTGCTGAGTCCTCAGGGCAAGTTGCGCTGATTCTTGCGATGGCAAGCTCAATGCTTCATCCCGTGAATTGGTATGTAGCGACTGGGTTCCGCCCAAAACCGCGGCCAGAGCTTGCAGGGCGACTCGGACGACGTTGTTCTCCGCCTGCTGTGCGGTCAACGTACATCCCGCGGTCTGGGTATGAAACCGGAATCTGGCAGATTCGTCATCCTTTGCTTTGAACTTCTCCTTGATGATCCTTGCCCACAATCTTCTCGCCGCCCTGAACTTTGCTATCTCCTCGAAGAAATTATTGTGAGAGTTCAGGAAAAAAGATAGCCGCTTGCCAAATTCATCAATATCCAGACCTGCTTCGATGGCTGCTTTTACGTAAGCAATGCCGTTTGCCAGTGTAAAGGCGATCTCCTGGACTGCGGTGGAACCTGCTTCCCGAATATGATAGCCGCTTATGCTGATGGGATTCCACTTGGGCAGATTCTGCTTGCAGTACTTGAAAGTGTCGGTGATCAGACGCATGGAGGGCTTGGGAGGAAAGATGTAGGTGCCTCGCGCGATGTACTCCTTGAGAATGTCGTTTTGAATGGTGCCCGAGAGAACCTCTAAGGGCACGTTCTGCTTCTTCGCCAAGACCACGTACATAGCTAAGAGCACCGAGGCGGTGGAGTTGATGGTCATGGAGGTGGAAACCTTGTCTAAGGGAATTTCCCTGAACAGAATCTCCATATCCTCCAGCGTGTCGATTGCCACGCCGGTTTTGCCCACCTCGCCCTCGGCCAGCGGATGGTCTGAGTCGTAGCCTATCTGGGTGGGAAGATCGAAGGCAACCGAAAGGCCGGTTTGCCCTTGTTCCAGGAGATACCTGTATCTCTTGTTGGTCTCCTCGGCCGTGCCAAACCCGGCATACTGCCGCATGGTCCACAGCCTGCCGCGATACATGTTCTTGTATATGCCGCGGGTAAAGGGATATTCGCCGGCACGTCCCAGGTTCTTTTCATGGTCGGATCCACTCACGGATTCGGGACCGTAAACATGGTCGATGTCAATGTCAGATGTGGTTGAGGTTCTCTTGTCTTTGCTCAAAACCGCTCGCTCTCTCGGCATCGATTTATGATTCTTCGTGCTTGGACCACAGGGTCACTCGCGAATTCAGCAACATTACGCTCAGTATGGACAGCCAGGTACGAGATGCTGTTATGGGACTGTCTATATCGGGAGCAGATGTCATTTAGGGCAAACCGGAAGCCGAGGTGCGTCACTTCACTCGTGCGCTTGCCTGCTCCATATCTCCCAGATCTCTTTTGCTATGGGTTCGTAATGTTCTCTTGCACCTGCGGTTGACTCGCTAAACCACCTCACAAACTCCTTATGCACTAACTCCAACACCTCAGTTTCAGACTTGCAGTGTTTCAACTCCGGCAGGATCGTGAAGAGTTCGGGATCGTATTCGTCCAAGTTGTCCTCAAAGACGATTCCGACAGGATCATATTTCAGCAGCACCTCTGTCACCGCTTGATACAGCTCCCCGAACTCGTTTCTCAGTTTCTGATTTCGTGTCGGCTTTTCGTTCATTTCTCTTCCACATCTCCTGGTTAGGGAAAACTCAAGCCTTTTGATGTTGTCGTCGTTCTGAGCGTAGCGAAGAATCTCACGTTTTCCGAGACCCTTCGCTTCCCGGACGGGGCCGTCTGGCCGCTCTGCACCAAGAGGTCCAGGGCTCCGCTCAGGGTGACAGTCGTCCTACTTTAGCACAAGAACACCGAAGTCCTTCGGGTCGTAGCTTATCGGCACCAGCCAATCAGCCGAGGTGTCGAGTCGTTTTTGCTTGCGGCGGAAGTTGAGCGACCACTTCTTCCCCGATTGGTTTTCGGTGTCCAACTGGTCTAACGGTATTCTTGCCTCAATGCTCCAGTAATCATCTCCCTTGAATGTTTTCACTTCATAAGTGCCGTTCCATTCCCTATCTGTGGCATCCTCGATGCCTTCTTTCACCATGATCTTCTGGTCAAAGGCCGTGCCCAGGGGGTTGAAGTATATCTGGTAGACAGGGCCATCGTCGGTCTCCGGCTGGAGGAAATAGCCAACACAATCTTCACCATAGACTGCACCGTCACGGTCCTTTACATTAGCCCGAATTGAGTCCATCTTCGTCTCCATGCATTTGGCGGCAATATACAGGTTGTCCTTGTCCCATGCAAAATAGAAATATACTGGATCGGTAAACATCGGTGAACCATCTGAAGCAAAGAACTTGGTGGTTGGATTCTTCCAGATGCCTTCAGTCAGTTCGCCGTCAATCGATGGCGGCTTTTTGGCCTGGTAAGCATAGACCGTACGTGAGATGCCCAGATCTTCCGTCAATTCGAATTTCTTGTTTTCAGCATAGGGATATCGGAGAGAGACCTCGGGAGTAGGATAAACCGGGCCGGTGCTTGTTACCGAAAACTTAAAGGTGCAGCTGTTCCCCGGTCCAACCCGCACAGGGACACTCTGAGGGGTAACGGTCCAACCGTCCGGCACCTCCCAGGACAACGTGTCCGAAAGGGCCAACTGGTCATTGAGATTCTTGATCCTGACCCCGATCTCCGTTCTCGGAACGCCCAGGTCCGCTCTAAGCGGCGCCTTTTCGATGCGCACGGCCTGGTCTTGAATCTCGTCTATGAAATTGAATTCCGCAGCAGTTACCTCATCCCAAGGGAGGACTGCATCCTTCCTTATGGGAGCAATCGAAATCCCATCTGCATCCACCGTGACCCACATAAAGTGATATTCCAAACCTGTTGGACCCGGCCAGAGGTAGCCACCCGAGCTTCCCACACCGGTATATTTGACCCCATCAAACTCTCCGCTGAAGTAACTGTGATAATGCCCGGAGAATACGGCGTCGACCCCATATTTGGCAAACAGGGAATGAAGGGTGTCTGGCTCACCCTTTGCTACGGCGTGGATCCAGAAAGGCTTGTGGAAATGGACAATGGTGTATAAAGCTCCCTTGTTCTTCTCCAAATCCTGGGCCAGCCACTCGATCTGTTCGGTGGCGAAATCGTCGATTACGTCCGGAATGCTGTTATCCAGAGAGATGAAGTGCACTCCCCTTACGTCGAAGGAGTAGTAAGGCTCGCCGATGTACCGCCTGTATAACTCACGGGCCGTGGAGTCGCCGATATCGTGATTTCCGGGGGTGAAATAGATGGGCGCGGTCAAAGGCTCGATCAATTTCAGGTACTCTTCCCACTCATCTTTAATCGTTATTGTGTCATCCGTGTACCCCTGGATCATATCTCCAACAGTCAGCACGAAATCGGGCTTCATCCTTTGGATCTCTTCGAGGACCTGCTCGTATATCCCGGGCTGGGCGTGACCGGTGCGGTCTCCAATCACTGCAAATCGCATGGGGTGCTCTTCCAGGCCCTTGGAGGAGCCGCCACATCCTTGCATACAGAACAATGATAGCGTAACGATTAATGCGACAACAACCAGTGAAATGCCTCTCATCTCCACCTCCTCGAGAGATCGTGCCCGGCGGAAATATGTTTCTCCATGTCCTTATCTTCTCTATTCAAACACGATCAGCACCTGATCCTTATCCACCGCCTGATGCTTCTTGACTTTTATTGCCTTAACCTTCCCATCATGCTTGGCTTTCAGCTCATTCTCCATCTTCATGGCTTCGACGATTACCACCCCCTGACCCGTCACCACCGTGTCTCCCTCGTTTACTTGGATGGCGGTGATCAGGCCGGGCATGGGGCTTCGGAGATCCTGCTCTTTCTTGGTGTCGACCTTCAGCGCGCCCAGCCTTTTCAGCCTTTGAGACCGTTCGTCCTCCAGCACACACTCGTATTTATTGCCGCCAAGGAAGACAGAGACCTTCTCTTCGTTTTTGGAAAACTGGAGATCAAAAGATCTATGGTTGAAGAGAAACGAGACGAAGTCTCTGCCTTTTACGTAGACTGAATCTGCCTGGACCGGTACTCCATCCAATTCAACCCGTGTGTCCCCGTCCACTTCCCGGATGTCTACCTGATAGCTCTTGCTTTCTAATTGAACCACGTATTTCATTTTCTCGACCTGGTTTCTTGTACCCGTGTCATTCTGAGCGTAGCGAAGAATCTCTTGTTTTCCCAGGCCCTTCGCTTCGCCCTGCCCCAGGTGGTGCAGGGCTTGGTTCAGGGTGACAATGTGATCCTCCCAAACTGAACTACCTTAATCCCATCTTCCTGCCCTCTATCTTCCAGGGGCTCTCTTTGCTTCTGGCCTTCGACAAAACCGGCTTGATCTTTTTCTTCTCCTGATAATCCAGAAGGGCAGAGAAGACCGCTACTGCCTTGCGACGCTCGTCTTCGTCTTTCGCCTCGGAGGGTTTATCCTTCCCGAATTCCTCCTGGATGAAATGAGTATGAATCTCTCCTTTCCGGAATTTCTCGTTTTGCATCACCCTGAGATGAAAGGGGATGGTGGTTGCCACCCCCAGTATTCGGTATTCGGATAAGGCCCTTCTCATCCTGTCGATGGCTTCCTCTCGGGTTTCTCCCCAGGCAAGAAGCTTGGATATTAAGGGGTCATAGAATAGCGATACCTCGGCGCCTTCGTACAGCCCTGAGTCGACTCTTATTCCGGGTCCGGATGGCTCCCAGTAGGAATGTACCTGCCCGGTTGAGGGGAGGAAGTTGTTCTCCGGATCCTCAGCGTAGATTCGGCATTCGATGGCCGAGCCTCTCCACTGAATATCCTCCTGCCGGTAGCTCAGTTTCTTTCCGCCGGCAATTCTTATCTGTTCTTTGGCCAGGTCGATTCCGGTGACCATCTCAGTAACCGGATGTTCCACCTGCAGCCGGGTGTTGGACTCCAGAAAATAGAACTTCCGGTCGGAATCGACCAGAAACTCTATGGTGCCCGCATTAACGTACCCCGAAGCCTTGGCTGCAGTCACGGCAGCTTCTCCCATGGCCTTTCGCATCTTCTCATCCACCACCGGAGAGGGGGACTCCTCCACCACCTTCTGATGTCTTCTCTGGATGGAGCATTCCCTTTCGCCCAGATGGATCACGTTGCCGAACTTATCCGCCAGCACCTGAATCTCCACGTGTCTGGGCCTCTCCAGGTACTTCTCGATATAAATCCTGGGATCGGCAAAGGACGACTTTGCCTCGGAGCTGGCCGCCCTCAGGGCGCTTTTGAGCTCGCTCTTTTCTCTTACGATTCTCATCCCCTTGCCTCCACCGCCACCCACGGCCTTGATGAGGATGGGGAGCCCCACCTCTTCTGCTACGGAATCTCCCTGGTCATCCGAGCCGATCTCCACCTCGGTTCCGGGCACGATGGGAACGCCCGAGTTTCTCATGGTCTTGCGAGCCGCCACCTTGTCGCCTAAGAGCTTCACCGCTTCGGCCGGAGGCCCGATGAAAATCAAGCCCTCGGATTCGACCCGCTTCACAAACTCATAGTTTTCAGCAAAGAACCCGTATCCGGGATGAATGGCTTCCGCGCCCGACTCCTTCGCCACCTCCATGATCCTGTCCATATTCAAATAACTCTGGGTGGCCGGAGCCGGACCGACGAGGTAGGCTTCATCCGCAAGGCGGACATGCAGAGCCTTGCGGTCGATTTCGGAGAAGATGCCCACGGTCCTGATCCCCATCTCCCGGCATGCCCGGATTATCCTGACCGCTATCTCCCCCCGATTGGCTATGAGAACCTTCTCAATCATATTCTCTCTGTCTAGTTGCCCCATTCATGGGGCGATTTTATGGCCCGATGAGCGGACGCCTATACAGGCTCGTCTGAGCTCCCGTCCGGGAATCGGGGGACTACAACGGTATATTGCCGTGTTTCTTCGGGGGCAGCGACTGCCTTTTGTTTTCTAACAAGGATAATGCACGTATCAAACGGGGTCTGGTGGTTTTGGGCTCGATAACGTCATCCAAGTACCCTTTTTCCGCCGCGACGTATGGGTTGGCGAACTTCTCTCTGAACTCCTCCACCTTTTTGTCTACGGCTTTTTCAGGGTCCTCCGCCTTGGCGATTTCCTTCTTGAAGATTATCTCCACCGCCCCTTTGGGGCCCATCACGGCTATCTCCGCGGTGGGCCAGGCGTAGTTGACGTCGGCCCGGACGTGTTTGCTGGACATGACGTCGTACGCGCCACCGTATGCCTTGCGGGTAATCAGGGTCAGCTTGGGCACCGTGGCCTCGCAGTAGGCATAAAGCAGCTTGGCCCCGTGCTTTATGATTCCCCCGAACTCCTGGGCCGTCCCCGGCAGGAATCCGGGCACGTCCACAAAGGTGACTAAGGGAATATTGAAGGCGTCACAGAACCGGACGAATCTTGCCCCTTTGAGGCCGGAGTTTATGTCCAGCACGCCAGCCAAGACCCCGGGCTGATTTCCCACAACTCCGACCGATTTCCCTCCCAGCCTGGCAAAACCCACCACCAGGTTGGCGGCATAATGCTCATGCACCTCCAGAAACTCGCCGTGATCCACAACCCTCTTGATCACGTCCCTTATGTCATATGGCTTGTTGGGGTTTTCCGGAACCAGAGAATTCAGCTCTTCATCCATTCGATCAACCGGATCGGTGCATTCCATCCCTGGAGGGTCCTCCATGTTGTTCAGAGGTATGTAGGAGAAGAGCCTTCTGACCAGGGAGAGGGTCTCCACCTCGTTTTCACCGACGAATTGCGCCACCCCAGACTTGGTGCTGTGCACCTCCGGCCCGCCCAAATCCTCGTAGGTCACATCCTCATGGGTGACGGTCTTGACCACGTTGGGCCCGGTGACGAACATGTAAGAGGTGTGCTTCACCATGAAGATGAAGTCGGTGATGGCAGGGGAATAGACCGCCCCTCCCGCACAGGGGCCCAGAACCACCGAGATTTGAGGGATGACCCCGGAGACCAGGGTGTTGCGCAGGAATATATCCGCATACCCTCCCAGGCTCTCCACTCCCTCCTGAATCCGGGCGCCACCGGAGTCGTTCAAACCGATGACCGGCGCACCCACCTTCAAGGCCGTGTCCATTATCTTACAGATCTTTTCCGCATGAGTCTCGGACAACGATCCGCCGAACACGGTGAAATCCTGAGAGAAAACGAAAACCAGCCTCCCGTCTATGGTGCCGCAGCCGGTTACCACCCCATCGCCTAAGTATCTTTCCTTTTCCAGCCCAAAGTCCCGGCAGCGGTGCTGGACAAAGGTGTCGAACTCCTCGAAACTCCCCTCGTCTAAAAGCAGATCCAACCTTTCCCTGGCGGTCAGCTTACCCTTTTTATGCTGCGCGTCTATCCTTCTTTGCCCCCCGCCTAATTTCGCCTGCTCCCTTAACTTTCTCAAATGCTCGATCTTTTCTTCTAATGACATGATCCACTCACCTGCAAAAGTGATTTAACAGCAAGAATCTACACTGCCGCGTTGCTTTAAACACAACACGTAGCTCTTGAGTACGCGTTCTGGCAGGGCTGAATGCCCTGCCCTATGTGTCCGAGATCGTCGGAACGTGATCATGTTCACTCTCCCATAGGGGCGGGAATTCATCCCGCCCGAATCCGAAGACGGTAGCCGCCCCGCCATCGGTGGGGCGATACGCCTGCGCCCGAACGGGCGGCTACCTTTAAGCGCTGCTAGAATATGTTCTCATATCAAGAATAGACTTCCGTCGCCGTAAATACTCCTTCCTTCTCTTCGATCTTGCTTAGCTTCACCCTCAGATCGTGATCGAAAGCCAAAATCCAGCCATCCTCGGAACACATTTGCAGAAACCTCTTCTTCTGCTCCATGGTCTCCCGAGGGAAGAGGTCAACCGAGGCCACATAAGGTATTCTCAGATGGTGAGTGGAGGGTATGATATCACCTGCCCACAGAATACGGCTCTCCCCGTCTTCAATCAGCACCGCCTGATGACCTGGGGTATGTCCGCCGGTGTTGGCCAGAGTTATGCCGGCTGCCACCTCAGTAACGCCGCCAATCAACTCCAGCAGCTTCTCTCGCTCCAATATCTTCAGGTTCTCCGTGAAGTAACTGGCAGACGTCCGTTCGTCCGGATGCATGGCCTCTTCCCATTCTTTGATCTGCACCACATGCCGGGCGTTGGGGAAACGGGGGACCTTTCTTCCGTTCTTGTCTAAGCTTATCACTCCGCCAGCGTGGTCGGCGTGAAGATGAGTTAGGAGCACCAGGTGTATGTCTTCCGGAGCCAGATGATGCTCGGATAATCTCTTCTCGAGATTCGACGCCCTTTCAATCCCGAACACCTTCTTCTGCCTCTCGCTTAAGGTATCTCCAATGCCTGCGTCGATTAAGATGTTCTCCCCGTCGGCCTTGATTAAAAGCAGGTTGATATCCAGCTTCACCATGTTATTCTCGTCGGGAGGATACACCTTCTGCCAGATGATCTTCGGAACCACTCCGAACATAGCTCCACCGTCTATCTTGAAGCTGTTCTCCACGATGGAGAAGATCTCAAACTTACCGAATTTCACAGCACTCCCTTCGCTTCAAGGTGAACACGCCGGAAGAGCCCTGTTCCGTCATTGCGAGGAACGAAGCGACGAAGCAATCCCTTGAGATTGCCGCGTCGTCCCCCGCCAGAGGGGTACCCGTACGGGCTCCCCAGAGGAGGGGGACTCCTTGCAATGACACTACAATTCTGCCGTTTGTTATCGGGTATCCCGGCTTCGGAGGGAAACCCGACCTGCCATCTATCTTAAATAATTGGCGGCGATCACCAGCCTTTGAATCTCAGACGTTCCCTCGTAAATCTCGGTGATTCTCTGATCGCGGTAGATCTTCTCTATCTCCGAGAATTCGCCGATATACCCGTATCCACCATGAATCTGCATGGCCCGGTCGCAGATGAAATTAGCTGCCTCGGATGCAAACAGCTTCGCCTGTGCCGCCGCCAGGTTAATGGACTCGCCCCTGTCTTCCATCAGGGCGGCTTTGTAAGTTAAAGCTCTTGCTGCCTCAAGACGGGTGCTCATGTCCGCGATCATCCACTGAATGGCCTGGAGTTTTCCGATAGGTCCGCCGAACTGTTCCCTTGTTTTGGCGTACTTGACCGACTCATCGAAAGCTCTCTGTGCTATCCCCACCGCCTGAGCCGCCACGCCGATCCGGGCGCCGTCCAGAGTCTTCAGGGCCATCTTGAAACCTTTGCCGAGCTCACCCAACAGGTTTGACCGCGGAACGCGGACGTTCTCGAGTTTCAATTTTGCCGTCGTCGAAGCTCGCAATCCCATCTTCCACTTGAGCATTTCCGACGAGAATCCTGGCGTATCCTTCTCCACCAGAATGGCCGACATCTTATCTCTCTCGCCCTCCTCCACGATCTTGGCGATCAACACGGTTACGTCTGCCACGTCTCCTGAGGTAATGAAGGTCTTCTCTCCGTCTATGACAAAATGATCCCCGTCTATCTTGGCGGTGGTCTTCTGGTTGGCTGCATCCGATCCGGCAGTCGGCTCGGTTAAGGCAAAAGCGGCCAGCATCTCGCCCTTGGCGATCTTAGGCAGGTACTTCTTCTTCTGCTCCTCTGAGCCGAATTTCTCTATCGGATATGAGGCTAAGTTGTCCACAGCCATTATGATGGAGCTGGAGGCGTCAAACCAGGCTATCTCCTCGATTAAGGTGGCATACTCTATCTTGCTTTTTCCCAACCCCCCGTGTTCCTTTCCCATGGGAAAGGCCATAAACCCGGCTTCCGCCATCTTCCCGAACAACTCGCGGGGAAACTCCGCCGGCTTTCGATCCATCTCCACGGCGATGGGAGCTATATGTTTTTGTCCAAACTCCTTGGCCATATCCCTCACTGTCTGCTGACTTTCGGCTACGTTGTAGGTCATGTCTCCTCCAATTCCGTTTTAGGGTTAACCGATCGATTGTAATTTGCTGCAAAGCGGTGCGGCGTAAATCCCAAAAGGTACGCAACCGTATAATCTATGGATTTTTTCGCTATAAAACAACAGGAAAATGAAGATTAGAAAAAAGAATTTGTTCAGAAGCGGAACGAGGGAGAAAGTGCGCCGCTGGTGGAAGATCGGGTACTGTGTAAGTATCAAGAGGACCAACGAGAGCTTTTCTTGCTCAGGAGGTTTTTAGAATCGCTTCGGCTGGAAAAGCCCTGGCGAAAAGGTGGTTAAAGTATCTCTTCTTCCTTTCGCCTTTCACCTACTGCTTTCCTGACATACTCTATCGCCTCGGTGGTGGTGGTTCCCGGGGTGAAGAGCATCCCCACGCCGATCTTCTGCAGCTTTTCCACGTCCTCCTTGGGGATGATTCCTCCTCCGAAAAGAAGCACATGTTCGGCTCCTTTTTCTTTCAGAAGCTCTTTTACCCTGGGAAACAGGGTCATGTGGGCGCCGGAGAGGATGCTCATCCCGATGGCATCCGTATCCTCCTGGATGGCCGCTTCCACGATCATCTCGGCGGTTTGCCTCAAGCCGGTATAGATCACCTCGAACCCGGCATCCCGGAAGGCCGCCGCGATAACCTTGATCCCCCTGTCGTGCCCATCTAAGCCGGGCTTGGCCAGAAGAATTCTGATTTTTCGTGCCATAGATTTCCTTTCTTCGTAAACGAGTGTTGAATCTATTGTTGGTCAGGGGTACCCATACCCTTGACCTGGGTATGTTTCGGGGTGAGGGCACCCCGAAACAACGCATATTCCGTGTTCTGTCAGGGCCTAGTCCTCACAGGTCTGGTTGCATTAGGAGTTACTCCTGACGCAACTCTGAATTCGCAATCTGAAGATTGCGGCTACACTACCTCTCCCCCTTTTGTTCCCCCTCTCCACACTTGTGGAGAGGGGGACAGGGGGTGAGGTTTGTTCATTGCGTCAGGAGTAGCTCCTGACGCAACATTCAAACTTTTGCACTCCCGTCTTGACCCATGACTCTTGACTCTAAATCAGCGGCGGCTCTACATACTCTCCAAAGACCTCCCGCAAAACGTCGCAGATCTCGCCTTCGGTGGTGTAACAGCGCACGCACTCCAGCAGGGCGGGCATGGTATTATCCGTCCCCAGGGCAACCTTCTTCAAACTCTCCAGGGATCTCTTAACTTTGTCGTTGTCTCTTCTCTCCCTAACCTTTTGCAGATTTCGCACCTGCTCCTTCTCCACCTCCGGATCGATCTTGAGGATAGGAATCTCGACCTTCTCCTCCTCCAGGACGAAGTCATTCACCCCCACCACTATTCTGTCTTTCTTCTCTATCTGTTTCTGATACCGATAAGCCGCTTCCGCGATCTCCCTCTGGAAGTAGCCTTCTTCGATGCATTTCAGCACTCCCCCCCGCCTTTCGATCTCATCGAAGTACTTCTCCGCCTCCTGCTCCATTTTGTTGGTTAACGACTCCACGAAGTAGGAGCCTGCCAGAGGATCGATGGTATTGGCCACGCCGGTCTCATGAGCGATCAACTGCTGGGTCCTGAGGGCGATGTGAACCGCCTTCTCCGAGGGGAGAGCATAGGTCTCGTCCATTGAGTTGGTATGAAGGCTCTGGGTGCCTCCCAGTACCCCGGACAGCGCCTCAAAGGCGGTTCGCACGATGTTGTTCTCCGGCTGCTGGGCAGTCAGGCTGCATCCGGCGGTCTGGGTGTGAAATCTCATCAGCCACGACTCCGGCTTTTTGGCCTTGTATTTCTCCTTCATGTGTCTGGCCCAGATGCGCCGCGCCGCCCTGTACTTGGCGATCTCCTCGAAGAAATCCAGATGGGCGTTGAAGAACAGCGAAAGCCGGGGAGCAAATGCGTCAACGTCCAACCCGGCCTTGATGGCAGCTTCCACGTAGGCGAAACCGTCGGCCAAGGTGAAGGCTAACTCCTGCACCGCGGTGGACCCGGCCTCTCTTATGTGATAACCTGAAATGGAGATGGTGTTCCATTTGGGAACGTGCCGGGTGCAGAAGGCAATTAAGTCTGTGATCAGCCTCATGTGAGGCTCGGGCGGAAAGATCCACTCCTTCTGGGCGATGTACTCCTTCAGAATGTCATTCTGCAGGGTTCCGGTGAGCTTCTCCGAGGCGACACCCTGTTTCTCGCCCACCGCGATATACATGGCCAGCAAGATCGAGGCCGGAGCATTGATGGTCATGGAGGTGGAGATCTTGTCCAGGCTGATACGATCGAAGAGTATCTCCATATCCTCCAGCGAGTCGACCACCACCCCGCAGATGCCCACCTCGCCGACGGATAGCGGCTGATCGGAGTCCCATCCCATGAGGGTGGGCAAATCAAAAGCCACGGACAACCCGGTCTGGCCCCGGTCTAAGAGAAAGTGGTATCTCTCGTTGGTCTGGCGCGCCGAACCCATCCCGGAGAACTGCCGCATGGTCCATAATCTCCCCCGGTACATGTTTTTTCTCACCCCCCGGGTATAGGGGTATTCTCCCGGAAAGCCTATATCCCGGTTGTAGTCTAAGTCCTGAACGTCCAGAGGAGTATAAAGCTCCTTTATTGGTTCTCCGGAAACCGTAATGAATTTCCTGTCCGGAGGAGATTTGGCCTGCTTCATCTCCTCTTCCCACTTTTTCTGCCGCTGTGCAATTTGGCTTAGTTTCGTTTGGTCGGACATACGGATCACCTCTTTTGATTTCTTGATGCTGGTATTCACTCAAACCGTACTTGAAAAGAATTTACTCACAGTCTCCAAAAAAGTCAAATCCGAAACACCCTAACCTTTTATCTCACCCCCTGTCCTACGGATCTCCGACCCATTGGGTCTTCGATTTCCCCCTCTCCGTTTTACGGAGAGGGGGTCTAAGGGGGAGAGGTTCTTAGTTCTATTGACCTGAATTGTCTACGTTGATCTGAGCGAAAATCCTCTCGCCAGCGGAATAAGGATCATCCTCCCCCCGGAAAACACTCTCCGCCAACTGGTCTAAATCCAAAGAGCTTAGAACCTTCTCATCGATTACATCTTTTATCTTTAGCTCTACAATCCTCTTTATCTGTGCCTTTATCTGGCACTTCCTGTGCTTTTCAAAGTAGTGATTCCCTATGATGAACTTCCTGTGCTGGCTGATCTTGGAGAGCAAGAGGTCTATCCTTTTATCATTGACCGCCTCGGTTGAGATCACCGGGTACTCCCACTCTCCATCCTTGCGGCGGATGTCGAGGATCATCTCCAGCTCGCCGGCGATTCTCTTGGCCCCTTCCCGGTCGGATTTATTGACCACGAATATATCGGCGATTTCCATCAAACCGGCCTTCATGGCCTGGATGGAATCGCCCGACTCCGGCACCAGCACCACCACGGTGGTATCACAGGCATTCACCACATCCAGCTCCACCTGCCCCACTCCCACGGTTTCGATCAGAATGTAATCCTTGCCAAAGGCATCCATGACTATTGCCACCTCCTTGGTGGTGGTGGCCAGTCCCCCGTAGGATCCCCTGGTGGCCATACTGCGAATGAAGACTCCCTCCCGGGTGGTCAGATCCTGCATGCGGATGCGATCTCCCAGAAGGGCGCCGCCGGTAAAGGGGCTGGTCGGATCTACCGCGATTATCCCCACCCTCCGGTCTTCTTCAACCAACAAAGAGGTCAGCTTATCCACGATGGTGCTTTTTCCGGATCCCGGAGGACCGGTGAATCCGACGCGGTATGCCTTGCCGGCCCTGGGGTAAAGTTGCGCTAATACTCTCCTGTAGTCAGGAGACTGGTTCTCCACGTAGGAGATTATCTTGGACAGGGCGATTCTGTCGCCCTGGTTGAATCTCTCGAGTATGCTCATACAGATGGAATGAAGCTTCTTGGATTTACCGCTCTACCTTCGCTCCCAATTCAAAACTTAGATTATATGATCAGAGATCTTTAAGTCCTTTATCCTTAGTTGGATTTTGTAGGTATCGTTCCAAAAGTTAGTCTCCGCTACGTAGGCTAAGTCGACGCGGATTCCCTTCATGCAGAGGATTTTGGCCAGATCACCCATCCCAAAGCCGATGCAGTCGAAAACAGGTCCGTCCTTTTTTACCCTCATGCGCAGATGATTCTTTCCCACGACGTAGGGCTCGCCCCAGACACGCAAACTTCGGCTGACGAAGACCGGCCGCATGTTTTGTGGACCGAAGGGGGCAAAAAGATCTAAAATCCTGATCAGCTCTGGATTGACCTGATCGAGGTCCAACTCGGCATCGATGGTCAACCTGGGAATCAGATCCTCCCGGGAGAGCCTTTCGCCCGACACTCTCTTGAATTTCTTTCGGAAGGGTTCGACTTCCTCCGGGGATATGGAAAGGCCTGCCGCATACTTGTGCCCACCGTATCTGATGAGATGCTCTTCGCATTCAATTATAGCCTCGTAGAGATCAAACCCGCGTATGCTCCGGGCCGACCCCTTACCCTCCTCCCCCTCGATAGCGATCATTACCGTGGGACGGTGGTATCTTTCTACCAGGCGGGAGGCGACGATTCCGATCACCCCCTGGTGCCAGCCGGAAGACGCCAATACTATGGCTTTGTCACTGGTTAAATCCACCTCGTTTTCGACCATCTCCAGGGCTTCCCTTAAGGTGGTCTCGTCGATGGTTTTTCTACGTCGATTCTCCTCGTCTAAAACACGGGCCATCTCTGCGGCTTTAGACTCGTCCCTGGTGGTAAGCAGCTTGATGGCCAGATCGGCATCTCCCAGCCTCCCCACGGCATTTATACGCGGAGCCAGAATGAAGACCACCTGTCCGGTTCCGATTCTCTGACCCAGGAGCCCGGAGACGAATATAAGGGACTTCAAGCCGGGCTTGTTGGTTCTGGCTATCTCGGCCATGCCGAATTTAGTCAGGATTCGATTCTCCCCCACCAGCGGAACGATGTCGGCCGTGGTTCCCAGGGCCACCAAATCCAGATGCTCCTCCAACTCCCCCTCATCCTGTGCCAGCCTCCTGTAGATGGCCTGGGCAAGCTTGAAAGCCACCCCTACGCCGGAAAGCTCACCCCCCTGGTATTGGCCGCCCTTAATGGCCTTGGGATTGATTATGGCAGACGCATCGGGCAGGATGTCCTTGGGTTCGTGGTGATCGGTGACGATGGTATCGATACCCTTACCTTTGGCGAAGGCTATCTCCTCCACGGCTGTAATCCCGCAATCGACCGTGACGATCAGTTTAACCCCACGCCTTTGCGCCTCCTGGATGCCCTCCTCCGAGAGGCCGTAGCCCTCGATCAGCCGGTTGGGCAGATAGTAAGTGACCTCTCCCCCCAGCTTGTTCAGTATCAGAAACAAAAGAGAGGTTGAGGTTATGCCGTCCACGTCATAGTCGCCGAAGATCATGATCTTTTCCCTGTTCCTCAAAGCCTGGATGACTCGATCCACCCCCTTTTCCATGTCCGGCAGAACAAATGGATCCACCAGGTTTTCCAGGGAGGGAGTAAGGAATTCCTCGGCCCTGGCTTTGGTGTCAATACCCCGGCTGATCAGGATTCTGACTGCCACCGGGGGCAGCGAAAGCTCCGAGGCCAACTGGCTCACCAGCGCCTGGTCCGGCTCAGGTGACAACTCCCATTTTGGTTCCATCAATCTCTTTTGTGTCTCCATGCCATCAAAACTCGATTTTGTACAGCACCGCTCCCAATCCGGACGGAGCCTTGTAGACATCGATTAAACTAAGTTCAGGCCTACCCGGGATCTTAGAACGATCTTTTATCGGCTCCAAAAGAAAAGAGAGATCCGTCCTCCAGGAGGCTTCTTTTCCCAGACTTACCACCAGATATTCCACGCTGTTTTTTTTAGCGAAGTCAACCACCTTTTCATAAGGAGCGAAGGGAATGGGGAATGTCACCCGGTTACAGTAGAAGAAGAATGAGTCTCCGGAAAGATACATAACCGCTGCATCCCGCGGCAGAGTCCCATCTGCCCACTGTCCCAGTTTTTTGAATTCCTCACTCTCCAGCTTCAAATTCCTGAACGTAGCCTGATGCTTCTCGGCTGCGCCGGTTGCCTCGATCCACGAGAAAATCGAAAGGAGGCTCACGGCCAAAAGAACCGCAAAAGCGCTCAGACTCAGGCTACTGCTCTGTCCTGATCCTTTGGAGAACTTACCCAGCGCCTTTCTAATGTTCAGAATCCCGGCCACCGACAGCAGAATCAGCAGAGGGGCGTACGGCTGGATAAGCCGGCCGGCTGGAGAGAAGAAGATGGGCATGGTCAAAATGGGAGAGAAAGCACACAAAAGAAAAATCCTCTTTTCCCAAGGCGCTTTGTCTATCTTCCAAGAGAACAGGTAGAACAGGGATAACAGGAAAAAGAGCAATAGAAAGAGATTCGACCCGCTCACCCCCTTCCAGGTGTTTTTCAGGTAGTCGGCGAAAAAGCCGGAGGAGGTTGCATAGCTCACCATGCTCTCCTCCCCCAGGAGCACCTTTCCTTTTATTTCGCCCTCCGGAGTCAGTCCGTCCAGCACCCGGGCAAAGGCCTTTCTTTGCTCGAGATAGTTCAAGCCCTCAGAGTAAGCTTTTTGCTTTAGAATGTTATGAGCCGTCTTCCCGCTTAAGATCCAGTGTCCGGTCTGAGAATGCATGAAATTGACATATGGAAAAGCCAGGATAAGAAAGCCGGCTAAGCAGGTCAAAAGCAATGCTACTGTCTTCAGTCTTCTGTGCATTTTTTTCTTTATCCCGACTATCAGAAAAACCAGGAGCAACAGGGCGAAAGCCACCAGAAACTCAGGACGGGTAAGATAACAGATGCCGCTGAGGAGCCCGAACAGAAAGGCGTAAAGAAGAGATCTCACCGTGATCAAAAGCCAACCCAAGAAGAGAGCGACCAATAGAAAAAAGGTGTAGGTTGCCTCAGATAAAGAAATCCCTGAGATAGCCACCAGTGCGGGGAAGAAGACCACCAGAAAGGCGCCTGAGTAGGCCGACCTGTAACCGAGGGTCCTTCTTGCTAAGAAGAAGAACGGTACCACCGTCAGGCTTCCCAGGAAGAGCGAGACCGCAGAGGCGGCCGATTCCAGAGATCCCGCCACCGGCGAGAAGAGAAGTATCATAAACGGGTAAAAGGGCGGCCAGACCACCGACCACCAGTGAAGCCCATGTCCGTTCTTTATTCCCCAGGCGATCTTGCCGTAAACGGCCGCATCCCCGACAAGTGGAGCCTGGAAGTATTCGAGAAGGGAAAGCCGCACCAAAAAGGCGATCAGAAACAAGATCCCCAGGTAGACAAGGCTGACCGCTCTTTTCTGAAGCAGGGCATCCGCCTTCCCGGAGATCAAATAGAATTGCGCTGTGGTGTCCTTTGGGACAGTGGGGGCCTTACTTTTCTTCTTCTGCTTCATGCGGCGGATTTCGTGCTTTCTTGTGTTGAGCAGGCTTCAAGCTGCCGTCTTTTTGTCAACAACGTTCGCTGCGCGTCGCTCAGGCTCTATGCCTTAGCGGAATTGTAAATAAACTTCCTCCTCCCGAAAAGTAAAGACATCTTTTTGACTTTTTTCACTGTAACTTAAACCGGATAACTGAATTCCAGCGTCTGAAGGTCACAGGTCTTCCGAGGAGAAGCTTACCAGAGGCGGGATAAATTCCCGCCTCTATGTTGCCGGACTAGCGACCACGATAGGGCAGGGTTCATCCTGCCCTTCGGTCCTGCACTTCGTCCTGAGACTCAGTATCGAAGGAAGACCTCAGGGTCGAAGGAAGGGCATTTAGCCCTGCCGGTTTTCGATAGTCCTTCGGGATCAGTTTTAGTTGAACCTGAGGCTCTATTTCAGGAAGTTCAGAAAAAAAGTTGCCAGAGCAGAAAATAAGCCGAGTTCTGTTCCCCCCGCCTCTGGCGGGGGACGATGATCATCTTTCTGGATCCTTTGTCGCCAAAGGATTCAAGCGACCTACCCGGAAGCTATCCTTCGCCTTCGGCTCAGGACGAGGCGGGCAACCTCTTACTCCCATACTCGGTCTTGCTCTCAGGTGGGGTTTACCCAAGCCCGTGTTACCACGGGAACGGGTGGTCTCTTACACCACCTTTTCACCCTTACCCTTCGATCCCGCCAGAGGCGGGATCGGGGCGGTCTGTTTTCTGTGGCACTTTCCGTCCCTTGCGGGCCCACGAGTTACGTGGCACCTTGCCCTGGAGAGCTCGGACTTTCCTCCCCCCGCCAAAGGCGGGGGGCGATCATCTATTCTGCTCTGGCAACACTAACTGATTTTTAGTCAACCTTTTCTTCCAACTCAGGCCGAACAATATGAATACGTCCTATCCTGCCGAAACGAAAGCTTGCTTCTTGCCGCGAACCCGCTGTTCGCGATTGGGTGACGAGTACCGTCTCCAGTATAAGGGTCTTTCGTGACCGTAAGGGGCCCTCCTTCGGTGCACAGCCCAGCCTACTATGCTACGAAACCCACACGAGCCTCTTGCGCAGTATCTTCCAGGCGTTATCTTCCTTGGTGAGTAGCACTAAGTACCCTGCTCCCACCAACCAATGGCTAGCGTTTGCAGCATACAGAAAGGCTTGATTCATATCACGATTGAAGCCGACTCTTGAAAATGCTATTTGGCCTGGGGAGTCGGGATATCGCGCATAAAACTCGCGCCAGCGGTCGTTTATCGACACTTCTTTCCTGAAAATATCCGCGTGCTCGGTGCCGCTGATAAGCAGAATCTGGACTTCCAACTCAAAGCGATCAGCGAGAAGGTACCGGCGCTTGTTCGCTCTAAGAAACTCCAGAAGCGTCCATGGCTCCAACTCCTCTTCGAACTCCGGCTTGAGGTGCCTCAGACCCCGAAACCCCCAGCACCTCATATGGTCATAGCAGACAGGGTCTTCTAAGGTCGATGAACTGTCTTCAAAGATCTCGACGGTGCTGTCCCTGATGACGACGAGTTTATGATGACTGCCGATGAAGAGGGACTGCATAACGGAAGCGTAGACAGCATACTCCTCAGTTGTCAGAGATTGCTGAGCTTGATCACCTGGTGCCTCAGTGTTGTTTTCACATGCCGTTAGAGAAATCGCAATACCCAGTAGAAGGAGACGTTGGAGCACCGTGCTCTTCTCCCTTTTGATGTTCCCTGCTATAGTCACGGATGTCCTCCTCACCTATCCTTCTCGATAATCGCTGTATACACTGAGTCGTTCGAATCAATAAAACGCTCAACCCGCCAGCCGGTGCCCTTCAGTATCCCTTTCATTTCATCTTTCGAGACCAGAAGGTAGTCAAACCAAGGTGTAGCATGTTTTTTGTATCTTATTCGCAGCCTCGCCTGTCCGGACATCCGTCCCCTCTTTCTGTTGAACTTGTGATACTCCAGATGGACAGGATCATCGGTCTGGTACGGGTCCATGCTCTCAGCTATTATCCTCGCCTTGCTGGATGTAATTCCCTGGAATCTCCTGAGCAGCCATCGCGCTCTCTTGAAGCTTGCAAACAGGCCGAAGTTGTTGCCCAACATGAGTAAGGTGTCGAATTTCCCCAGCTTGGAACTGATCTGGGTGACGGACATCAGCCTTGTCTTCCTGAGTCCCCTGAGTCTGCAAACCTTTAATGCCAGAGGAGAAGTGTCGATGCCCAGGACGTCGAATCCTTTCTCTTGAAGATACACAGAATGTCTTCCTGCCCCACAGCCGATATCCAGCACCCTGCCTCTCACATACCGCATGGCCTTCCTCTGGTCGGGTGACCAATCCTTGTATTTACCAAAATACGCCTTAGGGCCACCAGAAGGCCCAAAGAAGCCGTCATCCCGCTCCGCTATTTCGAAGCCGCCCATCTCTTTCAGATAGTCGAGGACTGCCTGACCGTACGCATCCTGATCATCTTTCATAAGTTCATCTCTCCGGGAAGATGATTCATGGGACAATCTGTCGATGTACCGGCATTAGGATTCATCCTGAAGGAAATGCCCATGCCCTAAGCTTGGGGAATTCCAATTACCGAAGGATCAAAACCGTTTCCCTGCCACAGCTTGTCAATATCACGAAGCCGCAGAAAATTACCGGTGCCAACCTCAGCAACAATTTAACACGGATATCCTCCCTTTGGAATCCTGAAGAATCCATTCTTCCTGGCGGATGGCCTCGCGCGTGACACCTTGGGTCGGGCAAGCTATTGAAATCCAATCAATTAAGGGTTTTTACACAATCTCAGGTCTCGCGGATTAAGGGGGTTGCCCACCCGGCCGTTTGGGAAAAGTCTGACTTTTCACTTATCTGCAGTTGTGTGCCGTTGGGCTGGAATCAAATCGTCGTCTCAAAAGAGGCGCCGGAAGCACCAAAACCTCACCAGGTCAAAAAGAATCATGGCATTCTGTATACCATGGAGTTTATGTTCATACCTGCCCCTACAGAAGCAAACACCACAACGTCCCCTTTTTTCAACTCGTGGTTATCAAGCTTTCCTTTAAGCAACAGGTCAAGCAAGGTGGGCAGAGTTGCCACCGAGCTGTTTCCCAGCCAGGATATAATCATGGGCATGACATAGGGCGGCGCCTCCTTCACTCCGTATAACCTGAACAAACGCTTTAATATTGCCTCATCCATCTTTGCGTTCGCCTGGTGTAGAAGTACCTTGTTTACGTCACCGAGGGATAATCCTGCTTTGACAAGACTCTCCCTGACAACAAGCGGAACTGTCCTCAAAGCATACTCATACAGCTTATGACCATCCATCTTAAGGAACAATTCATTACCTCGGTAATCGGGGTCGTATGATTTGCCCATCCGTAACATATACGTCTGCTCAAGGCTATCTGACCTTGCAGCATGAGAGAGTATTCCGATCCCGCTGTTGTCGGGACTTCCTGTCGCCTCGACTATTGTAGCTCCGGCCCCGTCGGCATAGATCATACTGTCCCGGTCATGAGGGTCTGAAACCCTGGAAAGAATGTCTGCTCCTATGACAAGAGCCCTCTTGGCATCACCCGACTTGAGATAATAATCAGACTGTATCATTCCCTGCAGCCAGGCGGGACAGCCAAAGACAAGATCATAAGCTATGATTTTTGGATTTTGCACCGCCAGTTTTTGCTTTACCCTTGCCGCAAGGCTTGGTACAAAATCAGACCTCTTGTTATGTGCTGACACGTCACCGAAGTTATGAGCGACGATTATGTAGTCAAGGCTCTCCTTGTCAATCTTGGATGACTCCAGGGCATCCTTTGCTGCGAGAAAAGAGATATCGGAGGTAACCAGGTCATCTGTGACGTACCTCCTTTCTGCAATACCCGTTATTTTGCCAAATTTATCTATGATCTCATCATTGGTCTTGTCTAATTTCTTCCCATCCGAATTGTAGAACTCGTTTCCAATAAAACTCTCGTTACGAAACCTTCCTGAGGGTACATAACTGCCGGTTCCTCTGATAATAGAATAATTTTTTTTGTTCATGGCGTTTTATTTGAAGTAATGGTGTAAACTGTGCAATGGCGTATAATAGGGTTTGCGAACTTTTGGTCCTGTTCTCTCGTTCGTCACGGACGCCCTTCAGGGTGAATCCTTCCCTCGGACTGAGTCCTTCGGGACGAAGTCAGGATGAACCCTCGTCCGTGACGCTTTATGGTAACGGATTCATCCTGAACGGACAACGTGTTCGTCGCCAAAGAACAGCCCGGTTTTTGGCTGACGTGCACCCCTTACCCAAATGCAATTTTTCGACGCACGTCAGGATCATCAAAATCTATCTCCTTTACATCAAAATGTTCTGGATCAAATTCTCCACCAATCCACTCCAACATTCTTTTATGTTCTTCATGATTGGGATTCCTTATGATCTCCAAAAACTCTTCATATCCCCACACCCCTCCACAATCTTCAGGTGGACATGCTCGTTTTCCAGCGATACACATCGGGTAGTCTGTATTTTTGTCTCGAGGAAGTATCTTTTCCAACTTCACGCTATGTTTCCAATTATCGCCAAAATCATAGGTGTAATCTGCCGAACTATTCTCCATAGAAAACCAGTCCGCTATTTTCTGCTTCCATTCTGGAAGGATTTCTCTGTCAAGATCAAATTCTTCATCCGGCATTCCTATCAGCACTTTCATCCCGGTGGCAGGATTGACCATTTCAAATTCATGAAGGTGATAATCTTGCCAATCCATGGCATCTTGAATGGCAACATGCAGGTCCCAAAATGTATAGGTTCTTGGAACCAGGATGCGTCGCCAAACCGGTGGTTTGGTCATTTTCAACACAGTCTTAAACTGGTATACATGGCTGAATTTCTTTTTTATTATCATTTCTCCTTGTTTTGATTATTGGGTTTATCTCTTTGCTATCTTGCACTCATTGATACATTTGGTCTAACAGATGGCGGATGAGCCAAGTCCCACCGAAGGGCTGCTTTTGGATGCGTCGGCATTAGGAATCATCCTGAAGGAAATGCCGATGCTCTAAGCTTCAGTAATTCTCCCGCCTGTGGTGGGATCTTGAGAATATTACCGAAGCATCGCAGAACCCACTTTCGCACCTCAAATTCTCAAGACTACTGAAAATCCTGGCTTATCTGATAATTGGGAGCCTCTTTGGTGATGATCACGTCGTGAGGATGGCTCTCTCTCAAGCCGGCATAGGTGATAACCATAAACTGCGCTTTCTCGGAAAGCTCTTTTATGGTCCTTGCCCCGCAAATTCCCATACCCGCCCTCAAGCCCCCCACCAGCTGGTAGACTGATTCAGAAAGATTGCCCTTGTAAGGAACGCGACCTTCTATCCCTTCCGGCACCAGCTTTTTAGCCTGCAGTTGATGCTCCTGGAAGTATCTTTCCCTGCCTCCCTTTTTCATCGCCTCGATAGAACCCATGCCCCGATAGAGCTTGAAGGTTCTTCCTTCAAACAGTATGGTCTCTCCGGGGCTCTCCTCGGTACCGGCGAAGATGCTCCCGATCATGGCCACGGCTGCTCCGGCTGCCAGGGCCTTGGCCACGTCACCGGAATATCTTATTCCCCCATCCGCAATTACCGGCACGTCGTGCTTTGAGGCGGCCTCGGCGCAATCGAGTATAGCGGTTATCTGGGGAACGCCTGCCCCGATCACCACCCGGGTGGTACATATCGATCCCGGGCCGACTCCCACCTTGATGCAATCAGCTCCCACCCTTATCAGATCCTCGGTTCCTTCCTTGGTGGCCACGTTGCCTGCTGCCAGCGGAACATCCGGGAATCTGTTCTTGATCTTCTTCACCGCATCCATCACCCCTTTGGAATGCCCGTGGGAGGAGTCGATCACCAGAAGGTCCACTCCCGCATCCACCAAGGCCGAAGCACGGGCAATCATTTCCCTAGCCACGCCCAGCGCAGCGCCCACCCGGAGACGGCCTCTGGAGTCCTTGCAGGAGTTGGGATACTGGATGTTCTTCATGATGTCCTTGACCGTGATCATCCCCTTGAGGTTCTTCTTTTTATCCACGATCAGGAGCTTTTCGATTCTGTTTTTGTGCAGAATCTCCTTGGCCTGCTCTAAGTCGGTTCCTTCCGGCACAGTGATCAGCTTCTTCTTAGTCATCACGTCACCGATCTTTTTGCTGAAGTCCTTTTGGAATCTCAGATCACGATTGGTCAAAATGCCCAGAAGTTTACCCTTTTTGGTGACCGGGATGCCGGAGATGGAGAATCTCTTCATCACCTCCAGCGCATCCCCGATGGTCCTGTCCGGCGGCAGGGTGACCGGGTCGACGATCATGCCGCTTTCCGATCTTTTGACCTTGTCCACCTCGGATGCCTGTCTTCCGATACTCATGTTTTTGTGAATCACGCCGATCCCCCCCTCCCTGGCTAAGGCGATGGCCAGGCGGGATTCGGTCACCGTGTCCATGGCCGCACTCAGGATGGGAATGTTCAGCTTAATCCTTTTGGTGAGGTGGGTGGTAACGTCCGCATCTTTGGGAAGCACGCTGGATTTCTGGGGGATCAGAAGAACGTCGTCAAAGGTTAAGCCTGGTTTCTCTCTTATCTTGGCCTTCATCTTGCCTCGTTTCCTTTTGGGCTAAATCATCCAGAGTCTTCGTTCCAGAGCAATATCCTTCCGCAGTTGTCGCAGGTATAGATTATCTCTCCTTTTCTCATCTCCTGGATGACCTGGGGAGGAATACCCTTGTAGCAGGCCCCGCAAGCTCTCTTCTTTATGGTAACCACCACCTGATTACCTCTTCCCTTCTTGACCCTCTCATAGGTGGCCAGAAGCTTCTTGTCGATCCTCACCGTGATGTTTTTCCTGTCCCCCTCCTTGATCTTGATCTTATCATCGATGGAACCGAGCTCCTCTCGCAAATGGACCAGCTCGTCCTCGTTCCTTTTCTCTATCTCCTCCAATTTCCCCTTGTATTCCTGTATCTTTTCCTTCAGATCGTCGATTTGTGTGAGGGCTTTCAGAATCTCCTCCTCGATTTCGGAGATCCTCACCTTCCGGTTGGCTATCTCGTTGGTTATGGCGTCGTATTCCTTGTTGGTCTTGATGATCATCATCTGTTTCTGGAATTTGGCCAGCTCCTGATTGAGGGTGGTTAACTCCAGGTCCAGCCTCATGTTAAGCAGGTTCTGCTCAGTGAGCTCTTTTTCGGAAGCCTCCAGCGCTGTTCTTGTATCCGCGATCTCGTGCTCCAGATTGTTTATCATCTCGGGGAGATAATCCTTTGAACGATCCAACTCCCCCAAATCATAGTCAACGCTTTGGAGCCTGAGAAGCATTTCCAGTTCTTTTTCGATAACCATTACAACTCTCCTTGGTATATAAAGAAAAAGTGCACAACGTAGTTGTGCACTTTACGAACCGCTCCTTCTTTCCTCTATCTTCAAACAGCTTGGGAATCGTTTTCTCAAATAGTTGTCGCCCCCGTAGGATCCTCTCTTCTCCATCAAGTCTCCTCGGGGCTAAAATGTGTGATCTTGATTTTGTCCGCCACTTTGAAATCCCTTCATGGTGGGCAATACTGGATTCGAACCAGTGACCTTTCGGATGTGAACCGAACGCTCTAACCAACTGAGCTAATCGCCCATTGAGTCACCTGGCCTGAGTCTGACCAAGACCCTCAGACTCTGTAAACTTTAATTATACGATCCTTTTTCACGTTTGTCAATACCCCTAATATCTTTCACGCAAAAAAGTTTTCATCCGTTGGCGCTGTTTATTCCTTCACCAGCAGCACATTGACTGCCTTGACCACTATCTTTACGCTGTCACCTTCCCTAATACTCAGATCGTCCAGCGAGTCTATGGTCATTACCGAGCTCATTTTCGAACCGGCTGGAATCTCAAGTTTAACCTGGCACATCATAGTGCCCTTCTTGATCTCGGTCACCTTGCCGGTCAACTGGTTTCTGGCTCCGTACTTCATGGGAAAATCTCCTTTCGGGAGTAAGGCCAACACAGATACAGGGATTCAAAGTCAAACACGTTATATGCATCAATATACGCGGCTAAATCGTCTTGGGCGAAAGATTTTCGAAATGAGGGATATCAATTCCGGGCGTTTAGTAGTGCCTTCAAGTTCCTTGAAAGAAGCTTGAAATCTTTGAGCATGTTGATGCGCTCCAATTTCTCCTGCGTTTCCGGCTGCAGATTCTCTTTTGGCACACATTTCAGGATCAAATCCGTCTCTTCCTCGGAAAACGTGGCTTCGTGAACGACACGATCAATGAAGTGCTGATTCACTGGGCATACATTCTGACAGATCATGCATCCGATCAGGCAATTATGCCAGGACGGATCGATCCACTCCGGAAATGGCGCTTCGCTTTCGTTGTGAAAGGTAAGGCATTTCTCGGCACGCAGCAGGAAACGGTCGGAGGGGATGGCGCCGGTGGGACATTTCTTAACGCAGGCAGTACAGGTCTGACATTGATCCAACATCTGGGGCTCTTGCCAGCTTTGTTCGAAAAGCGGCGCGTCGGTATAGAAGGCGGTGAGCCGCTGAAAACTGCCCATGCCCTCGACGTAAGTGATGTTGTTCTTTCCGTATCTCGCCAATCCACTTCGCACGGCCAGAAGCTTCTCGGGCACTCTGGCTTTGACCAGTTGGTATTCTTCCACCTTGAGCGCCCCGGTGATGCAGTCATAGGCCCGTTGATCGGTGTCGTAAACGTAGGTCGGTGGGATAATGGCTTCGCAGGACTTTCTCTTCCACACAAATGTTACCCGAAGCGCGGGCTGAGGAGATGCGGCGACGATGATAGAGCGAACCTTGGGGAGATCAGTTGGAATGCTGAAATCAAACCAGGGGCGAAGAGAGCGATAGAACTCCTCATCGAAGAGCTGCTCGGAATGGGCCTTTTCTATGGCGTCCTTCAGCTCTTGAAGATGCTCGAGCGAGACGAACCGGGCTGCGAAGCCATGCTCTCTTAACCTCAAAGATACACTTGAAGATAGAAGATCCTTGCCTCTCATCACTCTATTCTACGAGGCATCTGGGCGAGAGGTTGCCTCGCAAGGGCACAACAGGGACTCGTGGGGACGAAACCTCAGAAAGGCAGAAACCGCCAGACAAAAGACAGGCGGATATCCACAGTGGTGCATAGGATATACAGCGAGCAAAACAAGGTATACATGCCGCAAACGCCCCGGAAGAGCAAGACCCAAGACAGGAAGCGGCCGCCGCCTGTTTCCGACACTGCAGGCCCAGAGCCAACGTGGCGCAGCCGGTAATCCGCGTAGAAACACACAAAGAACGTTAGAATGATATTCACGAAACGTGCGATGTGCCAAGGTTTCACGTTGAATACGAAGGTGTAGATGCTGAGCAGATCAGCGTTCTCACCTAAGTAATTCTGCAGCAAGGTGAGCTGCTGATTGAATTGAGACAGCAAGAAAATGGGCGCGATGTAGAATATCAGAAGTGCGCCTAGCGAGTACGTCCGTCTCAGTTTCTCAACTTCATTCTGCTTGATCAACTCAAGGCTTTGCTGCGCGTTTATTCCCTTGGGGAAGGCCACGTTAATGATCCAAAGAAAAGGAAGGTAAATGACAGATGTAGACTTCAAAGACATTCGATACAAGATGGCCGGCAAGAAAATTGAGACTAGCAGGACAGGAAACGTGAGGACATCGACAAGTAGTCCCAGGATTCTCCAGAAGCCTCGGTGGCGCCGGATCGTGATTGCGAAAAAGGCCCGCACGAAGGGCCACTCGTAAGCGCTGTCCTTTGCCCCATGTTTCCAGTGTCCTGGAACCACTTCCGGTGGATGGGCAAAATCGATGACGAGAGCGAACCGCTTCCAGTTAAGTGGTATTGCTTTGATACTGCCTACCGGGTCCCGCAGCACACCCAGAACGACGGTTAGAACTCGAATCACGAAGGGGAGAATTATCAAACCCGCAACACCTAGTGCGTCCCCGATTGCAGCCGTGATAAAATGCCGCTTTCTCATGGCTCGAACGAAGTCTCGAAGCCAGCCTTCTCCCCTGTCAGCCCATCGGACACCAGTCAACGTAGCGAAATCTGTCCTCAGCAATAGGAATGGTGCGATACAGACCGCTACTATTACGTGGCCCCAGTCATCGCGGACGAGGCCTATGCTGACCGTGATGCCCATGGCCAGTACAGTCTCGATAATTGCAAGGGCTGAGATTTCTCCCTTGTCAACCGACTGAGGATTCGAGAACAATCTCATGCCTGGGTCTCGGTTCTTAGCTGTTTAACGCTTGCGCCAGCGCCGGCATGCCGCTGGGGAAAGCCAGCCGTGTTGAAGACTATCAGGATTAGCCCCGAAACACTGCGCTCCGCTGTCCAGCGCTGCGGCTGCTTGGCGGCCGGTCGCAGCATCTTCTTAGCTTGACTCTTCTTGAATCGAACTAATGGCTTCTCTAATCACCTTTTGCCTTAATTTCGTGAGTTCGTGGATTCCCAAAACTCTCTGCAGATGATTGATTATTGTCTCATGTGCGATATCTTTGTTCACGCTGCCTTCTTCTTTTTTGATTCCGGTTACGTCCGAAAAAACCTCGAACATCTTGTCTATCACCCTGGTTCTCTTCTCGCCAACCGGCAAGTGCTCCTCAAGCCGTGCGCTTGCACCGATTTCGGTGAGGGCCTTCTCGTATGGCAGAAGTCGTTCGACGATGTCCTCAGTTAGCCAAGCGCGAAATCCGGACCTGATTTTGGAAAGCTTTCCCGCCAACGAAAAGGCCTCTCCCGTCGGCCCTTCAACAAAAAGCTGGCCCAACCCTTCATCCATCTGAGCTATGTACCTCTCGCAGAACTCCACGTGTTTGTCAAATGCCACACCCGCCATATGTGATGTGACTCCCAGGTTGAAAAACTGCTGCTTTCTCTGAAGCTCCTTTTCCCTCTCGTACTTGATTTTGTCCCGGAGCATATGGAATGCTACAGCAGCTAACGCCCCAGTTCCGGGGAGGGATGCGACGCCCTTGAAAGCCTGGGAGACCGGCAGGAACAAAGCCGCGGCAAATGATACAACAACAACCGCAAGCAGAGCCAAGTAGAACTTTTGTGAAAACTCTATGTTCATCGCAGTCTTGGCGATTCACCACTCCAATGAAGCATAAACTCAAAGCAATCTAATGATATATCGAGAAATAGATTCTAGCAAGCGATTTTCGGGGCATGTTTGAAGCTCTTTCAGGATATACCTACGATCTTCCCCTTCCCCGCCCCCGTGAAATCTCCGATATGAGCCACTTCAGTGATCCCTTTGCCCTTCAGGGCCCTCAGCATCTCGTCCTTCTTGTCCGCTGGCAACACAATGACCAGCCCCCCGGAGGTTTGTGCATCGCAAAGGATAAGCCTGGTCGTCTCTGGTATACTCTTGTCCCACTCGACGGTGTCCGAAACGAAATCCAGGTTAGAGAGCGTGCCACCGGGCACTGCTCCTGCTGCGGCAAGGTCCCAGGCTTCTTTTATCACCGGCACCTTGCTGGCGTAGATCACGGCGTCGACTTTGCTTGCCCGTGTCATCTCCCTCAGGTGGCCTAACAGTCCAAATCCGGTTACGTCGGTGCAAGCGTGCGCGCCAACTTTCAGCATTGCTTCGGCCGCATCACGGTTAAGGGTGCTCATAATCTTCACTGCTTTCTGGGCCAGCTCGTCTGAGGCCATGCCGCGCTTTACGGCCGTGGAGATGATTCCCAGCCCTATCGGCTTTGTCAATATGATTGCATCACCCGGCTTAGCCTTATCATTCGTCAGAACACGATCGGGATCGATGATCCCGGTCACCACCAGGCCGAATTTCGGCTCGTTGTCCTCCACCGTATGCCCTCCCAGGATGCCGATGCCCGCTTCCTTAGCCTTGTCATGCGCTCCCTTCAGAATCTGCTGGAGAACCTCTAAAGGCAGTCGTTTCTCCGGAAAACCCACCACGCTCAAAGCAAAAATGGGTCGCCCGCCCATGGCGTAGATGTCACTCAAGGAATTGGCTGCTGCAATGGCTCCAAAATCGTATGGATCGTCCACGACGGGAGTGAAAAAGTCAACAGTCTGCACGATTGCCGTTCCATCCTGCAACTTATACACGGCGGCATCGTCAGCTGTGGTGGTGCCGACGATCACGTTGGGATCAGCTACAGGCGGCAGGCTCTTAAGCACCTCTTCCAAAGCCTGCGGCCGCAGTTTGCAGGCACAACCCAAGCCGTGAGTGTAATGTGTCAACTTGATATCCTTTAGATCCACCTTCTCGACGGTCGGGGCTTCTGGGCTGGGAGATAGACGAGCTACTGCCTGAGTGATGGCATCAACCGCTTGGTCAATCTCCTTTGCGGTGGTGTTGCGCCCGGTTGAGAATCGAATGGTCTCGAATGCCATTTCAGGAGGAACCTTCATTGCCAGCAGAACCGACGAAGGCTCCTTGGAGTCAGCATGACAGGCAGCTCCGGGAGAGGCAGCGACTTCTTCCAGTTCAGAGAGCAGGGTATTGGCGTCGACCCCGGGGAAGCTTACACTCAGCGTATTGGGCAATCGTTTCTCCGGGTGACCGTTCAGTTTGAGCCCGGGGATGCCCTTCTTCAAACCCTCCCACAGGCGGTCGCGCAGAGTTCGCATATGGGCTGCCTTCTTGTCTAAGTCTCTCTGAGCAATTTCCGCCGCCTTTCCCAATCCTACGATTTCAAGCACGTTTTCAGTGCCCGCCCTTGCTCCTTGCTCCTGGCCGGCGCCGTGCACGAGAGTCTCAATCTTGACCCCACGACGGATATACAGGGCACCGACGCCTTTTGGGCCATAGAACTTGTGCCCGGCAATGGAGAGAAGATCAACTCCGAGCTCCTCAACATTGGTGGGTATCTTGCCCACGCACTGGGCCGAATCAGTGTGAAAGACTATGCTCTGCTCACGGGCGACTTTGCTGATCTCGGAAATCGGCTGGATGGTGCCCACCTCGTTGTTAGCCTGCATTATGGTGATAAGTATTGTTTCCGCTTTAATGGCTTTCCTGACCGATTCCGGGTCGATCAAACCATACTCATCTACTGGCACATAGGTGACCGTGAAGCCCTGTTTCTCCAGCCATTTGCAGGGATTGATCACCGCCGGGTGCTCGACCTCAGACGTGATGATATGTCTGCCCTTATCCTGCAGAGCGTAGGCCACCCCCTTGATCGCCATGTTGTTGGATTCGCTTCCTCCGCTGGTGAAGATCACCTCATCGGGATGGCACCCTAAGAGATCAGCTACCTGCCGGCGGGCTTTCTCCACTGCGAGCTTCGTCTGTGTCCCATACCAGTGTCCGCTTGAAGGGTTGCCGAAATACTCCTGCAAAAAAGGGAGCATGGCCTCGGCAACTTCCGGATCTACCGGCGTGGTGGCATTATGATCTAAATAGATCGGTTTCTTGGCCATAATTTGTCTCTACCTGATGAATGTACCGGCAATCGCGCAGCACGCGTGCTCAAACGATTCGCTTCTTGATCCCCGCCAGTGGTTTACCGTCCCCTCGGGGAGAGGAACTCATGGTTTGCCTTCAATTTTAAACTTTGAACTGTAATTTTACATTTTTCTCTTTGAATTTTGATTTCTCTCCCCCCTCACTCTGGCTCTCTCCACCAAGGGAAGAGAGGGCCTGATTCCTTCTCCCCTCTGAGAGAGTGAATTCATGGTTTGCCTGCAATTTTGAATTTTGAACTGTAATTTTACATTTTGCTGTTTGAATTTTGATCTTTAGTATTCCATCCCTAACTGCCAGAAGACGAAAGTCCAGGCGTCGGTGTATTCCTCAATCGACTTGGACAGCGGCGTGCCCGCCCCGTGCCCGGCCTTGGTCGCGTAGCGCAACAGAATGGGCGTATCCGAGGAAGTGGCCGCCTGCAAGCGGGCTGTCATCTTGGCTGCGTGCATGGGATCGACCCGGGTGTCGGAATCCGCGGTCAAAAGAAGCGTGGCCGGATACGGCGTGCCATCGACGACCCGATGATAAGGAGAATAGGCATAGAGCCACTGAAACTGTACCGAGTCCTCCGGTGACCCGTATTCGTAAATCCACAGCTTGGCGATCAAGAAATGGTGGTACCTGGTCATGTCCAGAAGAGGATTCCAGCAGATCACCGCACCGAACAGATCGGGCCTCTGGGTCATCACCGCCCCAACCAGAAGCCCGCCGTTGCTCCCTCCCCGGATAACCAATTTGGACGGGCTGGTATAACCATTCTCGATCAACCACTCTGCAGCGGCAATGAAGTCGTCAAAGACGTTCTGCTTGTTCCCCAGCATCCCCTCCTTGTGCCACCTCTCGCCATATTCCGATCCTCCCCTGAGGTTGGGGATTGCAAGGACTCCCCCGTGCTCAAGCCAGAGAAACCTGTTGCGATGAAAGCTGGGGGTTGCGGGGGAGTTGAATCCTCCATAACCGGTCAAGAGGGTGGGATTACTCCCATCCAGCTTGACTCCCTTTCGGTGCACCAGAAACATGGAGACTTTAGTCCCATCTTTGGACTCGTACCACACCTGCTCCACCTGATAGGGTGAGGTGTCGAGGTCCGACTCCACCTCCTGGTAAAGCGCAAGTTTCTCCGCCTTGAGATCGTAGTGGTAGATCGTTGGCGGCATGAAATAGGAGTTAAAGGCAAAGAGGATCTCCGACCCTTCCCATTCACCATGCAGATCGTAAACCGAGCCTAGGGTGGGGAGTTCGATGTCTTTGATATATTCGCCGGAGAGTGAAAAAATTTTCAATTTGGACGAGGCGTTATGCATGTATTGGGCCACCAGCCAGTCTCCCACCACAACCACTCTTTCTAAGACCGATTCATCCTCACCAATAAGCTCCTCCCAGTTCTCCTCAGCCGGCTCCTTCAAATTGACTTTGACAAAGCGATAGTTTGAGGCCTTGTAGTTGGTGTGAAGATAGAGGTTGTCTCCCACGATCTGTCCTTTGAAGATCGCGCCGGTTCCCACCGTGATAGGGACGAACCCCTCCGGTCCGACGGATTCCGGGGAAGATTTCAACTCCTGAAAATAGACGTCCGTCTTATCCCAGCCCATGAATATCGAGAGCAAAAGATACCGGTCGTCCGGCGAAAAGGATATGCTCAGCCACTCGGTCATCTCGCGTCCCTCGCCGAATACCTTGGGATCACTCTCCGGGTCCGTTCCCAGCACATGATAGAAGATATGTCGATGATAATTCTCCTCCCCCTCCGGAACCGTGCCTGCTGCTGGCAGGCGGGAATAATAAAACCCGGTATTGTCGCTCTTCCAGGATAAGGCGGTGTATCGCGTTCTGGTGATGACGTCGGGAAGCTGTGCACCGGTCTTGACGTCCAGGACATAGAGGGTGCTCTGTTCCGATCCTTCCCGGGAAAGTCCATAGGCCAACAGCTTTCCGTCTTCTGAGGGAAACCACCAGTCTAAGGCGACCAGACCCTCTTCATCCATTACGTTTGGGTCTATCAGCACCCGCTCTCTGCCCTGCAATCCCTCGCGCACGTAGAGAACCGGCTGGTTTTGCTTCCCCTCTCTCTTGATATGGAAGTACCGGCCCTTGTGTATCTTAGGCGAACGGATGTCACCGATGGAGAAGAGCGTCTCCAGACGTTCTCCGATTTTCTTGTGATTTGAAAGGTTGTCCAGAGCAGACCGGGTATACTGGTTTTGTTGATCCACCCATCCTTTCACATCCTCGCTCTCCCTATTCTCCAACCAGCGGTATGGGTCCTCCACCTTGTGCCCAAATATCTCTTCCGTAACGTTTTCCACCCGCGTCTCCGGTGGTGCCCCAAGAAAGGCCCCCTCCTTCAGATTTGAGCCGGTGTCACAGCCAGAAGTGAACAAAAGGGCCAAACCCGCAAACAGGACAAAAAAGCCCCCGATGGCGAATCTGCAAACTACCTCTCTGTCGATCATAAGACCTCCAAGGGAACAAGATTGAAAGTTGATCGGCGTCCTTATCACAAGCCCAAACGCGAGATACGCGAGCTTAGAGCCAAGATAATAATTCGCTGGGCGGTATGCAAGTCAAATATCCTGCGTCTGTCTTAATCAGCAGAGACTTCTGGTGATGGGCCAGTTCGATCTCTGTGATTCTCTTCACTACTTGTACACGCCGGTACATCGTAGCAGGACGAATGTACCGCCAGGTTCACTGGCAGGTGTGTGTTTAAATGTGAAGCATCTCGTTGGCGCATGCTAATCCCTTGAGTTCTTATGACTTAGTTTTGCACGCCCGGTCCCTCTTCCAGTTTGGCATCGTTCTTGCAATACGGGGTGGTCGAAGTTAGTGGCTGGCTCAAAAGATAGGAGCCGGTAAAGCGAAGATTCTAACCGGAGGTGTGTTATGAGACCAAGACTGATCATTACGCTGCTGGTCAGTCTGGTGGTGATGGTCTTCATCGTGAACGGGTGCATTTTCGACTCCTCGAAGAAGATCAACAATGACACCAACGAACTCGAGATCCCCGATTTGGAGGACGAGTTTGGTGGATTCAAGCCCACCGATGAAGTGGCGGGATTTGGCGACCCGGAGATTTTGACCGAGTTCGCAGAGGACCAGGACGTTGTCGATCTTCTGAGCACCGATCCCCAGATTGCTGCGGACATTGAGGATTCCCTGGTGGACGTTTATTTCCTGCGGATCACCTGGGGAAGACTTGAGTGGGATACCACCCCCACGGCGGTTACCGACTGGAGCGGCTCGGCCCAGATAGACAAGGGCACTCTGGTGCTCTTGCGGAAGATCCGTTTTGAGCCGGGCGATTATATCCACAGGCCGCGGCCGGATCCCCGGACCTTAGAGTGGACCTCCTTTACCGGGCCTCATTTCGACGGTATCTACGTCGCCATTGTGGTTCCGCCGTCGGAAACGACAAGTGCGGAAGGCACTCTGACCTTCTCCACCACCCCTTTCAGCCAGACATTCAACTTCTCTGAATTGGAGTCCATAAATGTCGTCCATTCGGTTGATCAACAGGGAAATGAGATCGCCTTGGTGGGTCACAAGAAGCAGTTGATTCCGTGCGGCAACGGATTCTTGGAAGGAAGATGGATAAAGACCGCGCAGCATAAGGGAGTTTTCAAGGGGAGGTGGATCAACCGGCATGGAGGCCTGGCCGGTCATCTCAAGGGGCAGTGGGGAGTGAGGGAAAATGGTGAAAAGGTCTTCTTCGGCAAATACATAAGCCACAGCGGCGCATTCAAAGGACTTCTCAGGGGACGCTGGGGCTATTCAGACAACCAGGAGGGAGGATGGTTCGCTGGAGAGTGGTGTGACCAAAACGGCCAGCCAAAGGGGGTTCTCAAAGGTCATTTCAGAGCTGGCGGCGACAAAGGCAGAAAGGGGTACTTCCAGGGACAGTGGAAAAAACTCTGCCCTTAGGCTACCTACGCCAAGGCATTTGTGCACGACGGCCTGGAATAGCTCTTCTGAGGGGGTCTTGAAAGGAGGTGAGAAACGGTCAAGGTAGGATTTCCATGTACTTGCTGATAATCACAGAAATCTCTTCACGGAGGAAGGACAATGTCATTAAAGAAAATCAAAAACAGCCTCTTTAGTCTTATCGGACTTGTGGCGCTGCTTTTAGCCGCCTCTGGTGTGGTGTCCACAGCAGCCCATGCTTGTGAGGTCACGATTAGTATTGATGTGTCACCAAACATTCTGAACGTTCAAAGTAACAGTACAGTCCTGACTGTACACACCAATATCGATTATCACCTTGTCAATGCCCCGACCGTATCCATATATCTGGGCGCCGATGATCCGAATCCCGTGGCCATCAACTGGTGGAAAGCAGATGACTGCGGTAATTTCGTTGCGAAGTTTTCAATGAGCGACATCAAGGCACAGCTGGGACCCGACGACTACGATAAACTTCTTACCTTTACGATGAAAGGCGAGACAACTTCCGGCGAAGAGTTTTGTGGGGAACAAGATATCCTTGTGGCAAACAACGGGCCAAACAGCCGGTAAGTGATTGCCATTTGCCAACCATCGATCACAACACCGGCATCGATTTCAGAGAAGGGCGGATGTTCTCATCCGCCCTTTTTATATCTGTACGGAGATGGCTGGATTTTGGCCGATCCGCAGGCGGACAAGGTGGGTGAGACGCCGGAACCTAACAGGTGGACTCTGGCTAAAGAATCCATCCTGATAAACAGAGTGTTAACGCCTTAATTGCTGTGAGCCTATCTCCATTATGTCTGAATGCTGAAGGATCGGAGTAATTGCCCGATTACCATGAATCCCCCTTTAAAAAAGGGGGACTGAGGGGGATTATGAAAGACTAGTTCTCCCAAACTTACCGAGAACCTGTCACGTTAAAAAGTTGATGACCATAAGCTGGGCGCTGGTTCTCGCAGCGCAACGGCCAGAAAATCGTTGACAAAACGAGAAATCCTGCTAAATTACTGTTTAGAGGACAAAACTCCTCCATTCTTGGATGGACTTGAAAGAGGGAAGTTTCTTGCGGTGTCGTTTTGTTAAAATCTCCGGGCATCACGCTGGTGCCGGCCGGCTCTCCGGAAAGGGGAGCATTCTTAAGATACCGTCTCTCGTCAGCCGATAATGTTCTTAGATAAGGGGAAAGAAATGAGAAGATCAAAGCTAACAGTTGGCGCATGGTTCGCCATAGCCTGTTTTGTGTTTTTCGCCCAGCCGGTCTATGCTGAGGACAGCTATCAGGTTGGATACACGGCTGAATTCTCCTTGGACGAACTGGAGTTCTACCAGACCATGGCGTGGGATATGGTGAGACTTGAGGGTGGCAGCCACCTGGCTGAGCTGGGAAAACCCATGCTGCCGTCAAAGCAGATCAGAATAGCCCTTCCGGCAGGTATGGCGGTAACGGGCGTACAGATCGTCGGCGCGACGCAGGAGAGGATACCGGGCCGGTTCAACATCTTCCCGGCGCAGCCGGCAAGAAAGATAGGCTCCTCGGATGACGACGTGAAATTCGTTGAGCCTGACTTAGCGGTCTATTCTTCGGTCCAGACCTACCCTTCAGATCCCGCAGAGTTTTTGCATCAGACCGACTTAGCCGGTCAGGGAATGGCTGTCATCGAAGTTTATCCCCTGCAGTACGTTCCGGGAGAAAAGAGGCTTACGCTTTACACATCCATTACGCTGCTTATCGAGGGGAGGGGCGGGTATGAGTGCGGCGATTATCTCTCGCCGAACGTCTCAGAGAAGGGCAGAATGACATATGAGCAGATGGCCAGGGATATGGTGGAAAATCCGGAAGAGGTACAGCTGAGTGCGGCGTTCAAAGAGGGCACTTCGACGGCACCTCCGGGCGGCCCCTTCGATCACGTGATCATCACCTCCTCACTCTATGCCTCCAACTTCGGTCCGCTGGTGGAGTGGCATACCCGGAAAGGGGTGAAGGACACGGTGATCACCACCGCTTGGATTTACCTCAACTACGCCGGCGCCGACACCCAGAAGATTCGCAACTTCATCATGGATGCCAACTCGAGTTGGGGAACAACCTATTTCCTTCTTGGTGGCGAGAACGAGACCATTCCCTTCGGCTACAGAGATTACTCCCATGAGTCGACGGCCAGCGATCAGTACTATTCTGACTTCGACGATGACTGGACTCACGAGGTATTTGTAGGAAGGGCTACCGTGGGAAACGCAACCGAGGTCAATACGTTTGTCGGCAAGGTGCTCAAGTACGAGAAGGACCCTCCCCGGACCGATTATCCTCTGGAAGTCCTGCTTCTCGGAATGGATTATGACGAGAACACGCATTGTGAAGAGCTCAAGGAGAGCATCGACTTCGGTTATATTCCCTCGCGCTTCAACGTGACCAAAGTATACGACAGCCACACAACCAACCACAGAACAGAGACGATCAATGCCCTAAATGCCGGTCAAAACCTGGTGAATCATGCCGATCATTCCGGCATCGAATACATGGGTACGGGAGACCGCAACCACGGTTGGGGTATAGTCAGCTCGGATGTGGATGCTCTGGTCAACAACGACCAGCTCTCGATCATTGTCTCCACCGGCTGCCATCCAAATCATATGGATTTCGACGACTGCATTGCCGAGCATTTCGTCATCTACAACCCCAATCAGGCAGCAGTGGCTTTCACCGGCAACACGCGCAGCGGGCTCTATTATTCCGGTAACGTCAACAGTTTGTCGAACGCGCTGGACAAGCAGTGGTGGATAGCACTGTTCTTCTGGGGGAAGCATACCCTGGGTCAGGTCTTAGCGGAGGCCAAACACCGCTTCAGCCATTCGAACGACACCGAGAGATACTGCCACTGGACCTTCAACCTGCTGGGTGAGCCGGAGATGCCCATCTGGACCGACGAGCCGGACAGCTTCATCGTAGCTCATCCCAACTGGCTTCCGCCGGAGTCTTCGTCCTTTTCGGTTCACGTCGACGATGCTGAAACCGGCGCACCGGTGGATCAAGCTTATGTCTGCCTGTGGAAAGGCGATGAGGTCTACCTTACCGGGTATACCGACGCCGCCGGGGACCTGAGCTTTAACCCGGCTCCCTCCACGCTGGGAACCATGTATGTCACCGCCACCAAGCACAACTACCTTCCCTATGAGGACGAGGTCAATGTGAGAGACTATCTGGTCGGCGATGCCAACGGCGATGGCGTAGTGAATGTGGCAGATGTAGTCTACCTGGTAAACTATCTGTACAAAAGCGGCGTCGAGCCTAGTCCCCCGGAGGCTGGAGACGCCACCTGTGACGGTGTGGTGGATGTTGCCGACATAGTCTTTCTGGTCAACTATCTCTACAAGGGAGGATCGGAACCCTCCTGTTAACCAAGAACTGAAAGCGGATTTTCAATATCCTGTGTGCCGGCAAGACCGAATTTCGGGGCAACCAACTGGTCATGCCGGCACGTTTTTTTGCCCGAAACACTGCCAAGTGAATGTCCAGATTTTTGTTGTACTCAGCCCCGCTTTTTGCTATGTTTGATCATGATGGATCCGCAGCTGAATGAGACTGCAAAAATCAAAAGGGAAGACTCTCTTCGCACGATTATCCTTATTCTGGAATGCGGGATGAAGTAGAATGATGACCTGTAGGAGTGGGGCTTCAGCCCCATCCCGCAGAATGCGGGACGAATCTAAAGATTCGCCCCAACATTCTACCCCTTTCACAGACTGCAATTATGAATTCGAGCGGTTTGGTTATCCGAAATGCCCGGCAGATTCTGACCGTGAGGTCAGATCAACAAAGTCCCCGAACGGGCGAACAAATGGAAGACGTGGGAATTATTGAAGATGCGGCAGTGGCCGTCTCTGAGGGTAAGATCGCTGCGGTAGGAAAGACTGAAGAGGTTCTGGCGCAGGTCAAGATCGATGAACGCACGAAGGTTATTGATGCCAAGGACAAAGTTGTCCTTCCCGGATTCGTTGATTGCCACACCCATCCGGTCTTTGCCGCCACCAGAGAAGAAGAGTTCGAGATGAGGGTAAAGGGGAGATCCTATCAGGAGATTGCCGCGGCGGGGGGCGGAATCAAATCCAGTGTGAGATCGTTGAGAGCGGCCTCGAAACAAGAACTGATAGAGCTAACCTTACCACGTCTAAATAGAATGATGTCATACGGAACCACCACCATCGAAGCCAAGAGCGGATACGGCCTCTCACTAGAAGACGAGATCAAGATGCTTGAGGTTATAAAAGAGCTAAACAAAACTCATCCCATTGATCTGGTTCCCACCTTCCTCGGTGCGCACGAGATTCCGGAGGAGTACAAAGGCAGAAGAGATGAGTACATCAAGCTGATCATAGAAAAGATGATCCCGGAGGTAGCCAAAAGGAAGCTTGCCGTTTTCTGCGACATCTTCTGCGAAAAGGGAGTTTTCGATATCAACGAATCCAGAAGAATTCTGACTGCTGCAAAGGATCATGGGTTCAAGCTCAAGCTGCACGCGGATCAACTTACAGCACTGGGAGGTGCAAAGCTTGCCGCCGAACTGGGCGCTATCTCGGCAGATCACTTAGAGTTCATCGACGATGAAGGAATCGAGATGATGAAGCAGGCGGGTGTCATTGGCGTCTTGCTGCCAGGAGCTTGCTTCGGGCTGGGCATGAAGGAGTATCCCCCGGCTCGGAAGATGATCGACCAGGGCCTGCCCGTAGCTCTGGCAACTGATTTCAATCCCGGGAGCTCGATGACCGAGTCGATGCCTATAATCTTGAGCATGGCCTGCCTGATGATGAAAATGAGCCCGGCTGAGGCGGTGGTGGCCTCGACCATAAATTCGGCTTACGCGGTAGACACGGCCAAAGAGGTCGGAAGCATAGAGAAAGGGAAAAAGGCCGATCTAGTCATCTGGAACGTCCGAGATTACAAAGAGATTCCGTATCATTACGGGGTGAACCTGGTTGACCAGGTGATAAAAGAAGGGGAGGTTGCGGGGGGCCCTCTCCCCTCTGGGGAGAGGGATAAAGGTCGAAGATCCCGCCCCTCGGAAAGCTCGGGGTGGTGAGCGAAGTCGAACCACCATAGGCGAGGGTGAGAGGACAGAAAGATCAAAATTCAGAGAGCAAAATGTGAAATCGCGGTTTGAAAACCAAAACTTGAGAAATGCAGAGTAGGTTGACTTTTCCGTCAGAAGAAGCATAACCGATAGACCGTAGATCAGCTTTTCCGCCCACGGCGAAACAGCCGACAAACTTGAAAAGAGAATGCTAAACGAACGCAAAAAACCTCGTTTCTGTGTACTGTGTACTGCCTACTGCCTACTGCTTTTCATCTCCGGCTGCGGGGTCTACTCCTTTTCCGGCTCCGGCCTCTCCGGAATCAAGACCATAGCGGTACCGCTGTTTGACAATGAGACCCAGGAGTATGGTCTGCGGGAGGCCCTCACCGAGAAAATCGCCGAGAGGTTCGTGCAGGACAATACCCTGAAGGTGGTCAACGAAAGAACAGCTGACTCCATCCTGCGCGGGGTGGTCACGAATTACACCAGGGAGACCCACACCTTCGATGAACAGGAGAACCCAAAGGAGTACATAGCCAGGATCTGGGTTAGGGTGACCTTTGAGGAAAAGAAAGGCAAGAAGGTCGTTTGGAAAGAGGACAATCTCCTGGGATGGGGTATCTACTCAGCCCAGGATGAGACAGAGGAGATGGGCAAGGAGAGAGCCATCGAGAAGCTGGCCGAGGATATCGTGAACAAAACTGTGAAGGGATGGTGAATTTGTCCAACTGAGATGATAAAGACCCTTCACGCGAAAGACGTTGACTTTTGCTGCCGGCGGAGTTAAATTTGCTGAGTATAACAAACGAAGAGATTCACGGACAGGTAATATCTTATGGTTTGTAGGAATCAAGCTTTTGAATAAGGAACTCAAGATGAAAAAAACGGTCGCAGCTGTAACTTCTGCATTGATCCTGATGTTATCGATTTCGGTCACTGCCTGGGGAATCAACTCCAAGGTCGGCACCACGGCCTACGGGTTTCTGAAAATAGACGTGGGAGCAAGATCCACTGCCATGGGTGGAGCTTTCGTCGGGCTGTCCGACGATGAGACGGCCCTGTACTTCAACCCCGCCGGGCTGGTTCAGATCGAGACAAGACGATTCTTCACCACCTACAACAACTATATCACCGATATCCAATCCGGGTTTTTGGGATACGTGCATCCCTACAGCGAAGATACCAGGCTGGGCGTTTCCGTCTGCTATTTCAACTATGGTTCCTTCGACAAGACGGATGGTGACGGCAATAATCTGGGAACTTTCGGAGCGTCAGACTTCGCGCTGGGGCTTTCTGTGGCCAAAACGGTAAGGTCGCAGTTGAATCTTGGAGTGACCGGAAAGCTTATCTATGAGAAATTAGAGAACTTCTCCTCTGACGCTCTGGCTTTTGATGTGGGAGTTTTGTATCTTCTGCGGGATGGCCGCACCCGCATCGGCGCGGCGGGTCAGAATATCGGAGTCCAGCTAAGGGGCGCCACCGAATCGCACAAGGACCCGTTGCCCACGTCGGTCAAAGTGGGCCTTTCTCATAGGATGCGAGAGCTGCCCCTCACCATAGCTATGGATGCAGCCAAGCCGGTTGACAATGATATCTTCTTCAGTTTGGGGGGAGAGTTTACCGCGCTGCAACCTCTCTATCTGAGGTTGGGTTGGAGCTCCTTCGGCAAGAATTACAAAACCGATTCGGACAAGGATAACCTGGCTGGCTTTGCCGCCGGTTTCGGGGTGACATGGAAAGTCTACCACTTTGATTATGCCTTTTCCTCTTACGCTGATTTAGGCGGCGTGCACAAGATATCCATCTCAGGGGAGATTTAGATCTCTCCTTAAATTATCTTGAGGTTACGCCAGGCAGAGATTCGCAGTCGGTCACCACGGTGAATGTCTGCCCGACATGTAAGATCAGATTCTTTTTCCCTTCGTGGTTGGCGATGAGGGCGCATCAACCAATTCGTTAGATAAAGCAGCTTTTGAATTGACAAGGGATAGCGCAAAACCGGGATTATTCCGCTCGGAGAATTTCGGTGAACAGAACCTGATTATTCGCCATATAACCTAAAAACCCTTAAAGTTAGGAGGTAGGAGGTATGAACAAGCGTAACTTTCTGGTTCTGGCTCTCCTGGGCACGCTGTTGGTGGGCTGTGGCACCCGAGTTCCCTCCGGACATCACGGGGTGAAATATTTCCAATTCCGGGGGGGAACCCAGATGGGTAAAATCTACGGGGAGGGTTTCAACTGGCACCTCCCCTGGAATAACATCTTCGTCTACAAAACCCAGACAGATGAGAGAATGGAGAACTTGCACGTTCTTTCATCTGACGGAGCTTCCATCGGGTTGGAGACCTCGGTCTGGTTTAGGCCCCGTGTAGAGAAACTGGATAGCCTTCAGATAACGGTGGGACCTGCCTATTATGAGGTGGTAATCGGTCCGGTGCTCAGAGGAGAGGCACGAAGCATCGTGGGCAGATACAAGCCGGATGAGATCTACAGCACCAAAAGGGAGATCATCTCCTCAGAAATCCTGGAGGCAGTCAGGGTAGTCCTGACAGAAAAGTTCGTAGATGTGGAAAACGTGATCATAAGAAATGTGGAGCTCCCTCCCAAGATAACTGAAGCCATAGATTACAAGTTAGCCGCGGACCAGGAACAACAAAAGATGAAGTTTGTTCTGCTCAAAGAAGAGCAGGAGGCCAAGCGAAAAAAGATCGAAGCTCAGGGAATCGCTGATTTTCAGCGGCTCATAACCCAGGGGCTTACTGATAATCTTCTTCGGTGGAAGGGAATTGAGGCGACCATAAAGTTAGCAGAAAGTCCCAACACCAAGGTCGTGGTCATCGGAAGCTCAAAATCAGGGCTTCCCCTGATCCTGGGCGGCGAAAAATAGCAAAAAGCGAGATTCTTCTCCATAAGACTGCCGGGTCTGGAGAGCGAAATTAGATTCGGGGCGGTGAACCCAGCCTTCACCGCCCCCCTTTTGATTATATCTGACCATTCAAGATCAGTAGCCCCCGGCAAGCGAGTCTTAGTCTATCCGAGCGGTTCTACTCCAAAGAAGAAAACCAACAGATTCTTTGGACTCACCCCCTTTTGTTCCCCCTCTCTTGCGAAGAGAGGGGGCTAGGGGGTGAGTTTTCGCGATGCCCTGCTACCTAAGCAAGGAAAACACTTTCTTTTATCGAGAACTATGACAACTAAATCGGAGAAGAGACATCCCAGCTAATCCCCCTGTGAATCCGAGCCTTTATATTCCGATTATAGTTTATGTAAGAACAAAAGTTTGCTCTTGCTTTCTTTTTGGATGTATAATATCCTTAATCGACGTTCAACTATCCGAAGATGAGGTGAGACGTTGGAAACGTATGATTTGGCTACAGCCTGGTGCTGGGAATACGACCATGATTTTGTCCACCAAATAGATGCGGAGTGCGGGAAAAGAGGAATCGGTTCATATCTGATTCATCCGCATAATCTGCCTGAAACCCTTAATCGAATGGAGAGCGGTGATTTGTGCTTCAAAGTCTTCTTTGACCGGGCCTCCGATCAGGAGGAGTCCTTCGACCGGCTGGTGGATGCGATGCTGGACTGCGGCGTGAAGATGATCAACCATGCAGATCGGGTTCCCCTGGCGATCGACAAGGCCGAGATGCAGCGGGAGCTTGTCTCGCAGGGGATACAGGTTCCGAAAACCATCGTTCTCCCTGCCTGGGACAAGCGACCGGAGTTGGGTTCGGCCCGTCTCGATAAGATGGTCAGACCTTTCGTGGTCAAGCCGGCTTCCGGGGGGTGCGGTGATGGCGTAGTTGCTGACTCCCGGACCGTGGAAGACGTTCAGCAGGCTCGACAGCAATTTCCCGACGATAAGTACCTGGTGCAGGAGAAAGTCGAACCGGTTCGGATAAATAACCGCCGAGCATGGTTCAGGGTCTTCTTTGCGTTCGGAGAAGTTCTTCCCTGCTGGTGGGATGACCAGACCAAGATTGCAGACGTTTTATCGCCTTTTGACATGGATAAGAAGATTTACTCTAACATAATCAAGATCATGCGTAAAGCGGCCCGCATCTCCAAATTGGAACTCTTCTCCACCGAGATAGCGTTGACCTCCGAGGGAAAACTCGTGGTGGTGGACCCGGTTAACGATCAGGTGGACTTGCGAAAGAAATCCTCTCATTTCGACGGCATACCGGATGAGGTGGTGGATCGGATAGTGGTCAGCCTGGCAGACTGGGTGAAGAAACGTGTCCGCTTCACCCCCAGACGAAGAAAGGTTTCATTATGCGTAAAAACCTGATGGTGGGAGTCTCCGGAGTCAGAGGAGTGGTGGGAGAAAGCTTGACCCCGGATGTAGTGCTAAGATACTCCTCCGCCTTTGGGATGCTCTGCAAATCCGGAAAGGTGGTCTTGGGGAGAGATACCAGGGCATCCGGGGAAATGGTCAGATCCGCGGTTGTCTCCGGACTTCTGTCCACCGGATGCCAGGTGGTCGACCTGGGCGTCTGCGCCACTCCCACCGTCGAGATTGCAGTGAGAGGATTGAAAGCCAAAGGAGGCATAATCATAACGGCCAGCCATAATCCGATTCAGTGGAATGCTTTGAAGTTCGTCGGAGCGGACGGATTCTTCCTGAGTGAAAGGGAGGGCAGAAGACTCTCCGATCTGGCTAAGAAAGACAAAATAAAGCATCGCGCATGGGACAGGCTGGGAAAGGTCAAGTTTGATGATAGCTGGACTGAGAAACACATCAGCAGGGTTCTGAGATTAAGCCACATAAACGTGAGGAAGATAAAGAAACGTAAGTTCCGGGTGGTTCTGGACTGTGTCAACGGAGCGGGCGGTGTTATCTCGCCTGATCTCTTGGGGGCCTTGGGCTGCAAGGTCATTGAGTTGAACTGCAAACCGGACGGGAACTTCGCCCACGATCCGGAACCGATTCCCCGAAATCTAACCTCCCTCTGTGAAGCCGTAAAGAAAAACAATGCCGATCTGGGATTCGCCAACGATCCGGACGTGGACCGGTTGGCCATAGTATCAGAAGAAGCGGTGCCATTAGGCGAAGAGGCAACTTTGGCATTGGCAGCAAAGCTGGTGTTGAGTCGAAAGCCCAATTCGAAGGTGGTGGCCAATATCTCCACCTCCCGGATGATTGATGATATAGCTAAAGAATGTGGCTCCAAAGTCTATCGAACTAGGGTGGGCGAAGCACATGTAGCCAGGCAATTGAAAAAGGTCAATGGCGTGATCGGGGGAGAGGGCAACGGGGGCGTTATCCTGCCGGAACTCCACTATGGACGTGATGCGCTGGTGGGGATGGCCTTGATTTTACAGTATCTAACAGAATCCGAGAAACCGCCAAGCCAGCTATTCTCGGGCCTGCCCGGATATTTCATGGTTAAAAGTAAAGCGAAACTTACCAAGAACTTCGAAAGGAATTTAGTCAAGTTGAAAGCGAGTTTTTCCGACGGCAAGATAAACCCTCTTGATGGAATCAGGATAGACTTTCAGGACTCCTGGCTGCACATAAGAAAATCCAACACCGAGCCTCTGGTGCGGGTGATAGCCGAAGCAAAATCGAAAAAAGAAGCGTCCAGACTGGCCAGGGAGGGGCTGAAGATATTAAGTCGAACTTAGAGCGTTGGCAGGTCCGAAAACGCCCACCCGGGGCGGTGTTTCGGACAACGTGCCGAAGATTGAAGAAAAATCTTTTTCAACCGCAGAAAAAAGGCGTATCTTTAAAGGAGAAGTGAAGGTTTATCATACTGAATGGGACGATCCCTAAGAGTGCGATTGTACGCCCCAGTTGGGTCTCAGTCGTCCAGGAGCAGACAGAACATGTGCGGGATAATCGGATACGTGGGCAAAGAAAAGGCGGTTCCCCTTCTGATGGAGGGCCTGAAGAGATTAGAGTATCGAGGATATGATTCAGCGGGAATTGCGGTGCTGGAAGATCAGGGACTGATATTTGAGAAATGCGCCGGCAAGATAAGCGCACTTGAGGCTCTGCTTAAGGATAAAAAGTTCAAGAGCACCACCGGAATAGCTCACACCCGGTGGGCGACTCACGGCGAGCCGACCGATCTCAATGCTCATCCCCATTTGGACTGCAAGGGCAACATCGCAGTGGTGCATAACGGCATCATAGAGAATTATCGAAGTCTAAGGGAGCTTCTGGGCCGGAAGGGCCACAAGTTCACCTCGGATACCGATACCGAGATTCTGGCTCACCTAATCGAGGAATACTACGACGGCGATCTGATGGAAGCCACCCAGGCAGCACTCTCCCAGGTGGAGGGAACTTACGGCATAGCGGTTTTGTGCAAGGACAGTCCCCACCAGATCGTGGCGGCACGGCATGGGAGTCCGCTGGTGATAGGCACGGGAAAGGGCGAAAACTTCGTTGCGTCGGACGTGGCCGCCATCTTAAGACATACCAATAAGGTGGTCTACTTGGAAGACAAGGAAGTTGCTTTGGTCGACCCGGAGAACTTCGTCATCTCCACGGTGGACAAAACCGAGGTCACCCCGCAAATTCAGGAGATCTCCTGGACCTTGGATCAAATCGAAAAAGGGGGATTCCCCCACTTCATGCTCAAGGAGATCTTCGAGCAGCCCACCACCCTGCGAAATGCCATAAGAGGGCGGTTGAATTACGAGGAGGGTACTGCACGCTTAAACGGGCTCAATTTGCAGTATGAGGAGCTGCACCTGATAGATCGGATAATCCTCTCCGCCTGTGGCACCGCCTGGCATGCAGCCTTAGTGGGCGAATACATGATCGAGGATGCCGCACTGATCCCGGTGGAGGTGGAATACGCATCGGAGTTTCGGTACAGAAGCCCCGTCATCAATAAAGGAACCGTCCTCTTCGTGATAAGCCAGTCCGGGGAGACCACGGATACGCAGGCGGCGCTCAGAGAGGCCAAAAGGAAAGGGGCGACGGTACTGGGCATCTGTAACGTGGTGGGGAGTACCATAGCCCGGGAGACCGACGGCGGAGTATACATCCACGCAGGCCCGGAGATCGGAGTAGCGTCCACCAAGGCCTTCACCTCCCAGATGATGGTGTTATCTTTAGTCTCCTTGCTTCTGGCGCGCATGAGAACCATGTCGCTGGAAAGGGGACGAAAGATCATCGATGCCATCCATAAGATCCCGGATCAGGTGGAGCAGATTCTCAAAAGAGATGCCGATATCAAGGCCATCGCCGAGAAATACTACAAGAAGAACAACTTTCTGTACCTGGGCCGGGGCTTCAACTTCCCGGTCGCCCTGGAGGGCGCTCTCAAGCTCAAGGAGATCTCTTACATCCACGCCGAGGGTTATCCCGCCGCCGAGATGAAGCATGGGCCCATAGCGCTAATAGACGAGAACATGCCGGTGGTGGTCGTAGGCCTGAAAGACAAGGTGCATGACAAGGTCCTCTCCAACATCGCGGAGATCAAGGCGCGCAAGGGGAAGATCATTGCGGTGGCCACGGAAGGGGACAGCGAGATCGCAGAGAAGGTGGATCATGTTATCTACATCCCTCACACCCTGGAAATTCTGACCCCCATTCTGTCAGTGGTTCCGCTGCAGCTTCTGGCCTACCACATGGCGGTGATGAGAGGCTGCAACGTGGATCAGCCCAGAAATCTGGCCAAAAGCGTGACGGTTGAGTAAGATCGGTTGTAGGTCGGACATGTCCCCCGTAGGGGGACTATCCGACATTTCTCTTTTGTTCCTGTGCCTGCCGGGTCCCCTGACCTGGCAAGTTTACCCCGTCGGGCAATAACATTTTTTTCCTTTTGATGCGAAAGCCCCCCGTGCGGGGGGCATTTCGGACCTACAGATGGAGCGTCCGAGTCAGTGGCGCGTGAAGTGGCCTGCGCGCAAATTTTGGTTGACAAAGGGGAGTAATAGACTATGATAACAATTTATCGTCGGAGAATCTTATGGTAGCAAGCATGACCGGATATGGCAGGGCCGAGTTGGTTGAGGAGAACCTGAAGGCCACGGTGGAGATAAGCTCGGTCAACAATCGCTTTTGCGAGATACAATTCCGTCTGCCCAAACAACTCTCCCCCTTAGAATCCAAGCTGAAGGAGATGATCCTCTCCAACATCGGCCGGGGCAAGATAAGCTTCGCCTTAGGCTGGGAGGAGACATCTCCGGTTGCTTCTTACGCCAAGCTGAACGAAGAGGCGGCCGACGTCTATTTCAACATAATGAAGCAGCTCAAGGAACGGTATGGCCTGTCCGGGGACGTCCGCTTGGATCAGTTCTTCGGCCTGCCCGATTTAGTCAAGGTGGAGAAGGAGGAGCCGGATCTGGAGAAGGCCTGGGAGGTGGTTTCAGAGGTCACCCAGCGTGCTTTAGAGGAGTTCAACCGGATGCGTGAAGCAGAGGGGGGCAAGCTGGCGCAGGATTTAGCCGAAAGGGTTGCACGATTGGAGGAGACGATTCCCGAAATAGAGAGATTGACCCCAAAGAGCATAGACAATCATAGAAAAAAGCTTAAAACCAGAATCGCAGAGCTGCTGGACAACATGGTGGTGGACCAGCACAGAATCGAGCTCGAGGTGGCGCTGATGGCGGAAAAGTGTGATGTGGCCGAGGAGTGCGTCCGCTTCAGAAGTCACAATCAGCAATTTCTCTCCGCCTTGAAGGAAGATCGGCCGGTGGGAAAGAGACTCAACTTCTTGCTTCAGGAGATGAACCGGGAAGCCAACACCATCGGATCCAAAACTGCCGATGCCGAGATATCGCAGAAGGTGATCTTCTTAAAAGAGGAGATCGAGAGGATAAGAGAGCAGGTGCAGAATATTGAATGACGGATGACGCATGTCGAATGAAGAATACAAAGTCAAACTACTACAGGATCAAAGATAGGTATTGAGTTGACAACAGACGGCTTGTCCGTTAAGAACCGAGATTCGCAGATGTAGTCATCCCAAAAAGGCGATTTCGCCTTTTTCGCATAATTGAGGCATCTGATGTGTCATGAGTGCCGATTCTACAGATGTAGAATCAGGATGGAGCAGGAAACGTTAAGTCCAACACTGAGGTCAGCTTTTCGTGAGTGCTAAGAGAAAGGAAACCCTGGTGGTTCTGTCTTCTCCCTCGGGAGGAGGAAAGACCACGGTCTGTGAG
>JBAUFO010000107.1:0-18831 GCA_049679185.1 Candidatus Zixiibacteriota bacterium
CTTCAAAGCCAAATCCAGATCACCTTGCGCCCAATAGATCAGACCAATGTTGGCCAGAGTGTTTGCCTCGCTTCTCTTAGAACCCATCTCTTGATGAATCTTCAATGCTTCGTCCAAATACCTCAGAGCCTCGTCCATATCGCCGTTGGCTTTGTGGATTAAACCGATGTGGGTCAATCCATTTGCCTCTCCTTCCCGGTAGCCTATTTCCCTGGCGACGCTCAGAGCCTCCCGATGAGACTCCAAAGCCTGGTCCAGATCACCCTTCGATCTATGGATCAAACCCACGTTGTGCAATGCCATGGACTGTTCTTTCTTCCACCCCTCTCGTTTATGTATCTCGATAGCGTCTTCGAAATGGGTGAGCGCTTCGTCCGGATTCCCCTTCTTGAGCAATATGGCGCCTATGGCAACTAAAGACTTTGCCTCGCCCGGTCGGAAGCGTATCTTTTTGTAACTCTTCAGGGCATCCTTGAACTGCTCCAAAGCCTGGTTCAACTCACCCTTAACATAGTAAATGTTGGCGATGTTTCCGAGAGCACTTGCCTCACCCTCCTCAAAACCGATTTCCCGGTGTATCTCCAGGGCTTTTTCAAAATAGTCCAAAGCTTGGGTCAGATCCCCCCTAAAATAGTAGACATTGGCCAGATTGCCCAGAGCAATTGCCTCGCCCTGTCGGAAATCCGTTTGCCTGTAGAGCTCAAGCGCATCCTCTAAGTCATCTGAAGCCTGATCCAGATCACCCGCGGCCATGCGGATCGCCCCCAGGTTGCCCAAAGCGACGGCGCTTCCCAACTTATCATCGATACCGGTTCCGATTACCAGAGCTTTCCCATAGAGATCTTCGCCGAGATTCAGCCCACCAAGATAGGAGTAAGCATTTCCAAGCATAATGGATAAGGCCAATCTCTCGCTGTCGGTGGTTTTCAGGTCCAGGCAAGCCTGGAGGGTGTCTATGGCTTCGGCGTATCTTTGAGCCTGGTATGAAGCGTGAGCCTTTTCAAAAAGCCTCTTCAACTCTGCATTCTTGGTCTCCAGCAGGCCGTCGAGGTAATCTGTCAGGCCATCAACCTTCTTTTCGAACGACGCAGTCCGTGGGACCGCCTTCTCCGGCGGCGGACCGGATATCCAGTTGTATAAGACCACGCCGATCACAATAGCAACGGCAATGGCGCCAAGTTCAGCCGCCAGAATGAGGGTCTTTGCAGACGGCCATTTTCGTCTTTGCACTTTCTGCTTCTTTTTCTTCTTCGTCATTTCGATATCCTTCTCTTATCCGGCGCTGTTGCAGCCGCCCGTTCTCTGTCATTCTGATCCCGCCCTTCGGGTCTGCCCAGACGGGCAAGCGTCTGCTTGAGCCCTTCCTTCGACACTGAGTCTTCCTTCGACCCTGAGGTCTTCCTTGGACACTGAGTCTCAGGACGAAGTGCAGGACCGAAGGGCAGGACGAAGTGCAGGGTCGAAGACCGGAGGCGGGAGAAGAATCTCAAAAAGCGAGATGCTTCGCCCCCGCACGGGGGATCAGCACGAAACACAGGATGCCTACGACTTGTCCTTCTCCTCTTTTTTGGCCTCCTCCGCGCCGAATTTCCTCAGATTCTCGGCGTACTGCTTCAGCTGCTTGTCCGCCAGGTCGTTTACGCTTCCCTTCTCGAAGGTGCCGTCCTTGTTTCTCTCACCTGCTTTCATCCCGGTCAAAATCTCGATCCCCTTATCGATGGTCTTCACCGGATAGATGTGGAATTTTCCCTCTTTCACCGCCTCCACCAACTCGTTTTTTAGCATCAGTTCCTTCACGTTCTGATGGGGAATCATCACCCCCTGGGTGCCGGTCAATCCCTTGGCCTTGCAGACCTGGTAGAAGCCTTCCACCTTTTCGTTGACTCCACCGATGGGCTGGATCTCTCCTTTTTGATTGATCGAGCCGGTGACCGCTATATCCTGCCTCAGGGGGACCCCCGACAGGCTGGAGAGGATGGCATATACCTCGGTGGAGGAGGCGCTGTCGCCTTCCACCCCGGAGTATGATTGCTCGAAGCATATGCTGGCGCTCGCGGTCAAGGGCTTGTCCTGAGCGTACTTTCCCCTGAGATAGCCGCCCAGGATGAGCACCCCTTTGTTATGGGTGCGTCCGGAGAGGTCGGCTTCCCTTTCGATGTTTATCACCCCCGCTCTTCCCATGGAGGTTCTTGCGGTTATGCGGGTGGGCTTGCCAAAGGCGTACTCCCCCAGATCATAAACCGAAAGGCCGTTGATCTGCCCAACCACCGTCCCTTCAGAGTCGATCATGATGGTTCCGTCGTCGATCATCTCCTGAATCTTATCCTCGATTAAGCTCACCCGTTTTATCCATTCCTCTATGGCCTTCTCCACGTGCTCGTGCTTTACCACTTTGCTGCCCGCGTTCTGAGCCCAGTAGCTTGACTCCCGAACGAGATCGGCGATTATGGTGAACCGGGTGGAGAGCTTCTTCTGTGTGCCTGCCACCCTCACCCCGAATTCCACCACTCCGCCCACTCCGGTTTTGTCAAAGGGGAGGAGTCTATCGTCATCACAGATCTTTTTTATGAAGCAGACGTACTGGTGGACGTTCTGGTCATCCTTGGGCATGACTGAATCGAAATCCGCCTTGACCTTGAAGATCTTCTTGAAGTCCTCGTCCAGCTGGTAGAGCAGGTGGTATAGATGGCTGCCTCCGATCATCACCACGTCCACGTGGGTCTCAATCGGCTCGGGTTTCATGCCCGAGGCGCCCAGAAGATAAAAGGGGTCATATGCGCCAATCTCCACCTGCCGGTATTTCAGAGCCCGCTTGAGCGATTGCCATGACCCCGGCTCGGTAAGGAGATCCAGCGCATTTACCACCAGATAACCGCCGTTGGCCTTCAGGAAAGACCCGGCCTTGATCCGGGTGAAATCGGTTCTCCATACGCCGCTTCGCTCCGCCACCCTCTCGATGGTTCCAAACAGGTTCCTGTAGGAGGGGTTGGTCTCGATGATTATGGGAACGGTTTTGATCTCTGAGTTGTCTACCACCACGTTCACCCAGTATTCCCAGAACTCATCTTCGGGTTTGATGAATGGAAGTCCGGGAAACGCCATCTCCGATGATTTGTCTTTTGTCGGTTTGAACCTATCCAGATTGTTTATCAGACTCTCCTCCACCTCATCCAGATAGGCTTGAAGTCTCTCGTTTTCATACTTGGCTTTTGTGTCTTTGATCATATCCTTGATCAGAGGCACGATCATCTCCCTATCCAGAGCCTCCAAGGCTTTTTCCAGCTCCTTGATGATCTCCTTCCCCTCTCTGAATACATCTTCCATCAGGCTTGCCAAAGCCTCGTATTTGGTCTGCAGCTCGTTGAATTTCTCTTGGGGGAAATTTCCGTCCTTGACCTGCTTTTCCAGCTTCGCCAGACTTACCGGCTTGTGGTCAATTACCGGCTGAATATCCGGCTTGACGTACGGACCCATCTGAATCTGCACTAAAGCGAAACCTTCTTTTTTAACCTGTTTTTCAAATTCCGCCAGGATAGCCTTTTGTCCTTCCTCGGACTCCTTGATAAATTCCTTCCGTTTTTCTTTGTAAGCTTCTCTTCCGAACATAGAGGGGATGTTTTTCTTAAGAGAGAGTATAAGGTCTTCCATGTCTTTTCTGAAAAGCTTTCCTTGTCCCGCCGGCAGGCTTATCACTTTGGGCACATCCGGATCCTTGAAGTTGTTCACGTAACACTTGTCCTCCGGAATCTCGCCCCGTTTTTCCAGCTTCTCCAGAAGATGCTTGATGGCGGTCATCCGTCCGGTTCCCACGAAGCCGGCCACGAAGATATTGTAGCCCACGCTTTTGATATCCAGGCCCAGCTTTATCGCCTTCACTGCCCTGTCCTGCCCGATGATCCAATCACAAGGCTCCACGTCGTCGCTGGTTTTCAATCCCAGCTCATCCACCTGACAGCGCCAGCGCAGTTTTTCAACGGGGACCTCTTCGAATTTCATATTCTCGGTCACTTTGATCACACTCCTTCCCTTGCCAAGGTTGGGTGTCAGCTCGCTTAGTTATCCTTTATGTCCGGTTTCTCTTTGTGAGTGGGCTGTTCAGCTTGATCCGGACCTCCCGTTGCGGTCTTCTCCGGTTCAAGAATCTTATTCACAATCTTTCCGGCCACCTCCCGGCTTCCCAGTCCGAAAGCTAAGGCGAAGCCGAAAGCTAAAGCCCCGATGATTATCAGAACGGAGTAGACCAGAATGTTGGTGGCGACTCCCAGCTGCTCCAAGGCCACCGCTAAGGTGAAGAATATTATCAGATATTGCACTATGGTTCCCAGAAGCTCCGCCCGGGCCAGAGAGTAGCTGGCTGCGGTAACCCTGACCAGTCCCTTGAAAAACGAGGAAAGCAGCGCCCCGATGACGATTATCAGGGCGGCTACCATCAGCCTGGGGATGAAGGAGATTATGCTATTTATCAGGTTCTGAAGCAGGGTGAATTTCAGCACGTCGGCAGCCAGATCGATGAAAAACAGAAATACTATCCAGAAGAACACGGTCCCCAGGACGTCAGCCAAGGAGTGCTTGATGTCTCCTCGGGACAGGAATTTCGACAACCCGGATCTGGCGCTGAATTTCTCCAGGCGTACCGCCACCAGGATCTTGACCAAGGCAGCCTTGAGTATCTTGGCCAAGAGCCACCCCAGAAGCAATATCAGCAAGGCTCCAAGGAGGGCGGGAAGCAGGGCGATTATCTTCTCGCCGGTTGCCTTCAGCGGTTCTAAGAACAGTTCTTTCGGATCCATTTTTCTCCTTCTGCCTTCTCAGACAAGGAATTTCTCTATTTTATCTTGGCTTTCTTGCCGGCAATGATTCCCTCAATCCACGATCTCTTGCGGGGTTGAAATCTCTTGAACACTATGATGGGGGTGGAGACTCTTTCGCCTACCTCCTCCGGAACCGAGGTGAAGAGAAGTTGTTCTAAGGTTCCACCCTTGCTGGAACCCATCAGAAGAAGGTCCCCCTCCTGAATCTGGTCTGCGATTGCCTCGGCCGGCTTTTGAGCCTTTACGATCTTTCGCTCGCCTTTGATCTTCAATCCCGCCTTCTCGGTAAAGGAGTCGATCCATCTCCTTGCCTGGGCCTCCTCCTCAGCGCTAGAGTCTTGAGGAAGGGCGTGCAACAGCAAGAGGTCGGCTCTGAACTTCTCCACCAAAGCCGGGCTCAGTTCCGCCGCCAGTTGAGAGTTCACGTTATCCGTGGCGGTGATCATCACCCGCTTGATGGCCTCCATCTTCTCTCCGTGCACGATGGCCACGTTGCAGGGGGCTTCCTTCAGCACAATGTCGACGACGGTGGTCAAAATCTTATCCAGCGCCTTATCCGGCCTGGAGCGCCCCAGGATGATGAAGTTGCAGTCCTCTTCCGCCGCCGTCTCCAGTATGCCGTAGGAGAGCCGATGAGAGAGTTTGATCATCTTATCGAACTTCACCCTCTCCTGCCTGGCGATACTCTCCGCCCGGGAGAGAAGAAGCCTTTGCTGCGAGAAATCGACCAGCCCCTTGCGGAGAGGGGTTCCATGAGGGACCTCCACCACGTTCAAGGCAATCACCTCTCCGTCGAATTTCCTGGCAATGGCGCAGGCAACCGTCATCAGCATCCCCACGGTCTTGGGGTTGGCCAGAGATACCAGAATCTTGTATTCCTTTCGTTCCTCGCGGGTCAAGATTTCCTTCAGTCGTCGGTGTTTTTCCACGGTCTCCTTCTGACCTTTGGAATAGGCCAGGTAGACCAAGCTGCCCAGACCTAACCAGCCTGCACCCATAAGATAAGTCCGCGGACTCATGAAGGCTAAGATCAGCACGTTGCAGGCGATGGCCAGAAGGGGGATGACCGGATGCCAGGGCAATTTGAAGGGACGCCTCAGCCGGGGTTCCCTCTTGCGCAGCATTATCACGGAGAGATTCACCAGGATGAGAGCGAAAAGGTAACAGAAGTTCGCCAGATGAGCCACCAGCTCCACCTCGCCGGAGAGTGTGAAGAGAAGGATCACTGCTCCTACCGCCACGATGGCCGTATACGGGGTCTTGAACTTGGGGTGCAGCCTGAAGATCTTGCCGGGCAGGTATCCGTCCCTTCCCATGGCATAAGTCTGCCGCGCAGCAGCCAGAACCGTTGCATTCAGAGCGGAGATGGTGGACAGAAGCCCGGCGATCAAAACGAAGAGGAGTCCGTATTTTCCCAAAACCGTCTGGGCGATCAAGACCAAGGGTGCGGCAGAGGTTCCCAGGGTCTGATAATCTAAGATCCCTACCGATACCAAGACCACCGCCACGTAGATAAGCGTGGGAATCAGAAGCGAAAGCAGAATGGCCTTGGGAACGGTCTTCTTGGGGTTCTTGATCTCCTCAGAGGCGCTGGAGATCAGCTCAAAGCCGAAGAAGGATATGTAAATCAAGGCGGTGGCGGAGATGATTCCGGTGAATCCGAATGGCGTGAAAGGCGTGAAGTTCTGTGTTTTGACAAAGGGGATGCACAGTCCGATGAAGACAAAGAGCATGGCGACCTTGGCTAAGGTGAAGAAATTCTGAGTCTTCCCGCTCTCCTTGGTCCCCTTTATGTTGATCACCAGCAGTAGCAAAGCCATGCCGAAGGCGCTGAGCTTGATGGAGGGCGAGACCTTTATCACCAGATCAATAAGTGGACTGAAATGCTCGGCAAAACCCAGAGCATAGAGGGCACAAGCCACCACGCTTCCGAAGATCAAAGCCCAGCCGCACAAGAACGCGATATAGCCCCCCAATCCCTGATGAACGAAAGTGTAACCGCCGCCGGCCAAGGGAATGGAGGAGGAGAGCTCAGAATAAGAGAGGGCGGTGAAGAGGGTCATCAGCCCGCACAGGATATAGGAGACGATAGCTGCCGGCCCGGCTATGCCTGCCGCCATCCCGCTTAAGATGAAGATACCCGCCCCTATCATGGCTCCCACCCCTAAGGTGGTCGCCTCCAGAAGCCCCAACTCCCGGCTGAACTTTATCTCGGCTTGCGGGGAGGAGGCTTGTGCTGTCCTGTCTTTATCCATACAGCAGTCTTTCCTTTTTTTCTATCATCAAGTTGAGTAATCCTTCTTCCGTAGTTGCCCAATTCATTGGGCGATTCTTGCTCGATCACCCCGCCGTTGGCGGGGGATTTTCAATAAATCGAGCAACTACAGAAGACCTATACTTCGGAATATAGGAATTCGTGAACTGGTTTTCAATCCAAAAGTACGGCGATGGTTTAACTCTTCGTTTCAGTCGCCAAAGCAGGTTCCCACTGCCCGGGCGGCCTCGATTAATGGGAGGTCTGGCTTTACCTTCTTCAACCTAACAATGGCGCGTTCGATGGGAACCGACGTGATCTTTCCCCCTTTCAGACTGGTCATACAACCGAACTTTTCGCTTATGACTAACTCTACGGCTTTTGTGCCGAATTGGGTGGCTAAAATTCGATCGAAGTCGGTAGGCTTTCCGCCCCGCTGAAGATGCCCCAGGATGATCACCCGAGTCTCCAGCCCGGATAGAGTCTCAATTTGCTCTGCTATCCTGTAACTTACCCCGCCCAGCCTTATGGGATCGGTGCTTCCTTTCACCCTTCTTTTGACCACCAATTTTGAGTCCCCGGGCTTGACTCCCTCTGCCACCACCACGATGCTGAACCTCTTTCCGATCTTGCTTCTCGAATCCAGTTTTTGGCAGACCTTCCGGATGTCAAGAGGTATCTCGGGGATAAGAATCACGTCCCCCCCGCCTGCCACCCCGGCATATAAGGCCAGCCAGCCGGTGTACCTTCCCATCACCTCCACGATCATCACCCGATGGTGAGATTCAGCCGTGCTGTGGACGTTGTCAATCGATTCGGTGGCCACTGCCACCGCCGAGTCAAAACCGATAGTGTAGTCGGTAGCCTCCAGGTCGTTATCAATGGTCTTGGGTATCCCTACGATCGGGATTCCCAGTTGATATAACCGGTGAGCGATGTTGAGCGTCCCATCTCCCCCGATGCAGATCAAAGCGTCCAATTTCAGATCGCGGAAGTTCTTCAAGCACCGTTTTGAGACATCTTTCTTTTTCTCCCCATAGGCGAACGGATTGGCCCGATTGGAGGTACCCAGTATGGTTCCACCCTTGGTCAGAATACCGGAGACGTCCTCCCAACCCAATTCCTTTGTCCGGTTCTCGATCAGTCCCTCGAATCCATCCTTGAAACCTATCACCTTTGCCCCGTGGCAGACGAAGGCGGTCTTGGCAACTGCCCGGATGGCCGGATTCAGTCCGGGACAATCCCCGCCGCCGGTTAAGATTCCGATTCTTTTCTTTCTCCTCATGCTGAGACTCCCTTTTATTTACCGCCGAGCATAATAGCTTAGAATCTGAAGTTTATCAAGCACAATTTTGGTAAAACGACGAAGCTGCTGTGCCTGTCGGGTCCCCTGACCCGACTGGCAAACCTGATTTCAAAAACCCCGAAAGCCCCGCCAGGCGGGATCGGAGTTTATGCCGATTCATCGGGACTTCGCTTCAACAAGCTCTCGCACTCCAAAACCACTTTTCCAACAAACCCTCAGGGTGAATGCCCTCAGGTTGGTTGTTGGTCAGGGGTACCCTTCAGGGTGTCCTTCGATCCCGAAGATCTTCCTTCGACACTGAGTCTCAGGACGAAGTGCAGGATCGAGGGAAATCCCTTCAGGATGAACCCTTACCCCTGACCTCAGTTTGCATCGGGACAAGGTACCCCGATGCAACGGATATTCCAACAAAAGGAGCCTGCACGCTCCCCGTCAGCGCGGTCGAAAACCCACCAATCGCAATTGCAGCACAAATAAAGCCTTGCGTCCGGCTGTACCTCATCATATATTGCACTTGAAAGGAAGGGTTTCCATGAAAAACGTGGTGATTCTGGGTTCAAGCGGTTCGATCGGAAGAAACGCCTTGAAGGTCCTGTCGGACTTTCAGGAGAGGTTCTCCGTGTTCGGGCTGTCCGTACACCGCAGCGTGAAACTGCTTGAGGAACAGATAAGACGATTTGCGCCAAAGATGGCGGTGATCACTGACCAGAAGAGCTTTGAGCGCTTCCCCCGGAATCACGACACGGAAATGCTCTTTGGCACGGATGGTCTGAAGGAATTGTGTTCTCATCCCCAGGTCGATCTGGTGATAAACGCCCTGGTCGGATCAGCAGGGCTTCTGCCCAGTCTCGAGACCGTCCAATCCGGAAAAACGCTGGCCATCGCCAACAAGGAATCGCTGGTGATGGCGGGCGAGCTTCTAATCAGCAAAGCCGAAGAGAGAGGCGCGGAGATTCTTCCCATCGACAGCGAACATTCGGCCATCAAGCAGTGCCTGTTGAGCGGAAAAAAGGAAGAGGTAAAAAGGCTTATACTGACTGCCTCCGGCGGACCGTTCTTGAACAAGAACGCCGCGGATTTAGACGAAATCACGGTGGAGCAAGCCCTGTCTCATCCCACCTGGGAGATGGGAAAAAAGATCACCATAGATTCTGCCACCCTTATGAACAAAGGCCTGGAGGTCATCGAGGCGCACTGGCTTTTCGGAATCCCCCCGGATCGAATCAGCGTATTGATCCATCCCCAATCCATCATACACTCCATGGTGGAATTCGTGGACGGGTCGGTGATCGCCCAGATGAGCGTGCCGGACATGAAGCTTCCCATCCAGTATGCCCTGTTCTATCCCCGGCGGGTTATCAGCAACAACACTTCTCTGGATCTGGCCAAAGCCGGTAAATTGACCTTTCTTGAGCCTGACGATGCGAAATTCCCCTGTTTGGGAATAGCCTACGACGCCTTAAAGAGGGGTGGAACCGCACCCGCAGTCCTGAACGCCGCAAATGAAGTGGCGGTCCAGGCCTTTTTGAATCGCGGCCTGCCTTTCACCGGCATCCAGAAGATCGTCCGGGAGACTTTGAGCCAGCATAAGAGGAAATTCCGTCCCCGGTTGAACGATATAATAGAGGCGGACAAGTGGGCCAGGCAAACGGCAGGGGAGCTTTGTCTTAACTCTGAGGTGAAAAGATGATAACAATCGTTGCAACCATATTCGTCCTCGGGATCCTGATTTTCTTCCACGAACTGGGTCATTTCCTGGTAGCCAAGAGATCGGGAATCCGGGTGGAGAAATTCTCTTTCGGCTTTCCGCCCAAGATGATAGGCAAGAAGATCGGCGATACCGAGTACTGCCTCTCCTGGATACCGCTGGGGGGATACGTGAAGATGGCGGGGGAGGACCCGGAGGAGAGCAAGATTCAGGGCAAACCGTGGGAGTTTGCGTCCAAGCCGGTGGGTATTCGCACACTGGTGATTGCAGCCGGTCCGGTTATGAATCTCATCCTGGCAATCCTCATTTTTTGGGGCATAATCTTCTTCAAGGGGAGGCAGGATATCCACGAGGAGAGCACGGTAATAGGCCTGGTATCGGTTGGCGGACCGGCAGCCGAGGCGGGAATTGAGCCCGGAGATAACATCATCTCCATTAACGGGATCGAGGTGGGCACCTTTCTGGAGATGGCGCAGATCATCTACCAGCACCTGGAGGAGCCGGTCGAGGTCAAATGGATGCGCGACGACATGGAGTTCACCGCCGTGATCACCACCTTCAGGGATAAGGTGTTAAACGAAGAGGGTGAGATTCAGGAGGTGGGGAAGATCGGCGTAGGACCCACCTACACCACCATAAAAGTAGGATTCTTCCGGGCCTTTTTAGATGGGGTGGACACGTCGGTCTTTATCCTGGTGGAGTCGGTGAAGTTCATGTTCAGGCTGATCACCGGAAAGGCCTCGGCAAAGCTTCTCGGGGGGCCACTTTTCATAGCTCAGACCGCAGGACAGACCGCAAAAACAGGATTCGTGAGCCTCCTTTCCTTCATGGCTCTTCTCTCGGTCAACCTGACTTTGATAAATCTTCTGCCCATTCCGGTGCTGGATGGCGGCCACCTTATGTTCTTAGGCATTGAGAAGATCAAAGGCTCGCCTCTCAGCTTAAAGCAGCGTGCCACCATGCAGCAGATCGGCCTGGCCTTTCTGATCATGCTGATAATATTCGTCACCTACAACGACTTCCTGCGCACGATAAGATAGCCGCATCGCCTCTTAAAATTTCTATTCAATGTGAGGAAACTTCCTCTCAAGATCTCTCTGTGCTCGGACAGGAGTTGCATACGCCTATCCGTCAAGGGGATGGGGCTACAACCTCTATCCCAGTTGGCCATCGGGAAATTTCCTAAATGAATCTTTGACTGACAGGCCCACAAAAGAGCCGCTGTTAATCTCAAAGCTTGGCAGACAAGCGATTCCAAAATAAGAATCCAGAGAACAGGCGAAAATCACAGGTAGGGTTATCCCTAATATATAGCAACAAGAGGCAAGTTCACAAGAGCATTTTACATAAAAAAGTTAAAAAAATAGTTGACACTCTCTTCACAAACAGTTATAAATATATAAGGTAATAATGCACATTCAACTTCTGTAAAAGGAGAAACGCAAAACAAGGACTAAGCGTCTGGCTATGGAACCGTTGTGCTTATTTATCTGATTGTCGTTACTTCTATTACTGTCGCGTGTCAGAAGCCTCACGGGCAATCAAAACCTGAGATCATCGACACCGGATCAGTGTTGTAGCAGAGCATCCCCCAGGGTATCTGACAAAAGAGAATCTCTAATCAAAACTCTTCAAGAACGAGGTGTAAGATGAAAAGCTTAGTCAAAGTTGGAGGGGTGGCGGTTCTGTTTGCTCTATTGGTTTCGTCCGCTTTAGTATGGTTGTTGGTCGTTAACGCCCCTGCCCAACAGGAACCTGATTCCAGCCAGATGGAGCTTGTATTGGAAAAGGTTCGTGTTACGGTCAAAAGAGGGGTGCAGTATGAATTATTGAAAGGAATGGTGGGTGAATGTCCCCCCTTTGATTCTACGCATGGCGAGCCTTGGGAGTTCGTTATCAATCAGTGGCAGAGGAAACAATTAGAGGGGATAGGAGCAAAGGTTCGGGTAATAGACGAAAGCAAGCCGGATGAAGAAGCCCAGCAGGTGGAATACAGGCTGGAAAGAGAGATAGATCTGAAGGCGGACGGAGTGGAGAACATTATCTTCGGACCTAAAAAGGACAAAAGCTCTGCGTTGTCTGAGATTATCCTGGGTCTTGCGGACGAGGGGAAAGGTGTGACAAAAGTTTCCGTCTACGATTTCAATTTCAATCTTATTGGTGAGATGCGCCTTCGTGACGTGACTTTTTCCAAAGACCTAAAGTACATAGGAGGAAAAGAATATACGAAAGCCTCTCAGGAGGCCTCGGCAAGGTCAGTGTATAAGTTCCAGCTCTTTGATTACACCGGAAAGAAGCTATGGGAATTCAAGGAAAGGGAGTTATACGAGGTCAACTGCACTTATTCCATCTCCAACAAAGGCACAGTGATTGAACTGGATCATGGGAGTGGTGTAGCGACTTTCATTGACCAGCAACGGAATGAGACCAACAAGATCAAAGTCTGTAGTAGCAGTGGGACACCGGGAGAAGGAATAGGCGGGGGGATATTCTCCTATGATGGAGAGTATGCATTGATCGTAGCGGATCAGTTCTGTGGTGATACACTACTAGGGGGAAAAGTGAGGGCGTTGTTTTTCAGTTGGGGCGGTGAGGAATTGTGGAGATTCACTATTGAAGACAATACAGGGGGAGAGGCGGGTATTTCTAAATTCGGCGATTATGTAATAGTCTCCTCTTCGGTTTGGCCTGCTTCTGACTATCCTCCAGATAGAATAGGCACGTACCTTTTGTCAAACAAAGGTGAGCTAATAAAAAAATACGACAATGTGTTTGGTTCTCCTATATGCTTCTCTTCGAACGAGAAATATGCTTTGTTTGATTCTTACGGAACGCTGTTTTTGATCGACTTGCCCAGCGGTGAGGTGCTATTTAAATATGATCGCTGGGGCGGGCTTTTTCAGCATGCCTGCCTGGATATTGCTGAGGATGCCAAGCTGTTTGGTTCAGCTACTGCCAACGCTGTGGCTTTAGTGGGATTCGATGGAACTAAAATCTGGTCACATCCTTTATCGTCTGAAGGCGGGGGTTTTTCTCTCAGGTTGTCTGATGATGGGAAAGAGATAATCATCGCGATCGGGCCTAAAATGATGATTTATCAACAGGTAGAGTAAGGATTGGAAGTCTTGATAAATTGAATGCCAATTTCCTATCCATAGGAGGGCTAAGAAATGAAAAGGGTGAATTCCGTTTTGATCTGCATCGCCCTTTTTTTCTCGATGGGCGTTTTCTTGTTTGTAACCTCATTGGCACAGACTCAGGCCGTCTCTAAACCAGCGATTTCTTCCGAGCAACTGGAAAGAATAAGAGAAACAATAAAGAACTCTCAAGACCTCATCCGGCTTGACCCGCATGCGAAAGGGGAGTTTGCCTGGATGGGTTATTTTGCGTACGCCGGACTGTGGGATTATTACTCCTTGGTCTGTGGAGAAGGGGATCTGGAAATCTATCTGACCATCACTGCGGGCGGTGATGATCCTGATTTTGATCTATACCTGTTTGACTGCGATGGCTGGGAACTTGCTCGCTCCGATAGTTCGGGAAGCGTCGATGAGTCGATAACTTACTTCGTTACCCCGGACACTTATACGATGGGAGTATACTGTTATAGTGGGTGGGGATATTACCTTCTCTATGGCTACTATGTAACTCCCCCTAAGATGCCGGATTTGGTCTTGCAGAGTCTAACTGCCAGCGATTACAACCCCGGGATAGGAGATTCGATCACCATCACTTTAACAGTTAAAAACCAGGGAGACACGATCGCGTATGACTTTTGGACAGACCTTTTCGAGGATGAAATTTTCCCTCCCAGCCCTCCGGCCACCGGTGACTACTATTGGATGACGTATGACTTGAACCCCGGGAATACGGTTCAATTCACCAAGAGAGTGACAAACAGCGAGACTGAAACCTGGCAGATGTATGGCCTGACCGATTCCGAGGGTCTTCTGGACGAGAAGAATGAATGCAATAATCTGCAAGGTCCGGTGGAGGTTACCTGGAGTCGGCCCGATCTGGTGGTGGAGGAATTCACAGTAGCTGACCCTTCTCCGTTTGTGGATGATTTTTTGGACGTGACCCTGACGATAAGAAATGAGGGGGCACGAATAGATGGAAACTTCAGAACCGATCTATACTACAACTTGCCTGATGCTCCCACGCCTTGCACCCCGGGCGCCGAATCGTTTTACAAGGATGGTTTATCCCCGGGCGAATCCTATTCATGTGATTTCTGCATTTCTTATCAGTCACCCTTCTTGTGGCACATGTGGGTCTATGTGGATTCATGGCTAAACGTATCGGAAAGTGACGAGGATAACAACATTGACTCGGCTCATGTTTTCTGGCGGGAAGATCCGATTTCGGATGACTATGGCTGGCCCATTCATCCTTCTAATCAGCAACACGAAATAAGCGGAACTTTCATGGAATGGAGATCGGGAGGCGATTATGGTCATCATTATCACGACGGCATAGATATACCAGCCCCAGCAGATACCTCCGTTTATTCTGTGTCGGCAGGACTTGTGAATTACACTAGCGATAAACAGGGAATATATGTCGATGAATTCCTCTACTATCATGTTAATTTTGACACTCTCAAAGTACCACGGAACAAATGGGTCAATAGCGATTCGTTGATAGCGAAGATACAGACCAATCACCTTCATTTCAGCGATGGACTGAATCAGCAAGAGGTTAATGCGCTCCGGGAGGATGGAATCAAGCCTTTTGCCGACAACATCGATCCCATATTCTATCCGGATCCTGTGACCTTAAGAGAAGACGATCCTTATGTGGGTGGATGGAGCGGCGGCGCAGATGGTCAGGTTATTAGCAAGGATAGCGTATATGGGAAGGTGGATATCATTGTGCATGCAAAGGACGAGATCAACTCTGGAAGACGGGTTGGACTTTACGCCATTTCATATCAGGTGCGCGACGAAAACTGCAACTACATTCAGGGTCAAGATGAGATTTTGAACTTCGCCTTTGATAGCTGGTATAGCAATTATCATGTTAACTACATTTATGCAGACACTTCTTCAAGATATAAATATATCGTAACCAATGAGATTGCCTCCAACGGCTCTTGGAATACCACCGAGTTGGATGACGGCACCTATTGTCTTAAGATAGATGCCTACGATATTGTCTCCTTCTATAAGAAGTTTGTGCTTAGCGACACCGCCAGATTCAACGAAACCTCATATTATCTTCATGACGTCGAAATCAAGAATGGAAATCGTGTTCCGGTCATCGAGGGGCATATACACTGTATGTATCCTGTGGCTGAGTGCGGTGACTGCGTCCATCTTGGAGAAGAGATGACCATTGAGATTGACGCCTCCGACGAAGACGGAGATACGCTGCTATATGAATGGTGGTGTGTTTGGGGGTGTTTTATTGTAAACGGGAGCCCTGTAGCTATCTGCACCACCGACGAAAACTACGTTCTTTATCGGGCGCCCAGCGACCTCTGGCAGCCAGAGGATGAGTTGTGGGTTTTCGTGTACGACAACCGCGGGGGTTCCTGCTGGACAAATGGCCAGTTCGAGGCGTTGGACCCGGCTGACTCCTGCGATTGCGGGGACGCAAACGACGACGGTGTGGTCAATTCGGGAGATGTGGTTTACTTAGTCTCGTATCTCTACAAGGGCGGGCCTGAGCCGGTCGCCCCAACAGAACGAGGCGACGCAAACAACGATTGCATAATCAATGTCGGCGACGTGACTTACCTGGTCACTTATCTCTACCAGGGTGGCCCCCAACCTGAATGCTGCTGGTTTCCGCCAGGGTAATAGACACCCGCTGATTGTTGTTTCTCTTCCAACTTTTGGGTCACATCCGAGACAAGCGGGATTCTTTAGCGCGAGTCTTTGGGGATATCGTCGGGGTGTTCCACCTCGACTGAATCGCCCTCAGGCAATCCCTGGTATTTGGAGGGGCATTTCACCAGTAGCTGATCGGCGTTGAAGGCTCCGTTCTCATATCTCCCGATCACCACCACCTCCTCGGCCTGCTCGAAATTGGCAGGTTTTGTCCCGCCGTAAACTACCGTCATGCTGTCCCCGTTTTCGTCCACTATGGGGAATCGAAGCAGGTGGGCACTGGTATCGTAATTCACCTCCGGAAACACCACCTCGCCGATTATCTGAACCGGCGCTCCGGTTCTTTGAGCCTCCCCGAAACTAACGTATGGGGTGAGGGTCTTTTTGAAGGAGAGTGCCCCGAAGATTACAAAAACGACAATTATCGCGATTCCGATCAGGTATTTAGGTTTCATTTCTTCTCCATTTGCCACCGCTCTTGCAACATCAATTGCTTTACGATCATTATCGGTCGATCGTGGGGCAGATTCGGTCTGAGATTGACTTCTGGGTCCTACCTAACCCCCTGTTTCCTCCTCTCCACCTTGAGGCTGTGTCGCAACCCTTAAAAACGTACAGTTATCATTCTGAGCGAAGCCCTGCACCTCTTGGTCCAGGGCGAAGCGAAGAATCTAACAATTCCAATAACTTACAAAATCGAGATTCTTCGGCTGACGCCTCAGAATGACATTACGACACACCCTCCGTGTGGAGAGAGGGGTTCACCCTGAAGGGATTTCCCTCGATCCTGCACTTCGTCCTGAGACTCAGTGTCGAAGGAAGATCTTCGGGATCGAAGGACACCCTGAAGGGGACTGAGGGGGAGAGGTTTCTCTCTATTCCAACTCCTGGGCCAACAGCTCTTCCATCTCTCCCTCTACTCTGAAGAATTTCGCCTCGCCCTCGGCCACCACCTGGTTTTCCTGATTGGTTATCCTGCCCTCTGCGGTAAGAATCCTGCCCTTATCCTCCACCAGTCTGCCCACCAGCGAGAGCTTGTCTCCGGTTTTGACCATCTTTCTGAACTTCACCCTTATCTCGCTGGTCACGCTGTAGATCCCCAGAGCCAGAATCGCTCTTATCATCACTTCGTCCAAAAGCGCAGAGAGTATGCCCCCATGCAAGACCTCCTTATATCCCTCAAAGTGGCGTCCTGCAGTATATTCAGCCACCACCTCGTCACCCTTAACGTAAAAGGGCACACTCAGGCCGATGGGGTTTTTGTCTCCACAGACGAAACACCCAGGATATCTTTTCATTGGTTTCATTTTTTCACCCGCTAAAAAGAAAAGGTGGTGGGTTCATTCCCCACCACCTTTGCACTCAATCCATTAAAATGGTAAACCAAAGATGTAAGCGTAAACTAGTTCTCTCCAGGCGTTGGGTGAACTTCGGGCGTTTGTCCTTCGGGCATCGGCAAAACTTCCGCTTTCTCCTTGATGGCCGATACCGCATCGGTGCCGTACTCCAAGAGTTCCATGGTGGTCGTCGCGGAGGTGCTCTTTACCATGCCGAAAAGCGGGATCTCGATGTTGGTCCAGACTTCGGTAGTGGTCTCGTCCCCGGAAATGTATTTCATGTGGGCACACTCCAGGGTCTTGTCCTGAACCTTCACCTTCACCGTACCCAGATTCATCATCTTGGGCTTGGCAGGCTTGGTCGTATCAGCCGGGGCCGCATTTATCATGGCCAGGATTTCCGGCGGGAGCTCGGTGGCCGCTTCCTTGCCGTCCTTCATGATCATCCGCTGGATGGTCCCGATATCCTGGGGATTGCCGGAGATGAGCATCTTGACGATCACCACTACGCCGGTCTTGGGATCGGTCTCTGCCACCTCGTACCAGTACAAGTCTCCTGCTTTGGGTGTGTATTTTTTGGCAACCCCACTACTATCGACAATTTTCATCACTCCGCCCTCAGAGACGATCTTGGCGACACTCCCTTCTGCCGGTTCCATGCCAACGATGGATAGCTTGGTTATTCTCTCCACCTTGTTCTCAATGTTGACGACCTTGTAGGTGGCGTAAGCGCCCACCTCAGGCATCTTGAACTCGCCGTACAGCTTGGGCATGCCCGGTATCTGAGCACTGGTGATCTGTGCCTGAGCAACAAAGATGAATGCTAAGGCAAGCGAAAGGCACAAAAGATACTTGCTGGAGCGCATGGGTCTCCTCCTTTCCTAAGAAAATGTAAGGTTATTGATATTTTCCACTTTGACTTCGACCTGAACTATCCTTGTTACAGCATCCGGGCCTCTTTGTGCCCGTTATCTTGCTTCCTTCCCTGTTTTACGGTCGCGCCTGTTTCTATATCGACTAATTTACCTTTTATTCTACCCTCCTGTCAAGTCTTTTTTTCAATCTTCTCACGGAGCGAGGAGAAAACTCACACATACGACAATAGTTTCGTCACACAAACGAGAGCACAACTAAGAGATCTTTGAGATCCCGGCAAAACCTGCAGTTAACACCCGCGCCATCCCGCTCTTCCGCGCTTATCGATCGCAGGAATAATTCATTGTGCATAAAGAACTTAGGTGTTCATCCAACATCTCTTGAGGGCTGGCCCTTAAGACCACAGAAATGTTTGACTTCTGTTGCCGAATAGGTTAAATTTGTAAGCAAGGGAGCAAACCAAACCGGAGGTGGATCATGCCAGAAGAGCCAAAAGAAGGACAGGAGGAAGAGAAGCAGGAGGAAACCAAGAAAGAAACCGAACGCCCGGGCAAGGTGAAGCACGAGCGCCTCAAAGAGGAACGCGTTCAGGAGGCCCGGCACAAGGAAAAATCCAAGGACTTTAAAAAGAGCCTGTTCCAGAAGGGAAAGCATCTCTTCGATCGTAAGAGAAAGGACAAGTTCTTGGGAGGGACGAAGGGAAGA
>JBAUFO010000108.1:0-8130 GCA_049679185.1 Candidatus Zixiibacteriota bacterium
CGGCAACCGAGAGTTATGAATACTTGAAAGAGGAGATCTTCCCTCACCGGAAACTGGCATTGCTTCACGGGCGTATCAAAAGCAAGGAGAGGGAAAAGGTGATGCAGGCCTTTCGCAACGGGGATTATGACATCCTGGTTGCCACCACGGTGATCGAGGTGGGGGTGGATGTGCCCAATGCCACGGTCATGGTAATCGAGCATGCCGAGAGATTCGGGCTCTCTCAACTGCATCAGTTGAGAGGAAGAATCGGCAGGGGCGCGGATCAGTCCTGGTGTCTCCTGGTGGGGAATCCGCCTCTCTCTCAGGAGGCGGAAAAGCGGCTGAAGACCATGACTGCAACCAACGACGGGTTCAAGATCTCGGAGATGGACCTAAAACTAAGAGGACCGGGTGAATTCTTTGGCACCCGACAGCATGGGCTGCCGGAGCTCCGGATCGCAGACATCGTGACCGACGCTAAGCTTTTGTATCGGGCCAGGGATTGGGCCTTTCGAATAATTGGAGAGGACCCCAAGTTGAGTAAGAGCGAAAACCAGTGCATTCGATCGACTTTCATCCGAAAATACAAAAAGAGGTTCTCGCTGGTGGACATAGGATGAAATCTTGCTAAAAAAGAGTAAATCCTTAATTGTCGGGAGAGATTCTAAGTTGAACATAAACGGCAACTTATCGTCCATGGGGCAAGGTCTGAAGCCCTGCCAACGAGCAGTCTTTCGGGAGGATCAAGTATGAGGGTAAAACCATGATATCACTTTTTGTTCGAGACGAGATTCTATTCACCGGGGAACAGATTGGCTCCTTCTGGGCCTACAAGAATTATGACATCCAGGGAGACAACATTGTGGCTTTCATCGGCCCGTGTCAGATTGAGGAGAAATACATCATCGGCATAGACCATTTCAAGAAGAAGACCCAGATCAAAAGTGAGCGAATGCTACATTTTATGGTAGAGCACTTCGATCTCGATCTGGAAAAGGCCATTCTTAGGCAGAAGCTTCTGGTGGACATCCTGAAGGACAAGCTGAATCATCGGCTCAAGGGAGAGGTGCTGCAGAGATGGGGGGACGACCTGTTCGACTCAGGTTTCAAGCTGACCGTCTCCGCCACGGTGCGAACCTCGGTCTCCACCAAGATTCATCTGGGGATTAACATCTCCAGCAAGAACATTCCGGTGAAAGCCAAAGGGCTGGAGGATTACGGGATCGACCCCGACGACGTCTCCCAGGCGGTGATGGACCAATACCGGCTGGACATGCGGCTGATTTCGCAGAAGCTGTGCAAGACCAGAAGCATAGAGTAGTCGGGTGGAGAAATACCTGCTGGCTTCGACGAGATCCTTGAGGTCAACAAAAAAACCAAAGGAAATGTATGGAGACACGGAAGAAAATAGGTCAGGCTTTGAAAAAGGCAGAACAGTTGGAGAAGGTGGTCAAGGAGATCATTCGGGATATAGACGATTACGACATGGCAAGACTCCTCAAGAAGGTCGATGCAGAGTGCATGGATGCCCGGCACAATCTGGTCTTGGCCGAAAGACGGTCCGGGGCGATCAGCCAGAAGAAGAAAAAAGAGGCGAAAGTAAAAACAAAGAGCCGTTGAGCTGGGCCGCTCCTTAAGAAGATGCCGGCTGGTGTTTTTCCCTTTTCTCACGTGTCCAACTACCCCGGTAAAGAAAAGAGAGGACCAGATGCCCGAGAATGAATCCGAGAAGAAGGGCGAATTTCACTTCATCCAGCTGGTATTGACGTTCCAGGCTGCCGCCATGCAGCAGATGGGAAAGCTGCAAAATCCCATCACCAAGAAAGTTGAGCGCAACTTGGACCAGGCACAATTCTCCATCGACATGCTGGAGATGATCCAGAACAAGACCAAAAACAACCTCTCCGAAAACGAGAAGAAGTTTCTGGAGCACGTTCTGTATGAGTTGAGGATGAATTATGTGGACGAGATAAAAAAGGACCAGCAGGAGAAAAAAGAGAAAGACACCAAACAGAAGGAAAAAGCCAAAGAGCCTCCCAGCGCTGAAGAGTCAGAGGCAAAGCAGGACGAACAAAAGCAAGAGGATAAAGACTCCGCCCAAAAAGAAAAAGACAAAACTCAACCTGTCTCGAACGACTCGGAGGAGAAGGACTGAGAAGTCTCAGAGTTAAATTACCGCCACGGTCCAAGCGGACGAGTGGGATTTCCCCCTCTAATGGGGCCAAGGTCGGCCCGTCACCAGCCAGGGAAGGCGGCACGCCGACGACCCACCGCCGTTCGGCATCGCAGACCCCTCCTCACATTCTTTTGAATCTACCACGGTGCCCCTCTCGTATACTCAAATAGCCCACCAAGTAAGAGGAGATCATTATGGAAAAAAAGATTTATCGTTCTCGAACCAACTCGATGATAGCCGGCGTATGCGGGGGATTGGGTGAATATCTCAACGTCGATCCCACCATCTTACGGGTAGTGGCGGTGCTTTTGATCTTTGCCAAGGGCATCGGGCTTCTGGCATACCTTGTAGGCTGGGTAATCATACCCCGGCGCCCGGAGATGGAAGCGGAAGTGGTGACCCCCCAGCGATCGGAGCGGAGTCACCTCCTGCCCGGCTTGGCTCTTATCGTCGTCGGTTTGATTTTTCTGTTGAGCAATCTCATTCCCTGGTTCGACCTCAGCTATCTATGGCCGATAATCCTGATCGTTCTGGGCGTGGCGCTGTTGCTCAAAGCCCAGAAGAGGGAGACTTCCTCCTGAACTGAAATCTATAAGGAGATCGACGCATGGATATCAGAAGAATCAGAAATGGAGCCATACTCATATCTGCTGGCGTAGTTTTGCTCCTGAACACTATGGATCATCTCTCCTGGTCGGTATGGTTTAGGATCTTTTCTTTGTGGCCGATGGCTTTGATAGCAATCGGAATCGAGTTGTTGCTCAAGAAAACGCTTCTTTCGTTTCTGACCATAATCTCTCCCCTGTTGTTTTTCGCCGCCATCCTGGGCCCGGCCTTTGTCTTTGATTCGGATCTGGGGATAACCCATCGAACCGGCCAGGCACATCACTGGAGCGAGGAACTGGATTCCACACTGACCGAGGTAAGGACTTCAGTTCGGCTGAACGCGGGCGATCTGGTGATCTCATCAGGCACGGATAAACTCATCTCGGCAGAACTGGACTATTTTGAGAGAGAACCTATCATCACGTACGAGGCCTCAATGCTGGACAGCTCGGCCAGAGCGAGTATCCGGGACAGGGAAAGGAGATGGCGTGAATGGGGCTTCAGCAAGGGATGGTTCCACGACGCCTGGGACAGGAAGAGTTGGGAAATCAGGTTAACCGAACTTATCCCCATCGACCTTACGGTCTATGTTGGGGCCAGTCGCGCGGATATTGATCTGTCGGACCTTAGAATTCGCGTTCTTGATCTGGAGGCCAAAGCTTCGAACGCAAAGTTGAAAATCGGCAATCTGGTGGACGAGGTAAGCGCAAGAATCGAGTCTAAAGCCTCAAAGGTTTCGATTTCCCTGCCTGAGGACATGGCGCTCAGAATAGAAAATCACAGCAATCTGAGTTCAACCAGCTTCTCCTGGCTTACCCTGAAAGAGACGGACGACGGATACGAAACCCCGGACTTTGACCTAGCTTCCCGAAAGCTGACCTTGTATCTGGAAGGATCACTCACCAAACTGAAGATAGGCAGATACGGGCCCACCGACGGCATATAACCCAAGCTGTTCTTGCTATCCCTGATTGACATTGAAAGCTGATGGAGAAAGGGTCCGGTCTTTGGCGCACTGACCGCGGACATCGTCTGCCGGTCATTCCCAAAGGTTCCTCCACATTCATTCTCCATAACAAACCTCCCTTTAGAAGCAAGAACTGTTGCTTTTTCTCAGACAATTCTGTAACTTAGAGTAAAGTACTCAGGAGTGATCGTGAGAAGAGATGCGGCTATTAACGGGCTGTTTGAAGACTGGCTGGAATTCTATAGATCAAAGGGTATAGACACAAAGGGGTTTTCCCGTGACGGCGTGGTGGATGAGGATGCCTTTGAAAAAGCCACACGGCGCGTCCTTTTCATTCTCAGAGAGACTAATGATTTTTGGACATCTAATGAGTTCCGCGGTGATCTGCGCAAATTCCTTCGTGGGACACTGAAGTGGCAATTAAGGCACACTCTGGGCCGTTGGACCTACGGGATCTTAAACGATTTTCCCGACTACCGTGAGTGCGACAATTACGGCAGTATTCGCCGGGCTCTGGGGAGCATTGCCGTTATAAACCTGAAGAAGATCACCGGAGGATCCTGGTCTGATCTCGAAGAGATCAATGAAACGGCTCTTCGAGACAAAACATTCATACTTCGAGAAGTCGACATCATAGACCCTCACGTCGTGGTGGCGTGTGGAACCCGAGGACATGTTGTTTGGCTTTTTGAGCTAAAAGATGTTCCCCGTCAGGACAGGCTTTCCCTTTCCTACGACGAAAGAAAAGAACGTTTGTTCTTGTTCACCCGCCATCCTGTGCGGGCGAAAAATCTCGAGACTTACGACGATTTGAAGAAGCTGTGGGGTGAGGCAAAACAGCGAACATGCATCTGATAACTGCGAATTCGACTTATCTGCGGCGTAGGGGGGATGAGAAACATGGGAATACGGACCTATAAGAGGAGAGTAACTCGGAGTTCTCGACACAAGGGCTGACCCACGAGTGGCATTTGAAGATTGGAGGTTCATGATGGAATACAAACCGGTGAAGGCCCCAAGGGGCGATACGATCTCCTGCAAAGGATGGCAGCAGGAGGCGGCTCTGAGAATGCTGAACAATAACCTCGATGAGGAGGTGGCCGAAAAGCCGCAGGAGCTTATCATCTACGGAGGCTCGGGCAAAGCCGCCCGAAACTGGGAATGCTACCATGCCATCGTCGAAAGTCTCAAGAATCTGGAGAACGACGAAACTCTGCTGGTTCAGTCAGGTAAGCCGGTGGGCATCTTCAAAACGCACACCTACGCCCCCAGGGTGTTGATAGCCAATTCTCTCCTTGTGCCTGCCTGGGCCACCTGGGAGAAGTTCAGGGAGCTGGAGCGGCTGGGGCTGATCATGTTCGGGCAGATGACCGCAGGAAGCTGGATTTATATAGGCACCCAGGGGATTCTGCAGGGTACTTACGAGACCTTAGCCAGCGTGGCCAAAAAGCACTTTGGCGGCGATCTAAAGGGCAGGTTCGTGCTCACCGGCGGCATGGGAGGGATGGGTGGCGCCCAGCCTCTGGCCGTTACCATGAACGGGGGAGTGATCCTGGACGTGGAGGTGGACAAAGACAGAATCGAAAGGCGCCTGAAAACCGGATACTGCGAGACGATGACCGACAGCTTAGATGAGGCGCTCACCTGGGTTCAGAAGGCCAAGGAGAAGGGAAAACCTCTCTCAGTCGGTCTCTTGGGGAATTGTGCGGAGACGCATCCGGAGATACTAAAGAGGGGAATCATCCCGGACGTGGTGACCGACCAGACCAGTGCACACGATGAGTTGAACGGATACGTTCCCGCTGGTATCCCGTACGGCGAAGCCTTGATTTTGAGAAAGGAGAATCCTGAGGAATACATCAAGAGGTCGATGGAGTCGATGGCCACCCACGTTCAAGCCATGCTAAGTTTCCAGAAACAGGGATCGGTGGTATTCGACTATGGGAACAATCTGAGAGGCCAGGCCCAGAAAGCGGGCATCGAAGATGCCTTCGCTTACCCCGGATTTATACCAGCCTACATTCGTCCGCTCTTCTTCGAAGGAAAAGGCCCTTTCCGCTGGGCAGCGCTATCAGGTGATCCGGAGGATATCGCCCTGACCGACAAGGTGGTCTTAAGAGAGTTCAAACAGGATGAACCGCTCTGCCGCTGGATCAAGCTGGCCCGAAAGAGGGTTAAGTTTCAGGGACTCCCGGCTCGAATCTGCTGGCTGGGGTATGGTGAGAGGGCACACTTCGGCGACATCATCAACCGCATGGTCAAACGGGGAAGGCTCAAAGCTCCCGTCGTGATCGGGAGAGACCATTTGGATTGCGGCTCGGTGGCTTCGCCCTTCCGGGAGACCGAAGGGATGAAGGATCATTCGGATCCAATCGCCGACTGGCCCATCCTAAACGGGCTTTTGAACACTGCCTCCGGCGCGTCCTGGGTCTCCGTCCATCACGGGGGAGGAGTGGGAATCGGCAACTCCATACATGCCGGAATGGTGATAGTGGCGGACGGTTCAAAGGAAATGAAGCTAAGACTCGAGAGGGTCTTGACCAACGATCCTGGAACCGGAATTGCACGTCACGCGGACGCGGGTTACCAGGAGGCGATTAGGGTTGCCCAAGAAAAAGGAATCAAGATTCCGATGTTGAAAGCGGAGGACGAAGGCCCGCAACCCGAAGAGGTCTTGAAGAAAGAAGGAAAATAGCGCCGGGGAAATATCCCTGCTGCTTGATGCCTTAAGTCTATGGATTCCATTCGGCTCACCATCTAACCCTTAAACGAGGGAGGATTGGAATGAGAAATCGATCCGTTCTGCTCTTGGGTATTCTTCTCAGTCTTGCTCTTGCGAACGCCGCTTCCGCTCAACCGGAAAAAGGACAGAGGGAACTATCTTTCGCGGCGGCATTTATGGCGGTGAACGAAGAAGAGGGAGAGACAAACACCGCATTCAACTTATCTGGCCGAGTGGGCTATTACATAACCAATAGGTTTGAGTTCGAGCCTGAGATGATCCTCTCAAAATACGAGGACGAAGATCTTGGCTTCGTCCTGAGCGCGAACTTTCTGTACAACCTCTCTTCACCCGGGGCCTCCCGGCTTTCTCCTTTCCTTCTGGCCGGGATTGGCTGGAGCAACTCCCTTCCCTTCTTCAACCAAATGAACTTTGGGGACGCAGACAGGAGTTATACCGTCCTCAATCTCGGTATGGGTATTAAGACCTTTCTCAGCGAGTGGTCCGCTCTGAGGTTCGAGTACAGGTTTCAGAGGTTCTTTACAGAAGAGGTGGTGCTTCCCTACCCCTACAGGTGGACTTACGATCCAAGTGTAAGCTATCACAATCTGCTGTTCGGCTTTTCAGTCTTCCTGAGGTGATCTTTCTGAGTTCTATCAGATCTTGCCCGGCCTGGCGGGTGTGAACTGACACAACGTCAAGAGATAAGAAGAAATGACTGGAACCTAAGGGCTTTCGGGCCAACGGTCGGCCTTCCACCTAAGCCCTCTCCGTCTCGTCAGCTTATAGGGGTTATTTCTAACCTTCTCCCTCACTCGGTCGATAACTTACATAGGCTTCTGGAAAAAACGCCCGCTTGATCGGAGTCGACAAATAGGACTAATCGGATCAACGTAATACTCATTGTGATCCTGCAAGACGCAACTTAATTCGTTTCTTCTGCGTACCGTTTAATTGAAGAGTAGGCTAATGCTTGCCTGATGGGAAAGAAAGGAGGAGAAATGCATTCTCATCTGAAGAAGCTCATTCTTTTTGTCTTTATCGTTGTTTTCCTTATGACCTTCTCCGCTCATCTCCGAGCGGTGTCTCTCTCACCCGAGGTGGTGGAGCAACTCAGAAATGAAGGAAGACTGCAGCAGTGGATCGACCGGGCGAATGCTGCCAGAGAGCAAGGCGTGTGGCAGCCTAACCCCAATCCCCCTGCTCTGCGCAGCCTAAAAGGTGCACTCGCTCCCCAGGTCGATACCGTCAGGGCCATAGTCCTCTTAGTCGATTTTGACGACAACGTGGGTACTCATACCACGGCTGAATTCGAGCAGCTCCTCTTCAGCAAAGGATTCATTGTGCCGACCGGAAGCATGAGGGATTTCTACTGGGAGAACTCCTATCAGACCTTTGAGTTCCTCGGCGATGCGGTGGGATGGTACAGGATGCCGGAGGATTACACCTACTACACCGACGGACAGAACGGCTTTGGTGACTATCCTAATAACGCTCAGAAACTAGTGGAGGATGCGGTGGATGCCGCCGACCCGGACGTGGACTTCGCAGACTACGATAGCGACGGAAACGGCTACGTCGATGCCCTGTTTGTGGTGCATGCCGGACCGGGAGCCGAGGCAACCGGAAACGATTGGCACATCTGGTCCCATCGGTCAAGTATCAACCCCAGATACG
>JBAUFO010000109.1:0-4766 GCA_049679185.1 Candidatus Zixiibacteriota bacterium
CGCCCTGACCATGTTGGGTCAGGGAATAGCAGCAGACCAACTGGATAAACTTGCTTTTCCTCAGCTTGAGAAGCATCAGCATGTAGCCCTTCTTCACATCGAGAGAAAGGACTACGACAGCGCTCTGCGCAGTGCGGAGCAGGTAGTCGAGTTGGTGGGCAGCGCTTTCCCTGAGAATGTTCATGCCGCCATGAGTAATCAAGGGTACGTTCTGGTCCAAGCAGGCAGGATAGAGGAGGCAGAGAAGATCCTGCGTGAGGCCGCCGAGTTGGCGAAGGATAAGACCGAACCCGAAAAGTACCTGTTGAGACTTCTCGAGGTCTTGATAAAGTTCAGCAAGGGAGAGATCGACCAGGCTCTCAAGGAGGCTCAGGCTCTGGCCAAAAGGCAGAAAAATGACTACCCCATCAACTTCTGGCTGGCAAAGATCTATCTGGAAACCGGTATGATTGGTGAGGCGGTGGAGAAACTACAGGAGCTGTCCAACTGGAGCATACTCGGCAGGGTCAGGAACCCGGCCCTTTCCTTGAAGGCTGCCTACCTTCTGGGCGTTGCTTATGAGAAATCGGGTTGGGATAAGAGAGCTATTGAGAAGTACGAGGAAATTCTGGAAAAGTGGAAGGATGCCGATCCGGGGATACCTGAGGTGGAGAATGCGAGGGAGAGATTAACCCAATTGAAGGGCGGAGGTGAAACTTCCTGAGGGTTTAGGCTGTAGTACTGTATAGAGGGAGATAACTTATGGCATCTGAACCTGAAAAAGATGGACTGGACAAAACCCAATCGTTCAAGCTTATCACTTCTGGGATGACGGTCTCCCACTACAGCATCGAGAGGAAGATCGGCGCCGGCGGCATGGGAGAGGTGTTTTTAGCCCAAGACACCCAGCTCAACCGTAACGTGGCACTTAAGTTCCTACCGCCGGAATACACTTCTGATCCGGAAGTCAAATCCCGGTTCATGCGGGAAGCACAGGCGGCGGCGGCCCTGAATCACCCCAACATAATCACGGTGTACGAGGTGGCTGAGCACCAGAACCGCTCCTACATCGTGATGGAGTTTGTGGAAGGGGAGTCGCTTAAGGAACTTGTCGCAAAACGAGACCTCCGTATCAGCGAGCTGATCGATATCGCCATGCAAATCTCCCAAGGCCTGGCCAAGGCGCATGAGGCCGGGATCATTCATCGGGACATCAAGCCCCAGAACGTCTTGATAGATAAAGACGGCCGGGCCAGGATAGTCGATTTCGGCTTGGCCAAGCTGAAAGGAGACGTGAAGCTATCTCAGTCTGGCTCCACTTTGGGGACCGTCTCCTACATATCTCCGGAGCAGGCTCAGGGCGAAAAGGTGGACCGTCGCTCGGACATCTTTTCTCTGGGAGTCATCCTGTATGAGATGATCACCGGTCGACTTCCGTTTCAGGGGGAGCACCAGGCAGCCATACTCCGCTCCACAGTCAACGAACACCCGCAGCCCTTAGTCCGCTACAACAACAGGGTATCACAGGAGCTGCAGCGGATAGTGTCCAAGGCTCTCTCCAAGGATAAGGCGGAGAGATATCAGCATGCGGACGACCTTATGGCCGATTTGAGACGGGAACGGAAGGTCTCCGAACAGATGAGAAGCTCTGAGCTTTCCGTCGCGGGCGTTGCTCCCAGATCCAGGAGGAGATTTCTCTCCTATGTGGTCCCCGCGTCTGTGGTTTTCGTGGTGGCCTTCGTTGTGCTGATCCTCAGGCCTTTCAAGTTCGACATAGCTCCGGAGGAGGCGGCAATAGCCGAACAGAGTTCTCTGGCGGTCATGTATTTCGACAACCTGGTCGATCCGGAAGACAGCGACAGGCTTGCCCAGATGATCACCAGCCTGCTCATCACCGACCTGTCGGAGTCTCAGTACGTGATGCGGGTGGTGAGTCAGCAGAGGCTGTATGACATTCTGAAGCTAGTGGGCAAGGAGGATCTGACCAGGGTAGACAAGACGGTTGCCTCGGAGGTCGCCCGCAAGGCCGAGGTGAAGTGGATTCTGACCGGAGATATTCTCCAGACCAAACCGCGCATAGTCCTGACTTCGGATATATCCGATGCAACAACGGGAGCGATACTTGCGACCCAGCGGGTGACCGGAGAGGAGGGAGAAGATTTCTTCTCGGTGGTTGATAAGCTGACCGAACAGATAAAAGAGGATCTGTCCCTGTCAGGGGAAGGGCAGAGGGGGCTGGACAGGGCGGTGGCGGACGTCACCACTCATTCACCCGAGGCATATCGTTACTATCTGGAGGGAGTCGAGCAGTACCAGAAGGCCTACATGCCGGAGGCCATAGCGAATTTCAAGAAAGCCCTAGAATACGACTCGACATTCGCCATGGCATACTATAAGTTGGCCTTAATCGACGAGAGTGCGGACCGCAAGGCCTTTGCAGCCAAGGCCCTGGAATACTCCGACAGGGTCAGTCAGAAGGAGAAGCACTACATAGAGGCGCTGCACGCCGGCTTGTTCGGGGATGAAAAGAAGATGGAGCAAGGCCTCAAGATGATAACCGAGCGCTTTCCCCAGGATAAGACGGCGTTCGAATTGCTGGCATACCACTACTATGGCAAGAGACGGTATGAAGAAGCCATTGGACACCTCAACCAGGTGGTGGAGATGGACCCTCTTCATAAACTGTCGTATAACATGCTTGCCTACACCTATCATCACCTTCGCGATTTCGACAAATCGATCTGGGCCATAAACAAATACATATCCATCGCGCCGGACGAAGCCAACCCTTACGACAGCCGGGGCGATCTTTACGCCTGGAACGGCAAGATAGATCAGGCGATTGAATCCTACCAGACGGCTCTTGAGAAAAAGCCGGACTTCTACGCGTCGCGGGTTAACCTGGGACATATGTACCTCTTCAAGGGAGAGTATGCCAGAGCTGAAAGCTGCTACAAGGAACTCTCCTCCAGCACCGATAGAGATACCCGATCGCTGGGCCGAGCCTACCTTGCCAACACCCTTGCCTACCGGGGCAAGCTGGCACAGGCGTTGGAGGTCTTAGACGACGGCATTGCCGCAGATAGAATGGAGCGGGCCGAAGGGCGACCCCACGCCAACAAATATTTCCTGAAGGCGGTCTTATATGATCAGAAGGGGGATTTAGACGCGGCTTTGAGGGAGATAGAAAAAGCCGTGGAGGTCTTGCGCCAAATCGATCCTGACAGTCCAGTCCACGGACGGAATCATCTGGTTTGGGTCCTCTCCAGGAAAGGGGATATCGAAAAAGCTGAGCAGGTGGTGGAGGCCCTGAAAAACGACATTCAGGGAAAAGATTCAGCCTACCAGGGTCTATACTGGCATGCCCAGGGATGCTTGGACTTAGCCAAGGGCAACCTGGAGGCAGCGATGGCCGATCTTGAGAAGGCGAACCAGATCGTCATTGAGTTCTACATTCGATATTTGCTTTACAAGACCTACCTGGAGGCGGGCAAGGTGGGTGAGGCGGTGACCAGCTTAGAGGAGATGCTCTCCAAGTATACCGCAGGCCGGGCAGGTATTGCAGTCTGGGGGGTGAAGGCCCATTATCTCCTGGGATTGGCCTACGAGAAATCGGGATGGAACTCAAAGGCGGTCGAGAAATACCAGGAGTTTCTGGAGATCTGGAAGGATGCCGATCCCGGGATATTCGAGGTAGAGGATGCCAGAGAGAGAGTAGCCCGATTGAAGAGCAAAGCTTAAGTCTGCCAACAGTTCACGCTCCCGTCAGTATTAGTATAGAAGAGGACTATGACTTCAGAACGCGAAAAAAACGGCTTTGACAAGACCCAATCGTTCAACGTGATCACCCACGGGATGAAGGTCTCCCACTACACCATCGAGAGGAAGATCGGCGCCGGTGGTATGGGCGAGGTGTTCTTGGCACAGGACACCAGGCTTAACCGCAACGTGGCGCTGAAGTTCTTGCCCCAGGAATATACCTCCGATCCGGAGGTCAAATCCAGATTCATGCGCGAGGCCCAGGCAGGAGCGGCCCTGAGTCATCCCAACATAATCACGGTGTACGAGGTAGCGGAGCATCACAACCGCTCCTACATCGCCATGGAATATGTCGAGGGTGAATCGCTGAAGGATCTGGCCGAAGAGAAGGAACTCCGCTTAAGCGAGGTGATAGGAATCGGCATGCAGATCGGCGCGGGCTTGGCCAAGGCACATGAGGCGGGAATCGTTCATCGGGACATCAAACCTCAGAACGTTCTGATAGGCAGGGACGGCCGTGCCCGGATAGTCGACTTTGGCTTAGCCAAGCTGAAGGGTGACCTGAAAATCACCCGGGCCGGATCGACTTTGGGCACGGTTTCCTACATGTCTCCGGAGCAGGCACAGGGCGAGGAGGTAGACCGGCGCTCGGACATCTTCTCCCTGGGCGTTATGCTGTATGAGATGATCACCGGCCGGCTTCCCTTCCAGGGGGAGCATCAAGCGGCCATACTTAATTCCATAGTAAACCAACAGCCACAACCTCTGGCTCGCTACAACAGCAAGGTATCACCGGAGTTAGAGCGGATCGTGGCCAAGGCCTTGTCCAAGGACAAAGCGGAACGATATCAGCATGCGGACGATCTTCTGGCCGATCTGAGACGGGAACAGAGGGCCTCTGAGCAATTGAGGAGTTCTGAGCTGTCCATTCCGGGTGTTGCACCTAAAGCCAAGAATAAGGTTCTCTCCTATTTGGTTCCTGCATCGGTCGTTTTCGTCTTGGTTTTGGCTTTGTTAATCCTCAAGCC
>JBAUFO010000110.1:0-10847 GCA_049679185.1 Candidatus Zixiibacteriota bacterium
GCACCAAGAATGCCTTTTTCATTCCTCCACCTCAGAGTCTTCTTCCGGCGTCCTTTTCTTGCCGGTGAACTTCACCACCAGAATGCTGACCTCATACAGGAAATAGAGGGGACCGGCCAGCATGAATTGGGAAAAGACGTCCGGGGGCGTGATCACCGCTGCCAGGATCAGAATAGCCGTGACGGCGTATCTTCTGCCCTTCCTCAAGGTGTCTGCGGTTATGATCCCTATCTTTCCCAGAAAGTAGGATATGACCGGAAGTTCAAAGACTGCCCCGAACGCCAGTATCAGATAGCTGACAAAGCTAATGTAGTCCTTGATCTGGATCATGGGCTTCAGCTTTTCCGTGCCGAAGCCCAGGAGGAATTTCATGCTCAGAGGTAGCACCATAAAGAAACAAAAAGCCGCGCCTATCAGGAAGAAAACAGTGGAGGCGAGCACGAAGGGGATGAGCATCTTGATCTCTTTTTTGAAGAGACCCGGAGCTATGAACCTCCAGACGTGGTAGAATATCACCGGCACGCTGATGATTATGCCGGCGATAAGCGAGATCTTTATGCGGGTGGAAAAGGCCTCGGTGGGCGCCATGAAGTAAACTTCAGGTATGGGGCCGGTGATGAACTCTAACAATCTCTCGGAGAAAACATAAGCCACAATGGAGAAAAGGATTATTGAGATCAGGGACTTGATTATTCTGCCCCGCAACTCTTCCAGGTGATCCAAGAAACCTATCTGTTTGTCTTCGTCGGCCATCTCTCTCCCCGGCTCGTGTTCACCTCAGCCCCCGTTCTTCACTCCGCGTCTGAAGCGAGGAGACGCAGGGCGAGGCTGTCGAACTCACTTCAGAAGACCTTTCAACTCGTCCATGAATTCGTTGATGTCTTTGAACTTGTGATACACGGACGCGAACCTGACGTATGCTACCTCGTCCAGTTCTTTTAACCTTCTCATCACCTCTTTACCCACATCTTTGCTGGTTATCTCGGGCTTGGAGAGATTCTGCAGCTTCTCCTCTATCTCATCCACTACGGACGCGATCTTCTTGGAGCTGACCGGACGTTTGTTGCAGGCCAGCTCGATTCCCCGCTGCAGCTTCTGCCGGTCGAACGGCTCCCTTCTGTCATCGCTCTTGATAATGGTCAGGGAGACGTCCTCCACGTACTCGTAGGTGGTGAAGCGTTTCTTGCACGATTCGCACTCCCTTCTTCTCCTCACCGATCTTCCGTTTTGCGAGGTGCGCGAATCCACTACCCTGTCCTTCTCCTGTCCACAGAAAGCGCATCTCATATCGTCTTGCCACCTATCTTTGCTCAAGACTTTTGACCTTCTTCGACAATCTCTAGTTTGAACTTCGCCTCTTTCAGCATCTGCATTGACATTGAGTCCGGATAGCTGTCCTGGATAACAATCCTTTCGATTCCGGCGTTGATGATCAGCTTGGTGCACAGGACGCACGGCTGGGTGGTGGAATACATGGTGCTGCCGTCGATGCTCACTCCGAGCAGGGCTGCCTGAACGATTGCATTCTGCTCCGCATGAGTGGCCCGGCACAGTTCGTGTCTTTCTCCGGAGGGAATCTTGAGTTTTTCTCTCAAGCATCCTATGTCCAGACAATGCTTGAGTCCGGAGGGCGCGCCATTGTAACCGGTTGCCAGAATTTTTTTATCCTTAACTATCACCGCCCCCACCTGTCTTCTGAGGCAGGTGGAACGGGTTGCCGCCAGTTTGGCAATGCTCATGAAATACTCATCCCACGAAGGTCTAACCCTCACAACACGTGTCTTTTTCCTTGTGGTTTCCTTCTTCTCCGCAGTCACGGATTCTCTCTTCACTTGAAAGTGATTGTCACGGCCGATCCGACCTTGGATTTCAGAGTCTCCTGGGCGCTTCCCTGATTCAGTGCTATCTCCAGGAGGTTCGAGCTTCCCATAATTGCGCCCGCCTTTCCCTCTTTGATCTCGGAGTATGACCGGGCTATGCGCTTTATCCGCCTTCTTCCCACGGTGATCGCGGCGATTTTTCTGCCCTGAAGGAATTCCTCCGCGATGTTTGTTACCAGATTTCCAAAACCATCTATATGAATGATTTCTCCGGCCAGACCCTTTTTCGACGACTTGGGCTCTGGAATTATCAACTTGTGACACTCTTTTGCTGTCCTGCCAAATTCCGTAACCTCGACCCCTAAAGAAAGATAACCTGCCACCGGTGCAAAGACGTCCCTGGCGTGGAAGGTGCCGGATAGTTCGGCCAGAAAATACTCCTTGTTGGAGAGAACTACTATGTCGCTTATCCTTTCGTTCTCGAATACGAAACTGAACACGCCGTTGTCCGGACCAACGAAGCAGAAGTTCTCCGATTTTATCAACAGCGGCTGACGCTGGCTTCCCACCCCGGGATCGACTACAGTCAGGTGTATGGTTCCCCGGGGGAAGTATCGGTAGAAGTTGCTCAAGGTAAACGCAGCGCCCAAGATGTCAAAGGGCTCTATTTCGTGGGTGACATCCACCACCTCGGCGTCCGGGTTGATCCTCTTGATTACCCCTTTCACCGCTCCCACGTAACCATCCTTGGTGCCAAAGTCGGTGGTGAGTGTTATTATCGGCTTTCCCATTTCCGAGAGCGTGAACATCGTGCTTAATCGACAGGCTGCATTTTCCGGCTCTGATGTCCTGAACCTTAATCTTTGATACTTACCAGAGCTCACACAATATTAAAGGTTGACGAAGATATGGCAAGGATTTTCTCACTACAGCTCCAGCAAATTCAATCCGGTATCCTTATCAGCCTTTCTCTCGATCCTGGAGTCGGTGGGTATGATGAAAAACTCTCCGGTGGCGGAGATGATGGCAGAGAAAAGATGCCCGAAGTGAGTTCTTGAGTCCGGACCACTGGCTACCACGTGAGCATGAACAAATGGTTTGCCTTCGAAGTAGGATATTGAGCCTGTGAGGCTGCCGAACTCCATATCCTCCTTGAAATGATTCTTGACGTATTCCTTTTTGGCCGAGTCGAAATAACCCAGCGTTGCATCCTTGAACGCACCCAAGCCGAAGACAAATCCGCCGGGGATCTTCTGCTCTTCCACGAAAGCTGACAGCGCGGCAATTATCTCTTCGCCCTTGACCAATCTGATCAGAAAACCATTGTGGACTTTTTTGAACTGCATGTCCTATCTCCCATACATTTTGACGTTATTAAAGGCTGCCAAGACCAGATCATGGCAAGGGGTCAAAGTACTCCACTGCCACGTCTCAGTTGAAACGAGCGGATAGCTGCTCTGGCGGATTATTTCGTTTCGTCCTCTATCCAGTTTAAGTACTTCTCGAATCCTGCCAGAATTGGAGAAGCCACGATCTCCGGCACCTCATAGCTGTGAAGCTCCAAGACTCTCTTCTTCAGTTTGTCAAAGAGCCTGTCTTTGGACTTCGCTATAAGGAGAACCTCCTGCTCCGTTGATATCTGGCCCTTCCATCTGAAGGTTGACCTCACTCCCCCGACCAGGCTGACACATGCTGCCAGCCTCTCCTTCACCAGAGCGGACGCGATCTTCTCCCCTTCCTTCTCCGAAGCGGCGGTGATGAAAACCAAGACATAGTCGGTCATCTGCTGATTTTCCTCTTCAATCTCTGCTCGATCCGGTTCACCTTGCCGGTCAGTCTGTTCTTGGCCTTCTTCCGGTCATCAACGGTTATTACCATGTATATCCGGCTGCTCTCCTTGGCCATGCTGTCGCGGCATTTTTTGATCAGCTTAAACACCCGGTCCCAGCTCCCCTCCACCACCGTGCTCATGGCGGAGGTACGGTAGGGCAGGCCACTTCTATCCACGATGTTGATGATCTTCGCAACGTACCTGCTGACCGACTCCCCTTTGTCCGTGGGAAACATGCTAAACGAAACCAGCATAACGTCCTCCTTTCATTTCACGCGAGAGATCTTCGCACTTTGTACTCAGAAGCTGGGCAGTGGTTATCAGCATCACTCCACGCCGAGCTCCTCCTTGACTTCTTTGACAGCTTCCACCATCACCTCAAGCTTAGCCTCTGCCTCATCCGGCGTTCTGGTCTTAAGACCGCAGTCCGGGTCAATATACACGTTCTCCACCGGGAAAACTCCTAATGCCTTTCTTATGTTTGCTTTGACCTCATCTTTCTTTTCGACAATATGGCTATGTACGTCTAGAACTCCAATCGCTATCTCCTTGGTGAATTTCGGTTGCCTGAATATCCTTAGATTGGCGAAATCGCTGTTAGCGAATTCCAGGTCGAGTTGGTCAACTGCCAGATCGAGTATCCGGGGATACATGACCGCAAAATCACCGTAGCAGATGTGGGAGATTGTTTTTGCCTCTATCCCTTCGGTGACGATCTTCATGGCTTCAACAGCCAGCTCGATTTCATCCGGTCGGGTGGAGATGGCCGGCTCATCTATCTGAATATACCGAGCGCCTGCGTCTTCCAAAGCCACCACTTCCTCGTGTATCTCTCTTGCCAGGGCCATCACGCATCCTCTGCGGTCAGAATAGTACTCGTCAAACGACCAGCCACACATGGTGTAAGGACCGGTTACTATCCCTTTAATCGGTTTTTCAGTCAGGCTCTGAGCGTACTTGAACATGTCCACCGTGATGGGGCTCTCTCTTTTCACTTCACCATTAACCACCGGCTTTCGATAGTATCTGTTTCCGTAGGAGCGCACCAAACCGCTGATTCCGAAGCCTTTCATCTTCTCCGCGAAAAAGGTAACCATGTCTCCTCGTTCCATCTCTCCGTGAACCAGAATATCCAGCCCGATCCCCTCCTGGAGACGAATGCACTCCTCCGTCGCCTTTTTTTCCAACTGAGTTAACTCCCCCTCTGACAGTTTGCCGGAAGCAAACTGTTTCCTGGCTTTTACCAGATAATCGGGCTTGGGAAAGCTTCCTACGGTGGTGGTGAGCAACATAATTCAAACCCGAATGCAACTGAGGGCCTCAATGGCGGTCGTGGTCTTCCTCATTCTCCTCGTCTTCCTCATTCTCTTCTTCTTCCTTTCTCAACCCTCGGCCGACACCAAGCCACAATTCCGCGCTCGCTTTTGCTTCGGGATTCTTATCTATTTCTTTTTTTGAATCGGGGAATAAGTCGGAATACCGAAATATAAAGTTGGACATCGCTATCTTGATTAGCCCCATGGACCCAGCGAACAGAGCCGACTGCGTCTCCGCGCTACGGGCTTCGGCTACCTGCAAGGTACTCAGAGCTCCTGAGTGCGCATAACCGCACAGATACCGATAAACGTGCTTGGCATGCACATCAGACAGCCCCGTACTCCTTCCTATATCCCGCCACGACAGGAGTTTCCAATCTCCCGCCAAGATTCTCTCTTGCCGCTTTCGTTTCAAGTCGCGAAATACACTATTCTTACCTAAGATCTCCTCGTACCTACTGATACGTTCTTGATCTCGTTCCAGAATCTCTGTGGCGTTGGTGATAGTGTACGGGAAATCCTGCCTCTCTTTTAGCGCGGCCAGTTGTCTCGAATAGAACCTGAGTTCACGATCCTGCTCAGAGACCTTGGCGCCATACAGGTAATGAAAAGTCAGAAAGGACTCCAGGGCTGCGCGAGTGAGCACATTTATTGACGAATGGTCAAAGAAGTTGACCTCTACTGAGGGAAAATCGCTGATGACTGTGCTGCGAGACAAGTAAAGAGCAGAAGCAGAGTGCTCGAACAGCTTTATCGCCAGTGGTTCGGCTTCGGAGAGTGTTTCATCTGTGAGCTCGATTCCCTTATTGGCATCGACGACTCTGCCCAGCAGGTCGAGAATATTCAGGTATTCCTTTTCTGTCTCCATCTCACATTTAACTCTCTTGCTGCTTTTACCTCGTCCAGGCGGGCAACTGGGGTATTTTGGGGAGCGGACTTGACCACCTCCGGATTCTCATCCGCCTCTTTGGCGATCCGAATCATAGCCTGTATGAACTCGTCTAAGCTCTCCTTGCTTTCTGTCTCGGTGGGCTCGATCATCAAAGCTTCCTGGACGATCAACGGGAAGTAGACCGTGGGGGCGTGCATGCCGAAATCCAGAAGCCTCTTAGCGATGTCTAAGGTCTTCACGCCTTGTTCCCTCTGCTTTACCCCGGAAAGGACAAACTCGTGCTGGCAGACGCCGTCGTACGGGAGATGATAGTACTGCTTTAAGTTTTCCTTTAGGTAGTTTGCGTTAATTATCGCATTTTCACTAACTTCTCTCAAGCCCTCCGGTCCGTTCTGCCGAATGTAAATGTACGCTTTCACCATAACACCGAAATTCCCAAAGAAACCGTGCATTCTCCCTATGGAGAGCGGGCGGTCATAATCGAAATAGTATTCCTGTTCGCGTTTTTCGTTAATCTTCATCGCCACCAGAGGAACTGGCAGAAACGGCGCCAGGTTGGCTTTTACTCCAACGGGGCCTGAACCGGGTCCTCCTCCTCCGTGCGGCGTGGAGAAGGTCTTATGTAGATTGAAATGAACCACATCAAACCCCATGACCCCTGGATTCGCTATCCCCATCATGGCGTTGAGGTTAGCCCCATCCATGTAAAGCAGCGCTCCAGCATCATGGATCACCTTTGAGATCTCCAGAATCTCAGACTCAAACAAGCCCAGTGTATTGGGATTGGTGAGCATCAGGGCGGCAACCTCCTCATTCATCACCTTTTTGAGTTCTTCTAAGTCCACCAGACCATCGGGATTAGACTTGACCTGAACCGTGGAAAAACCGGCGGTGATGACTGAGGCAGGGTTGGTGCCGTGAGAGGAATCGGGTATTATTACCTTTGACCTTGGCTGGTTGTTGTTTCTGTGATACGCATTGATCATCAGAAGACCGGTTAGCTCACCGTGTGCGCCGGCCGCCGGCTGCAAGGTGATCTGGTCCATGCCGGCTATCTCCCTTAGATATTCGCCCAGCTCGCACATAAGTTTGAGCGCTCCCTGGAGCGTATCCTCCGGTTGGTGAGGGTGGAGATTCGCGAATCCGGGAAGACGAGAGAGGGTCTCGTTGATCTTGGGATTGTATTTCATGGTGCACGAGCCCAGAGGATAGAATCCCTTATCCACGTGATGATTCATGATGGAGAGCCGGATGAAGTGCCGGGCAACGTCCACCTCGCTTACCTCCGGCAACGCCGGTGGATCTTCCCTGAAGAAGTCCTTCGGAATCAGTTCCTCAAGCTTCCTCTCAGGCACGTCGCTTGTGGGGAGAGAAAACCCCCTCCTCCCCGGCGAGGATAGCTCAAATATCAGTTTCTCGCCCATGTATCCAAACTCCCGATGTGACGCTCAGTTGAACAATCTTACCTCTGCACGCCTTAGGCTGTCATCCGTTCAATCCGCTTCATCCGTTGGCATGAACCATATGGTTCATGCCTTTGACCGCATTAACCCCTTGAGTGTCAAGCCTCAGCTTGACCCAGGTTCAGCTAAAGCCGAACACTCCAGATAGGACTCCATTTTGTTTTTTCGATCTTGCTCTCTCTCTTCACCCAGACACTCAGGCTGTTGTCTTAGTGGTCTCCGTCTCCTCGGTCTCCTCCGGCGGCTCGATCAGCTCTTTTATTTTCTTCTTGACCCAGCCGGTGTCAGGCGAATCGGGATGCTCCTTCAGGAATTTCTCGTAAAGCTGCACCGCTTTGGTGGTGTCTCCCGCCTTGGAGTGGCAGTAAGGAATGTAAACCTCGGCATCGGCAGCCATCTCGCTTTTGGGATACTTCTGCAGAAAGTACTTGAAGGCGTCCACGGCTTTCAGATACTCCTTCCGCCTTACCTCCAACCAGGCCAGGCCGAAGAGCGCGTCGTCGGAGTTCCCCTTCTTATCCGTGGGATCCAGATCCACCACCTTCCTGTAGTGGGAGGCGGCCTCGTCATACATCTGGCGTCCCTCGTACTTCTCCGCCAGGCGGTAAGCCAACTCGGCATCTTCCGGGTGGGCCTCGAATCTCCCTTCCAGATCATCCAAGGTATTCTTGCCCCGGAGATAATCCCGGATGGTGGTCACGAATTCCTCCGGCGGTGCGTAGCCGTATATCCGGTCGATCTCCTCCCCGGAACTGTTCATGAGTATCACCGTGGGAAAACCGGCGATCTGGTAACGCTCCCTGGTTACCGTATCCTTCTTTCCCTCCGCTTTCACCAAGATCATATTGCTGACCAACTCGATAACACTCTGATGGGTAAAGGTTGAATCCTCCAACCTCTCACACCACGGTCACCCATCGGACCAGAACTCCGCCAGAATGGGTTGGTCCTTCTCCATAGCGAGTTGGAACGCATCCTCGAGCGAGGCAGCCCACGCGATTTCGGGCGGCGACGCTTGCTGGCCGCATGAAGTCAGTACCGCCAGCCCCAGGAGAAAGACTATTCCACCATAAACTGCACATCTCATTGCAACCTCCGCATTTGGCATTTACCGCTTCAAAACCGATCGACTAAAGGTCCCGCACCGTCTGCTCTCTTATAGCCAGAGCCTCGTCATGTTTATCCTCGGGGACGTAGATTCTGTATCCCCCCTTCCCCTTGGTGACATATCCCAACCCCTCTTCAAAGAAACTTCCGGATGACCTGAAATAGCACGTTATGTTGCTGTTCTCCAGGGTCTCCCTGAGGAATTCGGCGTAAACTTTATTCTTGGTGCTGTACAACAGAACCCAATCCTCGGGCACGTCCTCATCGTCGTCAGACGTCTCCAAGTCTGCCTCCTCTGGAAGCTCCTCCACTAAGTCGCATTCGCAATCCGTGCATCTTTTTGTCCCCGCGCCGAATTCAGCTTTGCATAAAGGACAGAAAGGCATATGCCTCCTTCCGATTCGCTGGTCTTTTTGCTTTACCGCCTATGTGCTCAAGTAGATCCTTCTTAGCTTCGCTAAAGAGATGTGAACAATTATTCTGTTAAACCAGTTCTCTTAACTCGTCTACCAGATGGTCTATCTCTTCTTTGGTCCTCTTTTCAGTCACGCACACAAGAAGCTCGTTTTTCAGGTTCGAGTCGAAAATGCCCAAGTCCATTCCGGCAAGTATGTTTTTCTTTAGCAGCCGTCCTACGACCTCCTTCGCCGGGAGGGGTGTGGTGATCACGAACTCCTTGAAGAAGGGACCGTCAAATCTCCTCGAGAATCCGTCGAGTTGGGTGATCTTCTCTGCCGCGTAATGGCTTTTTTGCAGACACAACTCCACCACTTTCCTGATCCCGGCTTTCCCCATAAGGGAAAGATACACGCAGGCTGCCAGGGCGCAAAGTGCCTGGTTGGTGCAGATATTGGAAGTGGCCTTCTCCCTTCTTATGTGCTGCTCTCTGGTTTGAAGCGTCATGACGTAGCCCACCCTTCCCCGGGTATCGGTGGTGGCTGCCACGAGCCTTCCGGGCATCTTTCTGATCAGGGACCTCCTGCAGGCGAAATAACCCAGATACGGACCTCCGAGATAGAGGCTATTTCCCAGAGCCTGCCCTTCCCCTACCGCGATGTCCGCATTGTACTCTCCCGGGGTTTTCAGAATCCCCAGAGAGATGGGATCGCAGACCAGCACCAGAAGAGCTCCGACAGAATGGACCAGCGGCTCAATCTCTTTAAGGTTCTCCAAGAGGCCGAAGAAATTGGGCGTTTGGATTATCACGCAGGCGACTTTATCAGAGATCTTACTTTTAGCCGCCTCCGAGTCTATTCGGCCTTCCTCTTCGGCCAACGGCAGTGTGTCCACTTTCAGTTTAATCGAGCCACAGTAGGTATCGAGAACCTTCCTGTAGTTGGGATTTAAGGATCCGGCCACCAGGATCCCGTCTCTTCTGGTGTGGGCATGCGCCAGAAGAGCCGCCTCCGCTGCAGCCGTAGCTCCGTCGTACATGGAGGCATTTGCCGCCTCCATCCCGGCAAGCTCGCAGATTAAAGACTGAAACTCGTAGATGGTCTGAAGCGTCCCTTGACTCACCTCGGCCTGATATGGAGTGTAAGCGGTGTAGTATTCGGATCGGGAGACTATGTGGTCGACGATCGCGGGAATGAAGTGATCATATGCGCCTCCACCCAAAAAGCAGGTCATTTGGCTGGCATCTTTATTCCGGCTCGCCACCTCACCTAATAGCCTGGTCAGTTCCAGCTCAGACAAAGCCGGCGGAAGCTTCAAGTCACCGGTAAGTCGAACTGAATCGGGAACGACGCTGAACAATTCGGAGAAATCCTTCACTCCGATTTTCGTTAGCATCTCCTTGCGATTCTGCTCTGTATTGGGTACAAAACTCATCTGTTTGAATAGCCTACAGTTGGTGTTTCGAAGGCAATTCCGTTTAGCGAAGTTATACAAAAAGCCAGGTAAAATTCAGGGCGGATGGGTAGATCTTGGTGACCTCTTTAAACTCCGACCAGCTTCCGATAATCTGCCAACGGCATCAAGGTGTTCAGTTCTTTCGGATCCTTGATTTTGATCTTGATGATCCAACCCTGGCCATACGGGTCGGAGTTGATGAGGTTTGACTGGGTTTGGAGCTCGGAGTTTACCTCGGTCACCTCTCCGGTAATGGGAGAGAAAATATCCGATACCGCCTTTACCGCCTCGATTACTCCAAACGGTTTCATCTGCTCCACCTGGGTTCCCGCCTCCGGCAGCTCAATGAACACCACGTCTCCCAGTTGTCTTTGAGCGTAATCGGTGATTCCCACGGTGGCGACGTCCCCCTCCAGCTTTACCCACTCGTGTTCCTTGGTATATTTCACGTCATCTCTGAATTCCAGGCTGGCTTCCATGCTTCCTCCTTTCGCTCTCTTATGGATCAATAAACGGGTCGCTTAGATCTATTGTCGGCCAAGTCGAGATTTTTCGACCCCCTGCAAC
>JBAUFO010000111.1:0-1982 GCA_049679185.1 Candidatus Zixiibacteriota bacterium
GATTGTGCCTGGGTTCTGATTTATCGCAGGCTGGAAAAGCAAGGTAGACTTGATGTGATGCGGAAATACTACGCGCCGAAGAATTATCGGGCCGTGAAAAGGCCCGGCAAAGTCCAGGCGGTAAAAGCTTAAGGGGGTGAAGGATGGCAAAACCTTTTAGGGAAATTCTTAAAACAAAAGAGTTCGTTGTAACAGCCGAGGTGGGGCCGGTAAAAGGCTCCAGCGTCTCAAAGGCCATAGAGCATATTGAGCTTCTCAAGGATAAGGTGGATGGTCTAAATGTGACTGATAATCAAAGCTCGGTGATGCGCTATCCCTCCCTGGGAGTTTGCCTCTTGATCAAAGAACACGGTGGTCAACCAGTATTTCAAGTAACCTGCCGCGACAGGAACCGTCTGGCAATTCAAGCAGACCTCTTGTTCGCTTACTCGCGGGGAGTAGATAATATTCTTTGCCTTACCGGTGATTCCATCGATGTTGGTGACCATAAGGAAGCCAAGCAAGTGTTCGACCTCGATTCGGTGCAGCTCATCCGTCTTGTTCATACCATGAACTCCGGCAAGGACATGGCAGGCAATGAACTTGATGGAGGCATTGACTTCTGTATTGGGACAACGGCTACTCCTTCAGCCGATCCCCTCGAGCCGCAGCTTATCAAGGTTGAGAAAAAGCTCAAGGCAGGGGTGAACTTCATTCAGACGCAGGCGGTTTATGAGCTTGATGAACTAAAGAGATTTACGGAATTCGTCCGCAACATAGATGAAAAGGTTAAAATCCTCGGCGGCATAGTACCTGTTATCGGCGCAAAGATGGCTGCGTATATGAATGAGAATGTTCCTGGTGTTTTTATCCCTCAACGTATCATTGACGAGCTGGCTCAGGCTCCGAAGGGAACAGGGGTTGCCAAAGGAATAGAAATAGCTGCCCGGATGATAAAGCAAATGAAAGAAGAGAAAATCTGCGATGGAGTCCACATTATGTTTATCGGACGGGAGGAGAAAGTTCCCGAGATACTGGGAGCTGCCGGACTGCTATAAGATTCCTCCCCCGAGTGAGAATTAAGGAGGCGAAAATGACTGTAGCTTTGAGTGAACTGGATACCAAGTTTAAGTACGATGTTGCCAATGAGCCAGGCGGAGAGAATATTAAGCTTTGTTTCGCCTGCGGCCTCTGCACTGCCAGCTGCCCTGTTGCTGATATCGACCAGAAATTCAATCCCCGTCGGATAATTCGCATGGTGCTTCTGGGGATGAGGAAAGAAGTCCTTTCTTCAGACACTATCTGGTTCTGCATCCAGTGCTATAACTGTCAGGGGCACTGTCCTCAGAATGTTGATTTTGCCGATATCATGAAGGCTCTGAGAAGCATGGCAGTTAGAGAAGGATACGTTGCCCCGTCTTTTGTTGAAAAGATAAGGGAAATAGACGTCTTTTGCCAGAAATTACGCCATGAGATGGTGAATGCAATTGCTGACTCTCGCTCTCGAGGAGTGGAGGCAGAGCCTGCCGGGCTTGCTAAGGAGGCATTACAGAGACTGTAGCATAAAGGTGTCATTATGGAGAAACAAAGCGGAAACGGCAAAATAGGGGCGGTTCTCGTCGTAGGTGGGGGTGTAGGAGGGATTCAAGCGGCTTTAGACCTTGCTGAATCCGGATATTACGTCTACCTTGTGGAGAAGTCGCCTTCTATCGGGGGCGTGATGGCCCAGCTCGATAAGACTTTCCCCACCAATGATTGTTCCATGTGCATTCTTTCTCCGAAGTTGGTGGAGGTTGCCTCGCACCAGAATGTCGCTCTCCGCACCTACACAGAGATAGAGAGCATTAAGGGTGAGGCGGGAAATTTCAATGTGAAGCTGCGCAAGAAGGCAACTTATGTTGATTGGGAGAAGTGCACCGGCTGTGGGGTATGTAGCGAATGGTGTCCCGTAGTCATGAAAAGCGAGTTCAACATGGGACTCGGGCCTCGCCGTGCCATCTACA
>JBAUFO010000112.1:0-3506 GCA_049679185.1 Candidatus Zixiibacteriota bacterium
CGTCCGGGACAGCTGATTTAACAGAATAAGCTGATAACGATAATTCTCATCTGCTTAATCCGTTACAATCTGCCGTGAAAGATTAACGCTCTTGGGCCGACGCTATCCCCGACGGGTCTCCGTCATCCACCCCGCCATCGGTGGTGCGACTCTGCTCACCACCCTGAGTCTGTCGAAGGGCGGATCTCTGACTCCGGTCTTTGGTGTGCTCATGCGGGTATACCTTTGGGGGTGTCTGATTTGTATTTGGTCTCTAAAACCTTTATAACTTTTTGATTGACAGCACATATCTTATATGTTAGCTTTCCACAGAAATAAGGAATAAGAGGGAGGAGGTATTATGTGGATAATAAGAACCCTGGTGATCATAGTTCTTATTACTCTGATAGTCGGATTCGCCATCTATAACTCAGATGAGAGAATCTCAGTCAATCTCTACGGCAAGGTGTATTACGACATTCCCATGGTCTTTGTGGCTTTCTGGGCGTTGGTGGCGGGCATGATCGTCTCTTTTGCGTTGGGGGTCGGTTACTACTTTAGGATGTATTCCGAAATGCGCAATCAGAAGACGGAGAACAAGAAGCTCTTAGAAGAGATTACCGCCCTGCGAAATCTGCCTCTGGAGGAGGACGAGGAGAAGCAAACCAGCCTGTAAGCCGGGGTCCCAAAGTCTGTTGATCGGAGGTGAAAATTGAGCGCGGGTCACTTTCTCTCAATTATATTCGCGTTTGTCATCATCTTTACGGTGATGGCGTTCTTGTGGTCAAAAGCCAAAGGGAAGAAAAGAAAGGTCTCCCCTCAGCTATACATCGAAGCCTTGAAGGCTCTTCTGGCTGGTGAGGAGAGGACCGCCTTCCAGAAACTCAGGCAGGTTGCCAGAGACGATCCCGACAACGTGGATGCGTACCTGAAGTTAGGGGACCTGTTCAGAAAGAACGAAAGATACGATAAGGCTCTGCAGATACACAGGGAACTTACCCTTCGTCCTTTGCTTTCTGAAGAGGAGAAAAGGGAAGTTTTGAGTAGCTTAGCCCAGGACTTCTCCGCTTCAGGGAATCATGAGAAGGCCATCTCGGTCTTGGAGGAGTTGCTCAAAACGTCGGAAAAGGACGAGAGGGTCGCTTTCAGGCTGCTGTCCGAATATGAGGAGACTGGAAGGTGGGAGGAGGCCTTTCAACTGAGGAAGAAGAGCTCCCATCGCAGAGGGGACGAGGCCAACAGGATACTGGCGCTTTACAAGGTTTTCTGGGGGAAAGAGCGGGCGGAAAAAGGGGAGCTGCACAAGGCCAGGGTTGCCTACAAGGAAGCGCTGAACTACGACGAAAGATGTGTGCCCGCCTATATTTACTTAGGCCAAGCTTACCATCGCGACCAGAGGCTGAAGGATGCGGTTCAGTACTGGAAGAAGCTTCTTGAAATGGCGCCCGCCGCCGGGTATCTGGTTTTCGATGAGCTGGAGAGAACCCTGTTTGAACTGGGGGAGTATGGTGAGACATCCGAGATTTACGAAAGAATCTTAAGCCGGAACCCCAAGGACACCTTCGCCCTTTTTTCCCTGGCTCGAATCTATGAGAAAAAAGGGATGGTTGAAGCTGCCATCGAGAAATACAAACAGATCATCGACGCCGACTCCAGCCTCTTGTCCGCCAGGCTGAGTCTGGCAAAGCTGTATCAACAGGAGGGCCGGAAAGAAGAATCAACCGATCTTTTAGATGACCTGATACGAATTTTCCCGCCAGCAGAAAAAGAGTATACCTGCCAGCAGTGTGGACACACGACCCGCCAGCCTCTCTGGAGATGTCCGTCCTGCAAGTCCTGGAATTCCTTTGATCTTTAAAGCCATGAAGAGAAGGATCCTGCCACGGGGGACGTGTTCGTATTTTCTTCTTTTCATGCTGGTCAGCTTTCTACATGGTGACCCCATCTTCTGCCAGACTCTAGAGGATGCGGTCCGGCATTTTCAGGCCGGGCGGCTGGAGGAGGCAAAACGTACCCTGCTGAACTTGACGGACGAGCATGCTGATGATCCGGAGCTATGGTTCTTTTTAGGGAAGGTGGAGGAGGGGGGGGCTCTGTCCCGGAGATATCTGGAAAGCGTGGCAGATCGTTGTCCGGGCTGGCTCAGGTCGGCGGAGGCAGGACTTCTCGTCTGCAAGTATGAGTTCTGCAGGGGCATGAACCTCAACACCATTGAACAGGCAGGCAAGTTTGGGGAAACTTTCGCTCAAAGCGAGGCTGCGCCAGAGCTTTTGTGGATCTCCGGATGCTCCTTTTTGGCCATGGGTCAGGCGGACTCAGCGCTGCTTGAGTTTGATCAAATACTCAGATCGTTTCCCGGGTCAAGTTGGGCCCAGTGGGCTCAACTGGGGAAGGGTGACTGCTTTTTCGCAGGGGAGAACTACGATCAAGCCATCGCTCAGTACAACAGGGTCGTGCACGACTATAAGTATTCGGAAGCTTTTCCTTTTGCGCTCTCCGGGTTGGCCAGCTCCTTCCCCCGACTCAAACATCCGGAAGAAGCTCTCTTGTACCAAAATCTGCTAAAGGAGAAATACCCGCGCTCTCCAGAGTTCGTTCAGAATCTAGCCGAGACCGAGAGACCGACGAGAGGAGCCCAGGCAGAACGTCTGGCCGGAATGAAATACACCATTCAACTGGGTGTCTTCGGCGAAAAGCAGAACGCGCTTAAACTTCGCTCCCAATTTCAAAAACAAGGCTACTCCGTCAGGGTCAAAAGCAAGATCATGGGGGGTAAAGAATATCGCTCAGTCCAGCTTGGATCATTTGTGTCTTACCAGGAGGCGGTGAAGCTCAAGAAAAAGCTTGAATCGCAGACCGGCGAAAGTTACCGGATAGTAATACAGTGAATTTCAGAGGGGATCTTGACTATCCCCGATTGACGAGCGGCTTTTGAGCCAGGCCGTAGATATCTGGCAAAGGACAAAGTTAGAGGGCATGGGAAGGAGGATTTGGAGTGCTCACCTTCCTTCGACAAGTTCAGGACGGTGAGCAAAGTTGAACCGTTAGGTGAATCAGGCAGCAGTAGGTCGTACTTCCCGCGGCGAGTCCCCACACAGCGAAGACCGTTTGGTCAGGCTGAAGTCGTAGATCCCGCCGAGGCGGGGCCTGACACTCCAGGAAGCATCAACCTTCAGAAGGGCGGACCCTGGCCTTCCTTCTCGCTAAAAGACAAAAACCTCGGAAGGGACGCATATCTTAGGAATCACTATGGCAGAAGACATCACGCCTTTGATGCGGCAGTATTTTAAGATCAAGAGCAAGTACCCGGAAGAGATCGTCTTCTTTCGTATGGGCGACTTCTATGAGATGTTCGGCGAGGATGCCAAGGTGGCGTCCCGGATATTGGGTATCGCACTGACCTCCAGGGGCCAGATCAAAGGAGAGAAGATCCCCTTAGCCGGGATTCCCCACCACGCTGGCGACAGGTACTTAGCCAAGCTCCTCAGGGCGGGCAAGAAGGTGGTGGTGTGCGAGCAGGTGGAGGA
>JBAUFO010000113.1:0-6829 GCA_049679185.1 Candidatus Zixiibacteriota bacterium
TCGATCCGTTCGACATCCAGTCTTTTTTCTTTTTTCTTTTCCAAAAGCGACACGAATTTGAAGCGTTTCCAGGCGTAAACCAGGATGGCAAGACTGACCGTCATCCAGATGATTCGGTTCCAAATGAGGGGGGCTTGCAGTGGAATCTGGGTGAGGTTGATCTCGGATACCGTCCAGTATTTGGTCAAGATGCCCAGCGCGGAAATGCCGAAGGGATCGATCAGGATTTTCGCGGTGTCGTTTTCCCAGCCGGTGAAGCCGCCCTGCATGGCGCCGTAGATCATGAGGAATGCAACGCCTGCCAGATAGGTCATCACCATCTTTCGGCTCAGGGTAGCCAGGGAGAAGAAGATGCTGCCGATAAACAGAAGGTTTGGAATCAAGATCACCACTGCCGGAAGCAGGAAGGCCGAAAGGTTAAACGGACCGTAATATTTGGCGTCGATGACCAGGCAGCCAGCGACAAATCCCATTGCGATGCCCGAGTAGATGAGAAAGTTGGCCGACAGTCCGCCGAGAAAACGCCCGCCCAGATAGGAGGCCTTGCTCATCGGAACGGTGAAGAAGAACTCGTGTATCTTGACGGAGAAGTCCCGGGTCACTGCGCGCCCCACCATGACCATGGTGAATAGCACCCCCACCACGCTGAAGCGCGCCGTCAGCTTGGCAATCAGAAGGGGCGCGTTATGCCATTCCTTGCCGATGCTCAGTCCCATCAGGTACGCATTCGGATTGAGATTGGAAGCGAAAAGATATGCCCCGAGCAGCAAAAGAGCCGTGAAGATGTAAAAGGAAATACTCTTCAGGTTTCTTTTGAATTCGTTCAGATAGATATTCAGAAACATGGATATTGACCTCGTGTAGAGGTGACTGAAGTGAGCCAAAATCTGCAGTGACTACGGCTATTGATATTGAGTATCAGCATTGTGTGCTTTGGCCATCCCGGGTGAGTTTAGTTCTGCCTGCTTAAATGATAGAAATACACATCCTCCACCGACGGTTTGATGCTTGAAAAGTGGTTTTCAGGATTGGTTTCGCTGTAGATGCGGATGAAGGTCTTGCCCCCGAAGAGTCGTGTGGATATGACGTCATACTTCTCTTCGTACCCGGGCAGGTCCCCCTTGGCGATTTCTTTTTCCCAGATCTTTCCATTCAGTCGGGACATGGCGCCAAGCGTGTTCTCTTTCAGTATGATTCTGCCCTGGTCTATAATGGCCATGTGCATGCAGAGATCGCTCACGTCGTCAACGATGTGCGTCGAGAGGATGACCACAACATTCTCGCCGATTTCGCTGAGCAGGTTGTGAAAGCGGACGCGCTCCTCCGGGTCCAGTCCGGCGGTAGGCTCGTCGACGATGATGAGCTTCGGATTTCCGATCAGCGCCTGGGCAATGCCAAAGCGCTGCCTCATTCCGTTGGAATACGTGCCCAGTCTTTGCCTCCGCTCATTCCAGAGATTGACCCGCTTCAGGAGTTCCTCGACTTTCAGCTTTCTTTCCTTCTTGTCTTTCACACCCTTCAGCATTGTAAAATGATCCAGCAGGTTATAGCCTGTGTCCTTGGGATAGAATCCGAAATCCTGGGGTAGGTAACCCAGCACCTTCTTGACTTCGCTCTTCCGTTTCAAAACGTTGATGCCCTCGAACGTTATCTCGCCGGAATCAGCTTCCTGCAGCGTGGCAATGGTTCGCATCAAGGTGGATTTCCCGGCCCCGTTGGGACCCAGCAGGCCGAAGAGCCCGGTAGGGATTCTTAAAGACACGTCGTCTAAGGCCACAACGCCGTTGGCATAGGTTTTGGAGAGATTGCTAATAGATAGTTCCATGTTTTTCTATCCTCCTGTATTTTCCAATTCCGTTCGGATCCATCAGCATTTCGACTTTCCTGTTTTTGAGCGAAATCTCCTCGGGGTGTTATTCTGTCTTCTTCACTATCCATCAGACAGACTGATCGATATTTTGTTTCACAGAATCTGAGGATAAAGTGTCCTGCCGTAGTGAGCCAGATTTGCTGCATTGGCGAATGACAATACACCGAGAGGACTAGCGGAGCTGTCGAAATCTCTTGTGTCAGACGGAGATTCTGTGTAATATAGTGTGATTGGAAAAGGCGAACACGAAACCTTCACGAGAGAGCTTGACTATGGGACACATGGTTGGAAAAGACGTTTACCGAAAGCTCGGTAAGAAGATCGACAAACTGACGATGAGGGTGCCGTGGAATGAAACATTTCATTCCATTCTGAAGGAACTCTATTCCACAGACGAAGCCGATGTTATCGTGAAGATGCCTTACGGACTATCCAACCTGGATCGAATTGAGAAAATCACCAAATACGAGCGGGCTAAACTGCAGAGGATATTGGATGACCTGTGTGCCAAGGGCCTGGTGATGGATCTCTGGATGAACGGCGGGTATCACTACATGCCTTCCCCTATGGTGATCGGGATATTCGAGTTCACCATGATGCGAACCGGCGAGAGCTCAAATTCCAAGGAATGGGCCAGGCTTTTTCACACTTATTTGCAGGATGAGTCGAACTTCTATGCGGCCAACTTCAAACGCGGTGAGAGGATGACTCCCCTGCGCTCCCTGCCGCACGAGGAAGCGATTGCCGCTTCGGAGCATGTCGAGATATTGGACTACGAGAAGGCCAGCTCGATAGTGGATGGGGCAAGTAAATTCTGCATCGGCATCTGCTCCTGCCGTCACGAGAAGCTGCACGTGGGGGAGAAGAAGTGCGACGTGCCGCTGGAGACCTGCTCCTCTTTCGATGTAGCGGCTGATTACCTGATCCGCCATGACATGGGGAAGGAGGTCTCCAAGTCTGAGATGCTGGAGAACCTGGCCCGCTCGAAGGAGTTGGGGCTGGTCTTCTGCGCTGATAACGTGAAGCAGGAGATTACCTTTATCTGCCACTGCTGCGGATGCTGCTGTAATGCCCTTTTAGGAATAAGCAAGTTTGGCTATTCCGGCGTGGTGGTCTCGTCCAACTACATCGCCCAACGGGACGATGAAGACTGCACCGCCTGCGGCGCATGCGCGGAAGCCTGCGCCATTGATGCCATTGAAGCGCTGCCGGAGGGAAACCCGAGAATTGACACTTCCGCCTGCATAGGCTGCGGCGTGTGTGCCCTGAAGTGTCCGACTGGAGCGCTGAAGCTGGTAAAGCGCAAGCAAAGAGTGTTCCACCCCAAGGACACCTTTGAACGTGTGATTCTGCAATGCCTGGAGAGAGGGACCCTTCAAAACCTGATGTTCGACAACCCGCAGAGCATTACCCACTCGTTCATGCGTGGTTTCATTGGCGGATTTCTGAGGTTGGCGCCTGTGAAGAAGGCCCTTATGAGTGATGTGCTTCGCTCCTCATTCCTCGGGATGATGAACAAGGGGGCTTAGAAACAAGAGCAGGGTTGGGCATTATGAAATGCGAATGGTATCTTCACGTCCCGGTTCACCCGTGGCGCGAACCCGCTAACAAAGCAGTTGCCTTTTGGAGTTAGCTTTTGGGTTTCAAATTTCCGTATAACTAGTGGATGCTTGTGAAATAATTCACTAATTGAGGGAGCGCCTATGTGGCCGAAGAGCATTGGAGCAAAGCTGATTTTAGTGGTTGGATTCATACTGATAACGTCCATGGCAATCTATGCCTACCTCAACATCGCCTCTCAGAAGAAACACTTAACCGGTGAGGTAATGCGGGGCGCTTTGAGGATAAGCGAGACGGTGAGAAGAAGCACCAGATATGATATGCTGAGATACCAGAGTGACGATGTGCATGAGATCATCGAGACCATCGGGGAGCAGGAGGGACTGGAGAAGATCAGGGTTTTCAATAAAGATGGCAAGATAATGTTCTCGACTGATAAGAGCGAGATCGGAGAAATGGTGGACAAGAAAGCGGAAGCCTGCTATGCCTGTCATTCAGCGGAAAGACCACTGGAGAGACTCACAACGCCTGACCGCTCCCGGATTTTCCAAGGCAAGGCAGGCCACAGAGTGTTGGGGGTTATCTCTGCCATATATAACGAACCTGATTGCTATACCCCGGACTGCCATGCCCATCCTCCAGAGCAGAAAGTCCTGGGGGTACTGGACATAGGGATGTCCTTGGCGGATGTGGACAGGGATATCAAAGGGGCCCAGAATAAGATGATCTTCTTTGCCATGATTGCCTGCCTGATCATCGCGGTGACCATCAGCATCTCCATCAGCCGGTATGTCACCCGTCCGGTGAGGGAATTGGTCAAAGGAACCAGAAGAGTCGCTGAAGGCGACCTGAATTGTTCCATGCCGATTAAAGGCGAAGACGAGATAGCACAGCTGGCTTCTTCGTTCAATCAGATGACCTCAGATTTGAAAAAGGCAGATGAAAAACTCGTCGACTGGGGGAAGACCCTGGAGCAGAGGGTGGCAGAGAGGACGGAAGAGCTGAGAAAGACCGAGGATCAACTGATTCAGTCGGACAAGGTTGCTTCCCTGGGTAAATTGGCTGCCGGGGTTGCTCACGAGATCAATAGCCCCTTAACCGGAATTCTGACCTACTCCTCACTATTACTCCAGGCCAAACCTGATGGAGATCCAGACAGGGAGGATCTGGAGGTCATCGTGAACGAAACCAATAGGTGCAAGAACATCGTCAAAGGCCTCTTAGACTTTGCCCGACAAACTGCCCCCCAAAAGACGTCGACCGACATAAACGAGGTGGTGGAGAAATCGACAAATCTGATTGCTCACCAGGCGAACATGCAGAACGTCAAGATTGAGAAGAAGATCGCTACGGGTTTGCCCAAGATATCAGTGGATGTGGGACAGATTCAACAGGTATTCATCAATATCCTGCTCAATGCTATCGAGGCCATGCCCAAGGGGGGAAATTTGACCGTGTCTTCAGCCAGGGAAGATAAGATGGTGGCTGTCCGATTCACCGATACCGGCGTTGGAATCCCGAAAGAGAATTTGCCCAAGATACTGGACCCTTTTTACACCACCAAGCAGCAAGGTAGGGGGACCGGACTGGGGCTTTCGGTAAGCTACGGCATAGTGGAAAGGCACCGGGGAAAATTGGAGGTGAAAAGCAGGGTGGGAAAGGGCTCCACCTTCACGGTGAAGTTGCCCATAAAAGAGAAAATCGGTGAAATTGGAGAGAAGGGGAACATATAGATGATCAAAGCCAGAATACTGGTGGTGGACGATGAGGAGATCGTGCTAAGGAGCTGCCGGAAGATACTGGAAGGCGGCGGCCACGAGGTCCTTACCGTCCTTTCCGGTCAGGGAGCTTTTGACATCCTGGAGAAAGAGCCAATCGACATCGTGATCACCGACATGAAGATGCCGGGAATCGACGGGCTGAAGGTCTTAGAAAGGGTCAAGGAGAAATATCCCGACGTCGCGGTTATCATGATCACCGGTTACTCCACAGTCCAGTCCGCCGTCCAGGCTATGAAATTAGGGGCGTTTGATTACATTCCCAAGCCCTTTACCCCGGACGAAGTCTTGATTGTGGTTGAAAAGGCTCTGGAAAAAAAAAGCCTGATAATTGAGAATATCTACCTGCGCAAGGAGCTGGAGGCCAAATATGGTTTCGACAACATCATTGGCAGCAGCCCCAAGATGCAGGAGGTCTATAAGCTAATTCGCAAGGTCGCTCCAACAGACAGCACGGTTCTAATCCGGGGAGAAAGCGGGACAGGCAAGGAGTTGATCGCCCGCGCCCTCCATTTCAACAGCCCCAGAAAACAAAAACCCTTTGTACCGGTCGACTGCGGAGTCTTGGCTCAGGAACTCCTGGAATCCGAACTTTTCGGCCACGTTAAAGGATCCTTCACCGGGGCAATAGTAACCAAGCCAGGGCTGTTCGAGGTAGCCAACGGCGGTTCGATCTTCTTAGACGAGATCGGGGACACAGGTTCGAATTTCCAGTCCAAGCTACTGAGGGTGATTCAGGAAAGGGAGTTCACCCCGGTGGGGGACGTCAAGTCCAAAAAGGTGGACTTGAGATTTATCGTAGCCACCAATAAAGACTTAGAAAAACTGGTCGAGGATGGGAAATTCCGGGAGGACCTGTTTTACCGCTTGAATGTAGTCAGCATAACGATACCGCTTTTGAAGGAACGAAGAGATGATATTCCCCTTTTAGCTTATCACTTCCTGAAAAAATACGCAAGGGAGATGAAGAAGAACATCAAGAGCATCTCGGTCGAGGCGATGAACATGCTAATTGACCACACCTGGCCCGGGAATGTAAGGCAGTTGGAGAATGTGATAGAGCGGGCTATCGTCATGGCCGAAGGGGACACCGTTACTACAGAACATCTCCCTTTTGTGGTCAGATCGGAGGTGGCTCATCCGGACACCTTCATCCCAAAGAGTTCAGAAGAGCTGAAGGAAGCCAAGAGACGACTGAGAGAATCTGCCGTCGGCGGCGTGGAGAAATCGTTTATCTTAGACGCGCTGACCAGAAACGACTGGAACATCAGCAGATCAGCCAAAGAAGTGGGTATGCTGAGGCCCAACTTTCAGGCCTTGATGAGGAAATATAACATCAGAATCGAAAAATAAATGGAGGTCAGGAGCCTGCGGCTCTTGACCTACCGGCTGGACTTGGGGGACATGCGGGACATGGGGGACATGGGGATGGCTGTTTTTCGTTTTTTCCATCGTCAGAAAACGTATTTTGTGAGAGAAGTTGGTCATCCCAGAGGATGGCGTAGGTGCTGCCGTGGGTTCTCGCCTTTCTGAACCCCATGGTGGAAAGGAGCTGGCCAATGCGGCGATAACCGAGCTGGCTTTGGTCGGATCTGCCCTGATTGAAAGTGTCGGCAATGAT
>JBAUFO010000114.1:0-14393 GCA_049679185.1 Candidatus Zixiibacteriota bacterium
GGTAAGGGAGAATCTGATGACACGAGAAGAGGCTTTGATGAGACTACAGAAGGAAAACAGGCTTCACCTGGCTCACATACAGCCGTTGTTGAGGGAGGTTGGAATTGACTGCACTGCTGTTCTGGAAAAACAAAGGATGTAGGGGTTCCCCTGATAGTTGGCAAAGCTCACCAACCTCTGATGCATCAGCATCAGGAAATGCCGGTGCCATGTCCAGTCTGGGCAATTGAAACTACCGATGCATCAAAACATATTTCAACCAAACGGGTAGACTATGAACAAAGAAATCAAGTTACTGGGTGAGGTTTTTGAGAATTCGGCCAGGAATCTTCCCAACAAATTAGCATTAAAGAAAGGGGATACCGAGTATACCTTTGCCCAGTTAGAGGACGCGGTAACAAAGTTGAAGAATCACTTGTTGGGGCTCGGATTAGAAAAGGGTGAGAGGTTTTCAGTGATAGGCGAGAATCGTCCCGAATGGGCAATTGCTTATCTGGCAATTGTCAAAGCCGGCCTTGTCTGTGTGCCTCTCGATCCCATGTCATCCGAAGCCGAGATCGTTCATGTTCTCAGGGAAAGTGAAACCAGGGGCGTGCTCAGCTCGGATATCCACATTTACAAGATTGAAGATGTCAAAGCCGAACTGGAAAACCTGAAATGGATCATCCCCTTGGAGAGCATCAAAGACCTGGATGTAAAGGAGGATATTCCGGCAGACGAGATCGATCCTGATTCCCTGGCGGTTTTGATCTTCACCTCAGGCACAACCGGAACATCCAAGGCTGTCATGTTGAGTCATAACAACATCATCAGCAATATAAGGTCGTTTGAACCTGTGATAAAATTAGGCGAGAATGACACCATGGTCTCCATCATACCGATGCATCACACATTTGAAGGAACATGTGGTTTCCTTTACCCCTTATACTGCGGCGCAGCAGTTCATTACCCGTCAAGCTTAAAACCGAACGACCTGCAGGCGACATTGAAATCCGCAGGAGTAACATGTTTGATTGCGGTACCGCTTCTATTTGAGAAATTCTTACGCGCTGTTCATCGAAAGGTAGCCAGGTCAGCGATGCCCACAAGAATCCTGTTCAACACCATAAGCGGAATCGCTTCGCTGTCTAAATTCGCGCGTAAAAGGCTCTTTGCCGGAGTGAGGAGAAAAATGGGCCTGGAGACTCTCAAGTATGCAGTAGCCGGCGGAGCAGCGCTTCCGGCTAAAGTTGCGAAAGGACTTGAACTCCTTGGCATACCTATCTTGCAGGGTTATGGTTTGACCGAGTCGTCACCCGTGATTTCGGTTAATCCAGTAGGAAATCCGAAAAACGATTCCGCCGGCCCACCCATCCCCGGTGTCGAAGTCAGAATTAGTGAGCCGGATACAAGCGGTATAGGTGAAATAGTTGTGCGTGGTTCCAACGTGATGCTGGGTTATTATCAGAATAAAGAAGCTACCGACGAAGTTCTGAAGGACGGCTGGCTCTACACCGGAGATTTAGGCCACATTGACAAGGATGGCTATTTATACATCACAGGGAGGATTAAGAGCATAATTGTGACCCAAACAGGGAAGAATATTTATCCGGAAGAGATCGAAGAGAAACTCATAAAAAGCGAATGGATAAAAGAGGTTCTGATCGTACCGAGAATCGATCCCGAAACCAAAAAAGAACAGATCTGCGCCATCATCCACCCGAATTATGAGCTCCTTGAAGAGCATAGCATCTCAAAAGGTATCACCTTGGCCGAAGAGGATATCCAATCGATCTACAAGGATGAAATCAAGAAATGTAACGAAGGTCTTTCTGCTTACAAGAAAATCACCCGTCTTGAAATCCGGGAGGAAGAATTTCCGAAGACTACAACAAATAAGATCAAACGTCATTTGTTTGTCGAAAGAGGAATAAAGGTTTAAAACCGGGCAGTATAAAATTGGTGTATGTAACCTACCAACCTAAAAGTAATCATTCACGGGGATACAGAAGAGATCCGTTCAGCGATTCACGGGAGGATGAAGGAGATTCTTGGGATGCATCGGCATTAGGAAATGCCGATGCCCTTGTCCAGTTGGCTTCGGGAACGGCTATTCCCGAAGCATCATAAAATAGCAGTTTAGGTGTGGAGGGAAAAATGAAAATAGCCAACATTCTCGGGCTGGTGATAAGTATAGCGGTTTGCCAATTGGCTGGAGTGATTGGCTCTGTTTTCACCTCACGGACAGTTACAACCTGGTATGTCACTCTGACAAAACCGTCTTTCACCCCGCCCAGTGGGGTATTTGCGCCCGTTTGGATAACTCTATTCTTGCTGATGGGTGTGGCAGCATTCATGGTTTGGAGCAAAGGTCTAAGCGACCAACGGGTCAAAATAGCCTTGGGCCTGTTCATCCTCCAATTGATTCTCAACGTCTTATGGTCCGCCATGTTCTTTGGACTTAAATCTCCTCTCGCCGGATTCATCGACATTGTGATTCTCTGGTTTGCAATATTGCTGACCATAATGAGTTTCCACAGGATATCAACCACGGGAGCAGTGCTGCTGGTACCCTACTTTTTATGGGTGAGCTTTGCGGCGGTCCTCAATTTTAGTATCTGGAGCTTGAATCGTTGAGATTGTGGAGCATACATCCTAAGTATTTAGACAGGGTAGGCCTCTTAGCCGTGTGGAGAGAAGCTTTATTAGGCCAAAGGGTCCTGCAAGGAAAAACAAAAGGGTACACCAACCATCCACAGCTGAAAAGGTTCAAAAGTCACCCTCATCCTGAAAAGGCCTGTGCCAATTACCTGTTGGGAATATGGAAGGAATCAAAAAGAAGAAGATACAATTTTGATCGCAAGAAGATCGGCACAAAAGGGAGAGCAGATAGAATACCAGTAACTCGAGGCCAACTGAAATACGAATTCAGGCTGCTACGAGAGAAACTAAAGGGACGCGCTCCAGGCATCGCTAAAGGTTTAGCTTGCGTCAGGGAGTTTGAATCTCACCCTCTCTTTGAAATCGTAGAGGGTGCCAAAGAAGAGTGGGAAAAGACAATCCTCCAATAGCTAAGGGTGGTTTCTGGTAGGCTCGAGCGGGTCCCTTCAATACATCATGACAGTTGACCACTTCGGCCGACATGGGAAGGAGGGTGCATATGAGGATAATTATGACAGGCGCGACAGGCTTTATCGGAAGAGCGCTGACCAGGGAATTAGCTGGAGCAGGCTACAAGGTGGTGGTGCTTTCTCGTAATCCAAAAACCGGAAAGGGAGTGTTTGAAAATCAGGTTTCCGCTGTGAGGTGGGATGGCAAAAGCGGTGAAGGATGGACAGCATACGCAGATGGAGCTCACGCAGTCATCAACCTGGCAGGCGAGAACATTGCTTCGGGGCGCTGGACCAAGAAAAGAAAACAGACCATCCTTGAAAGCAGGCTAAATGCAGGAAAAGCCATAGTTGAGGCAGTAAAACAAGCACACCAGAAGCCAAGGGTGGTTATTCAAGCCTCCGGAATCGGCTATTACGGATCTGGCTCGGATGAGATACTCGACGAGTCATCCCCACCCGGAAGCGGCTTCTTGCCAGAAGTGGCTGCACAATGGGAGTCTTCAAACAAGGAAGTCGAATCCCTTGGCGTCCGCCACGTAGTCATACGCACAGGTATCGTCCTGGGAATGGATGGCGGAGCTCTCCCCCGTCTTGTGCGGCCATTCAGGTTTTTTGTCGGCGGTCCTTTGGGCAGCGGAAAACAGTGGTTCTCGTGGATTCATCTTTCTGACGAGGTGAAAGCCATCCGTCTCTTAATGGAAAAGGAAGACTTACACGGCGTATTCAACCTGACGTCACCAGGAGCCCTCCAGCAAAAAGATTTCTGCAGAGTCCTGGGAAAAGCCATGAGACGTCCGTCGTGGTTGCCAGTGCCTGGCTTCTTGATGCGCCTTCTTATGGGGGAGATGGCGGAAGAACTGCTTTTATCAGGGCAAAGAGTCATCCCGAAAAGACTGCTGGAGGTAGGCTATGAGTTTCAGTATCCTGAGGCTGGATCTGCCCTACAAGAAATCTTGGGGTGAATCCTGCTTTGAAGACGTAGTCAGTTTTGAGGTTGAGGTGGTTGAAGAAATAGAGAATGATCCGAGAACCGGGAGGTTCAAATTTATAATTCCATTTGAGGGTGAGTAAGATAGGAAAGGAATCTATCTTATGCATCGGGTTTTGAAAACGCCGATTCGGTTTCTCAGCCAACTTCGGGAATTCCCATTCCCGTCGCATCATAAGAGGATTGAAAAGTAGATATGGAGAATGCCTTAATAACCAATTCTACGGGTATCCTTTTTGTCCTGGCCGGTAATGCAGCCCTGTGGTTTTTTCTGCAGAAGAGAACCGGTTGGAAGCTTTTCAATTATATCCCACCACTGATTTTCATCTACGTGCTGCCGGCTTGTTTCAGCAATTCAGGATTGATCTCTTCAGACTCACCCGTGTACGGCTGGATGGGAGACGTTTTACTTCCTTTGTTTTTGGTGTTGCTCCTGCTGGACGTGGACGTCCGATCCACTGTGAAGGTGATGGGACGGGGGGTCTTTGTGATGCTCATCGGAACGGCGGGTGTTGTAATCGGAGCCCCAGTCGGTTACTTCTTGGTGAAGGGATGGCTGGACCCGGAGGCCTGGAAAGGGTTTGGCGCCCTGGCAGGCTCTTGGATCGGGGGAACCGGCAACATGGCGGCGGTTGCAGAAGGGTTGGGAACTTCCGGAGCGCATTTCGGGCTGGCGGTAATCGCCGACAACGTGGTTTATCTGGTGTGGCTGCCATTGCTCCTGCAATCCAAGAATATGGCGGGTTGGTTTCATAAGTTCACTCGGGTGAAAAGTGAACGGCTTGCTCGATTGAAAAGTGCCGCAGACGAGTTGGTTGTGGAAAAAGGCAAACCACAAATGCGGCATCTGCTGTATTTGCTGGCTATCGGCTTTGGCGTGGCTTGGTTTGCTGGATCGCTTGCACAGAGCATGCCGGAACTCCCTCCGGTGTTGACCAAAGGGACTTACAAAATCCTGCTGGTGACAACCTTTGGATTGATGTTGTCCTTTTCGCCTGCCAAGAGAATTCCCGGCAGTCATGAATTGGCCATGGCATTGGTTTACCTCTTTGTGGCGCGAATGGGGGCGAAAGCTGCAGTGTCTGGCCTCGTGGGACAGGCAATTCCCTTCGTTGCCGGGGCATATGTGTGGATATTTATCCACGGCATATTCATTCTGATTGCCGCCCGGCTTTTCCGAATGGACATTCACACTGCCGCCATCAGCAGCGCAGCCAATATTGGTGGAGCGGCCAGTGCCCCGGTGGTGGCCGCTTACCACGACGAACGGCTGGTGCCGGTCAGCATATTGATGGCGCTGATCGGATATGCTGTTGGGAATTATGCCGCTTTTCTGGCTGCTTACTTGTGCAGTGTCGTAGGATAATGAAGATCTTTGGCAAACGTATTGATTCTTGTTCCATGTTAGAACAACGTCGTGTGATGCCTCGGCATTGGGAAATGGCGATGTTTTGCCCGGCTTGGCTTGGGGAATTCCTCTTCCCAAGGCACCAAGAAGAAAGTAGACAAATAGTCAGCAGTCTAAGCTTACTTCTTTACTGTTGAAGGAGGTAACCCCGATGAGGGCAGGAAAAAGACCAAGCTTGACGTGGCCGGTGTTGTGTCGTCTCTTGTTAGTGTCAATGGTGTGCGCCAATGCACTGGCTGACGAGCCGAAATCGTTCGAAGTCAGGACGGTCAACGTTTTGACCAGCGATGGTGTACGGCTGGTTACGGACGTATACGTCCCCAGCCAGGGGGATCGATTCCCGGTCGTTCTGGTCAGAACGCCGTACGACAGCAAAAGCAAGGTCTGGCTGGGCGAGAATCTGGCGTCGGCCGGCTATGCCGTGGTCATCCAGAACGTACGCGGAACGCATGGGTCGGAAGGTGATTTCTCTCCCTTCGTGTACGAGAAACGAGACGGACAAAAGACACTGGAGTGGATTCTGGCGCGACGCTGGTCCAACGGAAGGGTGGGGCTGTGGGGATCGTCGTATTCCGGGTATGGCGCCTTCGAAATCGCTAGCACGGGGCACCGGGGCGTAGTCTCCCTGTTTCATGTGTCGGGTTGGTCGGATCTGGAACCTTTCATGCAGCACGGAGGAGCGTTCCATCTGATGGCTCATCTGCGTTGGTTTTACAGCTATGCCGCAGGACAGCCAGAACCTCCACAGGAAGCCTGGGACGGCATCTTTCGAACCGTCCCGGTTAGCGACTTCTTTCGCGGTGCTGAAGATCTGACAGAGCTCGCGGAAGCGGCCTACGACTTCTCTGGTTTTGCCGCTCCCGTCATGCATGTCACCGGCTGGCATGACTACGTCTATCCCAATGTACTTCAAACTTACGACTCAATCGCCACGAAGACTTCGGACCCACCTATGCAGCACCTGGTCGTTGGACCTTGGGCTCACAACGACATGATGAACGGTGTCACCAGGGTGGGTGATGAGGACTTCGGCCCGTCCGCCAAGATGGACTGGCAATGGGTGCTGGCTCAGACTAAGCATTGGTTTGACCATACGCTTGCGCTAAAACCCATCGACGACGACTTCTGGTCCGCCAAGCCCGTTCGGATCTTCGTGATGGGAGACAACGATTGGCTGGAGTTCGAAACCTGGCCGCCGGAAGATGTCGAATACCAGACCTGGTACGTCGACTGCGCCGATCGGGCAAACAGTGTGAAAGGCTCGGGCACCTTGTCCCGGGAAACACCGTCTCTGGTCAAATACGATTTCTTCGTCTTTGATCCCAACAATCCCGTACCCACGACGGGCGGGGCCAATTCGCATTTCTTCCCGGAGAACACAGGTCCCAAGGATCAGTCGTCGGTCGAAAAAAGGCAGGATGTGCTTGTGTATACCTCCCAGCCCATGGAGGAGGATTTCCTGATGCTGGGGCCCATCCGGATGATTTTGTATGCGGCAACTGAGGCCAAGGACACGGATTTCACCGCCAAGCTGGTTGTGGTGCGACCCGACGGTTACGCGCGAAACATAGAGGACGGGATCATCAGAGGAAGATACGAGCATCCCACGCCCGACTCGCTTCCGGTGTTTGTTCCCAGGAAGGCCTTTCGGTTTGAGATAGACTGTGGTGCGACGGCGCTGCGGATAAACAAAGGAGATCGCCTGCGCCTGGAAATCTCGAGCAGCAATTTCCCCAAGTATGACCGTAATCCCAACACCGGTGTTGATCCATTTGAGGCGGTAGAATTCACAAAGGCACGCCAGACCATATTTCACTATCCGGATTTCCCCTCTTGCGTGGTAATACCGGTGCTGAGATAAGGAGCATCGGCATCGGTCTCAATATCCCGCCAAAGGCGGTGAGAAATGCCGACGCCTCGTGGGCTGAGAACCTTTAGGGGCGCGATTAATGGGAACATCCTGAGCCTGTCGAAGGATCGCGCCCGCGGCTGTTGAAGCCACGCCAAAGGCGGTGGGTCGCATGAATGCAACCCCTACTTGTGCATTGAGAACGGATAACGGAGTTCTGTGCCAAACGTATTGATTATTGTTGCATATTAGAGGAATCTCCAGTTAATTGTGTGATGCATTCACATTAGGAAACGCCGATACCGTAATCGGGCTTGGCTTCGGGAATTTCTATTCCCGAAGCGTCAGACAGTATAATCCGGAGACGAAGGAACAGTTGACAAACGAAGAAAATGCCCTATCTTACCGCTAGTACAATAGGTGACGAGAGCAACTGTGCGCGAGGTGACTGAATTTGAGGCAGGAGGAGCGCCAGATGGCTAACAGGTTGTTTGAACGCATGCTGAAAGCTGAACCGGAAGGGGATACGTTGCTAGGCAGTTTGAAGGCCATAAGGAGCAGGGCAGAGCCTCTCCTGGCGAGAATAGTAGAGACTTTTCCGGAATACACGACACATGACATCAGGCATTCGGAAGCGGTGCTGGCTTGCCTGCGGTGGGTGGTGCCACCCACGCTACACAAAAGACTGAATCCCTACGAGGTTTTCTTTCTGATTGCCTCAGCGTATGTTCACGACATTGGGATGGTGGATCTTGCTGAGTTCAGAGATGAGGGAGAGACAGAGACGGCAAGGAAGAAGCAGGCACGCGCAGAGGAGATAAGAGAGAATCATCATTTGAGGACGGAGACATACATCGTCAAGAATTTCAAGGACCTCTCAATACCGGACGTTCACCAAGCAAGGATCATTGGGAGAATCAGCCGGGGTCACCGGAAAGAAAACCTGCACGACAAAAGCGTGTACAAGCCGGACGCAATGTACAAGGATCACTCAATAAACGTCCCTTTGCTGGCTGCTTGTCTCAGAATTGCTGACGAGTTGGATCTCACTTTTGAACGGGCCCCTCTCATCATCTACGAACACATTCCCCCTAAAGATACCATAAGCAAGGTGGAGTGGGAAAAGCACCTCTCCGTCTCGGGAGTCGGAATCAGCCCGGAGGACACTTCTCTGATAAAGTGTTCCGCGTCGTGCGAGAATCCCAAGATACATAGAGTTCTAAAGAGACTGGAGACTAAGATCAACAAGGAATTAGAAGACTATCCAAATCACTTACATCATTACAGAGACGTTAGAAAGAATTTGCCCAGAAAGTTCATGGCGGAGATCGAGGCCGAGGGCTATAAAACCTATGATTTTAAGTTCTCTTTGCTGGAGAAAGAAATAGTCAGTCTCTTGATGGGCGAGAAACTGTACCAACGCAAACAGGAGACTCTTCGAGAATTACTGAAGAATTCGGTGGACGGATGTAGACTAAGGCGAGAATTGGTGAAGAAAAGAGGCATGACCTACAAGCCGGAGATCACTTTTGAATTGACTCCAGGCCGAGCTAGAATAGTGGTAACGGATAACGGCGTTGGGATGGATGAAGACATAATTGAAAGGTACTTGACGAAGATCGGCCAGAGTTTCTACACTTCACCGGAATTCTTGGAACAAGAACTAGACATGACGCCCGTAAGCGAACTGGGCGTTGGGATCCTGTCGTGTTTCATGCTCGCCGAGAGCATCGTCATCGAAACCAGGGCCGAGGGCTGCCAGCCCTTGCTAATCGAGATCGATGATATCGCCGATTACTTTGTCGCGCGAACCGGGAGCAGGCGGGCCATCGGCACCTCGGTCACCCTTTTTCTGAAGGAGGAGGTGAAAGACGAGATAGACTTGGAGGCGGAAATGCGGCACTACGCGCGTCACCTAGAGTTTCCAATTCAAGTGGTGCTTCCCGACAGAAGTCGGCGGACCATAGAGGACCAAGGCCACCAATCAGAGATCAAAACTGTTCTGGGTTCCTTGGCAGAAGTGGAGGGGAAAACCTGGGGGGCTCACGTGATAAAAACGCGCAGGTCTAATGTGCAAGGCACCATCGCGTTGATCCTAGAACAACGCGGTGCCTTAGGGCTAGTCCCGGCACAAGTGACCAGCCACGTGATGGACCGACTACTTTTAATCGGGACGCAGCATCTCTCCAATGAAGGCATCTTTGTTGGCGATACAAATGTCCTGCCTGAAGGCTTCCGTCCAGCTCTAGTTGTCTTAGATCTGGACGTAAGAAAGAAGATGCTCGATCTCAATGTGGCGCGCAATTATGTCGTTGACAACGATAAGCTTGCCAACTTCAGGAAGGAGCTAGAGAGGCTTCTTGTACGGAACCTTGGAAGATATCTCGATGTCCTTCAGCGTAACGTCAAGCGCGCCGGGGTAGGGGCGGAGTCGTTATGCAACGAGTTCTTTGCAAGTTTTGTCCGCGACGGTCCATCACTGAAGCGCCTATGGATTCAGAATGAGTTGACTCAGCGATTCCTGGATTTTGTGAAACGTTATTTCTACTACAGGTCGATCTGCACGGACGGAACCCGGTTCTTACGACATGCTGACATTGTTGACTCGGGCAAGCCTGCCCTCTTGCTGGATGGCCTCGGGCTTTACGCTGACGAGCACATCCAAGAGATGTATCGTGGTTGCACTGGTTTCAAGAAGGGGCAGTTGTACGTCCTCCGTGAGCCCAATTGCGGGGCTCCCGCAGAATTCCTTTTTGAAAATGTGCGAACAAAGGATTTCACGTCACTATTCAAGTTTACTGAGTTGGAGGAACTGGCCTGGATGCTGCCTAGGACTTGGAAAATTGCGAAATTTGAAAACTATCGAACCTCTCGGTTTATTGAGTTTCGGCACCCTTCGATGACTTTGGTGAGTACCGAAAACCGTTTTGTGGCGCTGTTGCTCCGGCACAAGCATCTCATAGAAGGAGACAGGGCGATGGCTCTCCACGACTTCTTTACCACTTTTCCTCGTAACCTCGGCCGCTACTTCCGGCTGCTGGTGGACAAGCAAAGGGAAATCCTTAGGTGGTTTGTGGAGGCCCGGTTATTGGGGGAGGCCCAAGTTCATGAGTACCTTTTTACGCGAGAGGATTTCCCTCCCCATTTGATGCAATGGACATACTCGGGGAAGTAAATGACCGTGTCGTATGCCGTTCATCGTTTCCTGACGGTTCCGCCGCCCCCGGGCTTTCTGTTCCCGGTGCCCAACTCAGAGCGTGGGGAAAACGATTTCCCGGCGCAACCCCAGGGTGCTATTTCCTCATCCTAATGTAGTCGTCAACTACCTCTTCCAATAAATCTAAAGGTAGGCTGCCGTTCTCCAGAACGGTCATGTGAAATTCCTTCAGGTCGAATTTTGGGCCGAGCTCCTTTTTGGCTTTTTCCCGAAGCTCCATAATCTTCAATCTTCCTGTGGTGTATGAGCAGGCCTGACCCGGCCATACTATGTACCGGTCGATCTCGTTGTCGGAGCTCCAGCCTAAGTTGTCATACATGTATTGTGCGGCCTCGTTCTTGGACCATTTCTTGTAGTGAATACCGGCATCCACCACAATCCGCACCGCCCGGAAAAGCTGAGAGTTCAACTCTGCTATACGCGAATACATATCCGGCAGCCAGCCCAATTCCATAGCCAGGCTCTGCACGTACATGGCCCATCCTTCGGCGAACCCCGTTATGAAAAACAGATTCTTGAACATCTGGCCCTGTGTCAACTCCTGCTGAACCGCGAATTGATAATGATGCCCGGGAACGGTTTCGTGATAAAGCAGAGACGGCATGCCGGGCTTGGCGAAAACATATCCCATGTTGACGTGAAAGGTGGCCCTTCTCCTGCCGTCTAAAGATGCCGGCTCGTAATAGGTCAGCCCGCTGCCTTCCCTGTGTTCGGGAACAGCCTCCACCGTAACCGGTGTTTTGTGCATGTAACTGAACGCTTCGGGGAGGCGCGCCAGCGCGCTGTCGAGCAAGCCCTGATAGTCGCTTAAGACCATCTGCCTGGTTTCTTCACCCTCGGGGTAATAGAATTTGTCCCGGATAGAGGAGTCCTGCCAGGTGGCCCAGTACTGGTTCATCAGCGCTCCAAAGGTCGTGTCTCCGCTGATTCCGAGCGAGTCTAAGAGAATCCTGGCCTTCTCCTGAAGCGCCTTCACCTCCTTTTGTCCCAGCTTGAAGACCTCCTTTGGCGACATGGAGGTAGAGGTATGGAATTTCAGGCAGTAGGCGTAATATTTGTCTCCATCCGGCAGCTTCCAGAGTCCGGGCAGGCTGTCGGCATACTGCGTAGATGCCCTCAACCTCATGATGAACTGATCGTAAGCCGGATAGATATCCCGTTGGATGACTGACCGCACCTTACGGCCCAGATTTCCCTGGATGGAGGTACCGACGCCAGACAGAGCCGCAAGTTTGTCTCTGAAGTCGAGGTACAATATATTCGAATCCGATTCGGCTCTCTTGAATGCCCCCATGTCCGCGATAACCCTGTCGATTATGAAAACGGGCGGGCGTATACCCTTTCCCTCCTGCGCGTCAATGTGTTCCATTACCTGGCGGAGAGATATGGGGATCTTTTCCATACGCTTCAGATAATCCTCGGCGTCCTGAATGTCCTCGATGGTGTGGTACTCCGTCAGCAGGTTTGTCAGTTGGCTGTGAACTCCGAAAAGGTGGTCGATCTGGTATTTGTGGTCGGCGAACTTCTCTTCTTCGAGTTTGATCTCCAAAAACCAGGTCAGTATCTTCGCGTCGATGCTCTGGGATCTGGTGATTTTCGTGGGGGCGATCTCTTTTAGCTGGTTCAGATACTTTCTCGCCAGATCGTAATTGGCCTTTATGCCGGCAGGGGAGACGTCGTTTAGACCGGCCCGGTTGAACTTGTATGGGCTTTCCTTGGGTAAGCCCAGCTCTGTACCCTTTTCGGGATTGAGCCTCAGGTATTCTCGAAAGTAGTTGTCGAACAGGTTCTCGATTTTGGCGGAATCCTGATATGCTGTTGGCTGACCGAACGCGACGCTGGCACCAGCCAAAACCAGCAAGCATGCTAAAAACATATGTTTCATAACTTCTCCTTTGTTTGAACAGTTGATTAATTCTTTCCCATAAGCCGGCAGTGCCGCTAGCCTTCCGCCTCCTCCATTCAAAGCGTAGGTGTCCTTCAAATATCTATACGGGAGTAGACCCAAGAGGGTTACACCCGGTTCCCGACGCAACTTTAGAATAACTCCCCCGACCCAGCCCTTTTGTGTATCAACTGAACAGAAAAGGGACTCCGGCCAAACCGGATACAAACGCCGGTAGATTTTCGGAACCCGCAGCAGTCTAAAGCGTAAACAAGAATGAAGAACGATAACGGGTCTGATTCTCAGCCTGGCCTATCGTTGCTGTTTGCAGGGAGGAACTCAGAGGGAGATAAAGATAGCAGAGACCAATCGGCTCTGGTTTATCAGAGGTGTTAACCAGCAACGGAAAGGAAGGAAGACATGAGAAGACTCGTTACCTTCCACACTGCGTGCTGGCTTATAATGGTCATCGCCAGCACAATCCTCTGGATCCTGCCCGCCTCTGCCTCAACCCCGTTTGAACCGGTATTCCGCCCAACACTTGAAATCGAAAAATCAGCCGGGGCGATCAGCATCGACGGCAACTTGAATGACCCCGGATGGAAAAGTGCCGCTCGCGCAACCAATTTCGTGGAACGTTCGCCCGGAGACAACACCCAGCCCGAGGTCGAAACGGAAGCGTTCATCACGTACGACAACGACAATTTATATGTGGCTTTTGTCTGCTATGACGATCCGGCTACGATCCGGGCCACCATGTGCCAGCGGGACCGGTTCAACGGAGATGATGCCGTTTGCCTGCTTATGGATACCTACTGTGATGCCTCCTGGGCTTATGAGTTCTTCGTGAACCCCTACGGCATCCAGAAAGACCGCCTCTGGACCAGCGTCGGGGGCGAAGGCGAAGGATACGAAGATCTCGGATATGATTTGATCTGGGAGTCTGCCGCCCGGGTAACCGCCACAGGCTACCAGGTGGAGATGGCCATCCCCTTTGAGAGTATCCGCTTTCCGAACAAAGATGCGCAGACCTGGAAGGTGGATTTCTGGCGCAACCGACCCCGGGAAAGCTACAAGCAGTACTCATGGTCTGCCCGCGATCGAAACGAGCAGTGCTGGCCCTGCCAGTGGGGGACGGTTGAAGGGATCAAGAACGTACATCCGGGTAAGGGAATCGAGATCCTGCCCACGGTCCTGGCCTATCAATCTGGCAGCCTGCAGAATCTCAGCGAGCCGGATGTGCGCTTTCGGAACGGCAACCCTGACGGAGAATTCTCCTTGGGTGGGAAGTACTCTGTCTCCTCCGACGTTACCGTCGAGGCGAGCATCAATCCCGATTTCAGCCAGATAGAATCAGACGCCGCCCAGATCGACGTCAATACCACCCACGCCCTTTACTACCAGGAAAGACGGCCGTTCTTCCAGGAGGGAAGCGACATCTTTCGGACCCTGTTCAATTCCTTTTACAGCCGCATGATTAATGATCCGGCGTTCACCGCCAAACTCACCGGACGCATGGGTCGGACCTCCATTGGCTTCCTGGCAGCGCATGACGAGAATACTCCTTACATGATTCCTCTGGAGGAGGGGAGTTTGGTAATAAACTCGGGGAGGAGTGTGATTAACGTCGTGAGAGGCTCGCGAGGCTTCGGTGACAACTCAATGATCGGCTTCATAGTCAGCGACCGGCGTTTGGATGGAGGTGGTTCGGGAAGCATAGCAGCGATCGACGGAAGAATACGGCTTTCCAAGAACTACAGCATCGATGGGCAGTTCATCGCCAGCCATACCAGGGAGCCGGACGATACGCTGCTTACTTCAGATTTCAACCGCATCCGATTCGACAACGGAAAGCATACAGCCGCCTTTGACGGTGAATCCTTCTATGGCAGTGCCTTCATCACCAGATTTAACCGCGACGCGCGCAGTTGGAACTTCTTTGTCGACTACAATC
>JBAUFO010000115.1:0-7175 GCA_049679185.1 Candidatus Zixiibacteriota bacterium
GCACACCGCAATTCACCACGGAAACACAAAAAGGCGAGAGGGGACTCCCGCCGTGGATGGACTTCAGTTCGTTTTTGACCTTGGCTAGTCGGTCTTCTTTGCCGCCGGTTCCTTCTTCTCTTTCTTCTCCCTGGTCGTAGTCGGGAGCCCCTTCTCTTCCCGTTCCTTCTTTTTGTACGACTCGCTTCGATGATCGGTTATGTAGAACCCGTTTCCCTTGAACAGCAGCCCTCCGCCGCCGGAGATCAATCTTTTGACCTCTCCTCCACAGAGGGGACAGGTTTTCACGGGTTCGTCGGTCATGCTCTGGAACTCTTCAAACCGGTAATCGCATTTCTGGCATTCATATTCATAAGTTGGCATCTGTCTGTTCCCGTGACCTGTGCTGAAAGGTAAGCATCTTTCCCGCGTCCGTCAACGATTATCTCCCTCCGGCCTCTCGTATTCTATTTTCCCGTCGACAAGAGCCTGGAGGGCTTCGCTGGCAACTCTGCGATACGGTTGGGGTTCACCTTCCTTTTCGGTCTCCTCTGTCTGCTCCTCTTGCCTCTCTCTGGCAAGTCGTGAGTTTACGAGTCTGGCGTACTTGGAGGCGATGATTACCTGCAGGTATCTGTTCATCTCCAGTTTCTCGACGTTTTCCAGGTACTTCTCCACCAAGCCTTACCTCTTTTCTTTTTGCTTCATCACCGGGACTCTATCTTTACGTATGCTCTCTCGCTACAATTTGAGGGTTGTCGGAATCAGAAAGAAAAATGCGGCACTTTCACCCGCCAGGGTTGCCGGTACCGCAGATGCACCTCCCCATCCCGGGGAGGTGCATCCGCCGATATGATCTGAGACCCAGATGCCTGTGCTAGCCTGCTTACTCTACCACCTCGTAGTCAGCATCCACAGGCTCGCCGTCTTTCTTTCCTTCCGTTTGTCCGGTCTGAGTGGTCGTTCCCTGGGCCTGCTGAGCGCCCGCTTGCGTCTCTTGGTACATCTTGCCGGCGGCCTCGTGCCAAGTTTGGGTCAGTGCCTCGGTGGCCGATTTTATCTCATCTAAGTTGTCTGTCTTCAACGCCTCTTTGACTCTCGCCACGGCGGCTTCCACCCTGGCTTTGGTGTCGGAATCCAGCTTGTCTCCGTATTCCCGCAGCCCTTTCTCCGTCTCGAAGACCATCTGGTCAGCCCGGTTCTTGGTATCTGCCTGCTCGCGTTTGTTCTTGTCCTCATCCGCGTGGGCTTCGGCATCCTTCACCATCTGCTGGATCTCCCTCTCGGTCATTCCGCTGGATGCCTCGATCCGGATGCTCTGCTCCTTACCGGTGGCCTTATCCTTAGCGGAGACATTTAGGATGCCGTTGGCGTCGATATCGAAGCTGACCTCGATCTGCGGCATTCCGCGGGGTGCAGGAGGTATCCCGTCCAAGTGGAACCTGCCGATAGTCTTGTTGTCAATGGCCATAGGCCGCTCACCCTGAAGCACGTGAACCTCCACCGAGGTCTGGTTATCCTGGGCGGTGGTGAATATCTCGCTCTTGCGGGTGGGTATGGTAGTGTTCCTCTCGATCAGCCTGGTGAATACGTTTCCCAGGGTCTCGATGCCCAGCGACAGCGGGGTGACGTCTAAGAGAAGCACGTCCTTCACGTCGCCGGATAAGACTCCGCCCTGAATGGCTGCTCCAACCGCCACCACCTCGTCCGGGTTGACTCCCTTGTGTGGTTCCCTGCCAAAAAGCTGTTTGACCGTCTCCTGGACTTTGGGCATGCGGGTCATTCCGCCGACCAAGATCACCTCAGCTATGTCTGAGACAGACAAACCGGCATCCGCTAATGCCTTCTTGGAAGGCTCGACGGTCCTCTGAACCAGGTCGTCCACCAGTTGTTCCAGCTTGGCCCTGGTCAGGGTCAGGTTTAAGTGCTTGGGTCCGGAAGCGTCTGCGGTAATGAAGGGGAGATTGACGCTAGTCTCCATGGTGCTGGAGAGCTCACATTTAGCCTTCTCCGCAGCCTCCTTGAGTCGCTGGAGAGCCATGGCATCTTTGGATAGGTCGATGCCTTCCTGCTTTTTGAACTCCGCCACGATCCAGTCGATTACCCGCTTGTCGAAGTCGTCTCCTCCCAGATGGGTGTCTCCATTGGTGGACTTCACCTCGAAGACCCCGTCGCCCAGCTCCAATATGGAGATGTCGAAGGTTCCGCCACCTAAGTCGTAAACCGCGATCTTGTGGTCTTTCTTCTTGTCCAGTCCGTAGGCTAACGCTGCCGCGGTGGGCTCGTTTATGATTCTCTTAACCTCCAGGCCGGCAACCCTCCCCGCGTCCTTGGTAGCTTGCCTCTGGCTGTCGTTAAAATACGCCGGGACGGTGATCACCGCCTCGGTCACCTTTTGACCCAGATAGTCCTCTGCAGTCTGCTTCATCTTCTGCAGGATCATGGCCGAGATCTCCGGGGGTGAATACTCCCTGCTCTGGATCTTCACCCTGGCCTCGCCGTTCGATCCTTCGATCACCTTGAAGGGCACAGTCTTTATCTCGGATCCCACCTCTTTGAACTTCCGTCCCACAAATCTCTTAATGGAAAAGACCGTATTCTCCGGGTTGGTGATAGCCTGCCTTTTGGCCACCTGGCCCAGCAATCTCTCGCCCTCCTTGGAGAATGCAACCACGGAGGGAGTAGTTCTGGACCCCTCCGCATTCTGGATAACCATGGGATTTCCAGCCTCCATCACCGCCACGCAGGAGTTGGTGGTTCCCAGATCAATACCTATGATTTTGCTCATGTTCATCACTCCTTTTCAGTTTGGATTTCTGTCACTATTGCTGATGTCGACGTATTTCTTCATTTGAGTTGTCGTTACTACGCTTAGCCAAGTTACACCTGTTGCTGAACTGTCAGAGGTCACGATCTTATGCACCGAGCTGTCGTACCAAGGCATTTCAAAATGAACATGTTGTTGAGTCTCATGAATAATCGCTTCCGCCTCTTCGCCGCCTTCCACGGCCAGATCCCCTTCATGGCCCAGCAGTCCGGCAATCACGAAATAGCTAATGTTCGATAAATTCTCTTGAAAACTTTCATGTCTGCGTAGGGAAAGGGCTTGCTTCGCACCGAGCGCTCAGCACGAGGTGTCCCTGTCCGCACCTCCCACAGGACAGCCACAAGGGCTGTCCCTACGTCCAAATTGGTCGTTGTTCGTGTCTATGCAAAAGCCTATCCCGACACCAGGGGGGGGAACGAGCATTGCGCGCGGAAGAGGGGAGGAGAATAGCTCTCCTCCCCTGAAACCGTTTTACCCGATGCTGATCGGGATCTCCTTCGGCTTGACCTCCTCGGTCTTGGGCAGGCTGATGCTAAGCACGCCGTCCTTGTAGTTGGCCTTGATCTTATCGGCCCTGACCGTGGTGGGCAGCTGGAAGGAGCGGCAGAAGGAACCGTAACTTCGCTCGATCCGATGATAATCGGTCTCCTTCTCCTCTTTCTCCTGCTTCTTCTCGCCCTTCAGGGTGAGAATGCTGTCCTGAACGGATATCTTGATGTCATCCTTGTTCAGCCCGGGCATCTCCGCCCTGACCACGACACTATCCTTGTCCTCGGTGATGTCGACACTGGGGTTCCAGACTCCGTCGGTCCACTGCACTCTTGTCGACCTCTGGCCGAAGATGTCATCAAATAGCCTGCTCATCTCATCCTGAACGCTGACTACGTCCCTGAAAGGCCTCCATCTGGTGATAGCCATGACTCCTCCCTCCTTTCATCTGTTAATCGATTACTATTCGCTTCCTGCTATCCCTTGGTCCATCATTTCGCCATACCCCCTTTGCAACGAGCGTGCCAAGTTCTTCTCTGGAGGTTAATCGGTTGTATTCCAACCGTTTAACGAAGACGAGCATCCTCCGGTCGATTTGACCTGTGTGCCAATATGACACATAAGATGCGATAATGGCATTATGATTGCCAATATGACACTCAGTTTTGGCAGTATGCAGGACTTCGAATCCCTTCTACTTTGCCCTCCTATTGAGTTTCTGGAAGAATCCATCAGTGCACGCCTTTAGCCTCGCAGTGATGCGGGCCATGCCAGTGAATCTAACTGGAAGAGACGCAGAGCATACCTTCGGGGCCATCCGTTCTATCCGGTTAATCCGTTGACCCCTGCCTTTGAATTTTCGTATATTAGGCGTATGGAAACGAGAAAAACCCTGTTGATCTCTGCCTTCGTCGCAATCTGCATATTGCTTGTCCTGATCGTACGGCTGAGCTTCTTTGAGTCTCCTCCCGGGATCTCATCCGATTCCACCAGTCAAGAGTGTCTTGAGCTGGCTCAGACGTATCTTGAGAGCGACAAGCCGGAATCCGCCCTTCATCCGTTGCTCCTGGCCGTTCAGAAGGACGAGGGGAACTTCCTGACGCATTCTCTCCTGGCGAAGGCATATTATCAGACCGGAGTTTATCATCTTGCCCAAGAGGAGTGCGATCGCGCTCTTGAGCTTAATCCCCAGGACCGTGACGCGCTGGAGCTTCTCTGTCGGATCAAATTCGAGAATGGAAGAATGAGCTGGCAGAATGAGAATCTGCAGGAGGCCATCGCAGATTTCCGGTTTGTCGTAGCGAAGAGCGACAATCAGAAGCTGCTTGACAGCATCGCTCACATAACCGGCGGCAGGCTCAGGAAGGTGAGGTTGACCAATGATCTTTTCATCGACGATGCGCCAAGCTTTTCGCCGGAAGGCAAACGAATCGTCTACCACTCGGACACCTCCCATTTCCTCGAGGATTACGGACTGGAGAAGATCGAGGTGAAGAGAAGCCAGCTTTTTGTCATGGATGCGGATGGGCAAAGCAGGAGATGTCTCTCCCCGCAGAACGAGAATGAAACCTCGGAGCGATTTGCCCGTTTTTCCCACGACGGCAGATTCATAGTCTATGAAAAAGAGAACTCGTCGCCCCGTACAAGCGACACCGTCTTCAACTCCGACCGGGACATCTTCTTGAAAGATTTACGCACCGGTAAGGTGAAGAGGCTCACACACGACGACACCTACGACGGTCTCCCCAGCTTCTCTCTGGACGATAGCGAGATAGTATTCGTCAGCGACCGGCCCGGAGGACGAAGTTCCATCTACAGGTTGAATCTGAAAAGTGGAGAGGTCAGGAACATTTCCCTGAAAGAGTCATGGGACGAGAAAATCGGCCTGCTCAGACACGTCAGAGGAATGATCTTGCCATACTGTCCCAGTTTCTCACCTGACGGTAGGGTGGTGCTTCTCCATGCCGGTTGGGGGAAGAGAGGGATTTTCACTATGGATACAGACGGCGGGAGCTGGAGGCGTCTGACAGACGGAGAGGACGATTGCTATTTCCCCTCCTTCTCCTCCGATGGGAAAAGGATCATTTTCGTTTCCGGCTACCACCAGGACGAGCAGGATCTGTACGTCATGAATGCGGACGGCTCTGAGTTGACCAAGCTGACCCACGACGGAGGCACCAAGAGATATCCTTCCTTCTCGCCGGACGGGAACTCGATCGTTTTTGCCGGGAAACGAAAAGGTGAGCCGGACTATTACTTCGAGATCTATCTTCTGTATCTGGACCAAACCATCTCCAGAGAGAGGTTGAAAGAGAGGCTGGTGGAGTTGGAGAAGGTAAGCCTCGAGAGGTAGGAGGCGTTTAGACCATACCCGCTCGTTGGAACTTGAAAATGTCACAAATCAAGCTAATTTGTCTCCGTAGGAGTATAGATTAGATCAATCATGTGGAAACGCAAGAGAGTGGAAATACAGAATGAGGTACGAGCCATCAGGGAAGCTCTGTACGGCATCCTGGAGGTACAGACCGTTTACCACACCAGGAAGGACGTCTTCGTCAAGGCTCTGCCCTATCTTTCCGTCGACAGCTGGAGGGAAATGGTCTCCGGCAGGCTTTCAACCTTGGGTTACGCAGTGGAGTTCGATCAACTCGACCCGACCCAACCGGCTGGCCCGGTGGTGCTTCACGTCAGGAAGCTGGGGGAGCAGGTTGAGGAAGGTGTACCCTGGACGAACATAATCCTGTTCCTGCTGACGGTCATCACCACCCTGCTTGCCGGCGCCATGATGAATCAGGTGAATCCGTTTTCCCATCCTCTTCTTATCTTCAAGGGGGCATCTTTTGCCGTGCCCCTGCTTCTGATTCTCGGCTTTCACGAGTTCGGGCACTATATCGAGTCGAAAAGAGCCGGGATCAAGGTGAGCCTGCCCTATTTCATTCCCGGTCCCACGCTCTTTGGAACTTTCGGAGCGGTGATCAGATCAAAGTCCCCCTTTAGGACCCGCCGGGATCTTCTGGACGTGGGCGCTGCGGGTCCCATAGCCGGATTTGTGGTCTCGATGCTGGTTGTAGCAATCGGGCTATCGCAATCCCAGATTGTGGAGGAGGTTCCAGGGGAGGGTCTGATTCTGGGAGAGTCGTTGATCTTTAAGTTTATCTCCTGGCTGGTGTTGCACGACGTGCCGGAGGGACATACCGTGCTCTTAAGTCCTGCCGCCTTTGCGGGATGGGCCGGTATTCTGGTCACCATGCTTAACCTTCTGCCCATCGGGCAATTGGATGGCGGGCATATCATGTATGCCCTCCTGGGCAGAAACCAGCGTAAGGTTGCCCTGGTGGCGACCTTTGCCCTGATCCCTCTGGGTTACTTTCTATGGACGGGATGGTTCATATGGGTGATGTTAGTGTTGCTGATAAAAGTAAGTCACCCGCCTACGTTAAACGATCAGCTGCCTTTGGATGGCAGGCGAAAGATGATAGGCTGGCTGGCCATGCTCATCTTCATCCTCTCATTTACACCCGTTCCCATCAAATGATCCCGAACTTCCAGCCATCGGTGCGATGAATCTCTAATTCAGGACGCCGCCGGATTATTGAATCGGAGGGTGATTCTCTTCGACAAACCTGACGACGCGGTAACCGCAGGCTTCCTTCGGACTTCGCCTCTCAGGACAGGTCAGCCTGCGCAAGGCCTCGATCGTCCAGAGCAAAGTTTTCATCACCCAAGCCAGAATTCACTTGACAACCGGATACGAAAAAAATAAACTTCAAAGAAAAGAAAAGCAGTCTCTCTCTCAAGGAGGAGGTGAATAAGATGAAGAAGACCGCGATTTGCTTTTTGGCTTTTACCTGCCTGGCGTCGTTTTTGGTCTTTAGTAGTT
>JBAUFO010000116.1:0-1651 GCA_049679185.1 Candidatus Zixiibacteriota bacterium
TTCGAGACGGTGCCCAATATTACTTTGACCGAGTATAGTCAGTTGGTAACATGGGATGTGGGTACTCCCACAGTACACGAGTTTTGGTTAAGAATGGGTGTGGCGTCTAATGCTGAGAAGTTTTGTGGCGAGGGAGACTGCCCCGCGAGCAAGGTTGTCACGAACAGGCAAAAGTTAAGTGAATTGCTCGTCCTCGAAGAAGATGATATTTTTGATATAGTGCCGTAACCGAGAGACTGAGTCTAGACCAAGCGGCTTGAAACTGGCCAAGTTGGTGAATGTGCAAGTGACTGAAGTAGGATTTGGCGTTTGACTGCGTTTGGTGCAGGACGGATTTGCATTGGTGAGCATGAAGGTCAAGCGACAGATGGGTTGGCCCGTGAAATGCTGGTGATTGCTGTGACTGCAAGGTGGATTTTGGGCCTTGCAACTGGGAAATGCCAAAGAGAGAGGCAGCAGGTTGTTTTTCTCGCAGAGAGAGTTAATGTATGGGGAATGAGTGCTGTAATCGGGTTGGAGCTTGGGCAGAGAAACTGAAGAGAAAGTAACTGGATATGCCGATGGGAGGACTTAGCAATGATGAACAGAAAGTGTATTTTCACCCTCGCTTTTGTTTGTTTGGTCGCCTGTGGATGTGAAGGAGATAAGCCAAAAGGGAAAACCAACGACAACGGGGGTCAAGAAGAAGAGATGAAAGAGGAGGTTAAGGGCCAAGTTCGGATTGTTCTGCTGGGTGTGGATGCGGCGCAGAGGGATAAGTCCGCGCAGAAGTATGATCTGCGAATCCGCTACTTTCTTGAAATCTTGGGGACGGAGCCGGTTGAGCGGGTCACTGCTGGCCCGGTGGAAATCTTTAGGAATGGGAAAATGGTGAGAGGTGACATAGCAACTGCTATGGAGCATTGGCCATACGAGAACAAAGAGCGTTGGGGCGAGGACGTTGCTGCGAAAATAAGGGTATCGGACCCAGCCCGAGCACATGTCAAGCGAAGAACCTTCTTAGGCCTTTCATTCGGGAGTGGGAGACTTGATATCAAGCTGGAAGAAGGGTTTAATCAAACGAGAGAAGTGTTTCTTTTCAATGATATCTACATAGAACAATCTGACTTCGCTCCAAAGACTGGAAGGGCGCCCTACGAGTGAACCGCACTGAGGTCTAATGGGACTGCTTGGTGAAGGTGGTTACGGAAGGGAGGTCGCTTTTGCCGGTGTCAAGCTGGAGGACCTGACCGGAGCCGACGCGAAGGTCCCCACTGCCGAAGAGCTACTGAATAGCAGCCGTAGATTGTTCTTTCAATTTGATTAATAGGAGGACTAATGAGATGAGGTCAATAATTACACATTGTTTCGTATGTATAATGATGACAGTTGTGTATTCTTCGGCTGAACTGGTTGCAAGCGAACTTAGTCATGGAACAGAGCCCCTCGCTGCCCAGAAATTTACTTATTCGATTAGGGTCTGGACCCCGCAAACGGGCGAGGAATCTGGGTACGCTGAAGGTACGATAAGATGGATGATCAAGGACCAGAATAGTTGGCAGTTCGAACTGCAGGCGTCCAATGCATACGCAAAAGAAAAGAGACGTGGCGGCCTCCAGACTCAAGTACTATCGCCTTTAACGGCACTGATTACAATGAATAAGATGGAAGA
>JBAUFO010000117.1:0-26654 GCA_049679185.1 Candidatus Zixiibacteriota bacterium
GTCTCATACTCCGCATGATGAACATTAATGGTCAAACCACGGGCCTTCTCCTCCGGGGCGTTGTCTATCTCATCATAACTCTGAGACTCCGCCAAACCCTGACGATTCAATACATAGGTTATCGCCGCAACCAACGTGGTCTTACCATGATCAACGTGGCCTATGGTACCAACGTTAACGTGCGGCTTCGTCCGTACAAATTTCTCCTTGGCCATAAGTCAACCTCCAAGCCTTTGTGCTAATTTTCAGTATCTTCCCTTCGTGTACCATCCCGGAATGTTTGACCCTTGACTTTATGGAGCCCACGACCAGGATTGAACTGGTGACCTCATCCTTACCAAGGATGTGCTCTACCAACTGAGCTACATGGGCAACTATCGAAGGTCTCTTTCAGCCTATAGATCATCCTTATAACAAATGCTCCGCCCCCGAAACAACCGAAGAAAAATAAGCCGAGCATTTTCTAAGCGGGCGCGATCCAAACAGCGATTTTTCCACCAATAAAAATCAGAATTAACATCTGAAGATGCTAATTCCCAATGTAACAAGCTTTTAATATAGTCAACCCGCCAAGCTTGTCAAGAAAAATCTTACGTTTTTTGCACCACTTCTGTTTGACCTTCCTCGGACCTCGGCAACTTCATACTTACCTCTTGCCCGTTCATCTTCACGATCCTCCCCGGCGTGCCTGCCACGGTGGTGTTGCCGGGAATGTCCCGCATCAGAATAAAGGTGTTGGCCCCGATCCTCACGTTATTGCCCACTTTTATGGGCCCCAGGAGAGTCGCGCCGGTTCCGATCATCACGTTGTCCCCGATGGTGGGGTGCCTTTTCCCCTTGTGTTTTCCCGTTCCCCCCAGGGTAACATTGTGGAATAGTACACAGTTCTCGCCGATCCGGGTGGTCTCTCCGATCACCACGCCCATGCCGTGATCGATGAAGAATCCTCTCCCGATCTTCGCGCCCGGGTGTATCTCAACCCCGGTCAAAAACCTTGCGATCTGAGAAAACAGCCTGGGGAGGAATGGTATCCTCAACTTCCACAAAAGATGGGTGAAGCGGTGAATGAAGATGGCATGAAATCCGGAGTAGAGCAGAAACTCGAGGTTTCTGACAGCAGGGTCGTTTCTGTATATGGCCTTTATATCCTCGATAATGGAAAGCACCTTAATCTCCGCGGTTTTTCGACTGGCAGCCTTTCATCTTTTGGAAGAGGCTGACTAGACATCAGCAGAAACGATCGAGGCAAAATCTGCTTCTATTGAATCCTCTGGATTCTATCCGTCTACTACTACATGCCGGGCATCAATGTCTTCGTCTCGTAGCGCATACTCCACCATAAGTTTTATCGTCAAAAATAGCCTCCTCTGAACGGGTAACCTTATTCTTTCAGTATTGGCGATCCCTTAAAGCGGTGGAATCAAAATCGAGAAGAAAAAAACAAAACGCGATGCCCACCCAGACTCAAACGAAACTAAAAGCGGGAGACGGGATTCGAACCCGCGACCAATCCAGATGGATGACTCTACCAACTGAGTTGCCAGCTCAGAGAGTCATAAACCCTGTTTGCTCTCCCTTAGTGCGCGCTTGAAATCTCTGCCTTTTATGCTCTTTAGAAATCTTTCTCTCTTTATGGCTTCACCGCGAGTCTCGTATTCTTCTACGTGGACTAATTCCAGGGGGCATCGTCTGCTGGTTGACCGAATTCTCCCTTCGTTATGTAGCGCCACTCTCTTCTCGAGGTCTGAAGTTTGACCGATATACAGGTTGCCATCGACCGAACTTCTCAGAACATAGACGTAAAACATATCAAAGAGCAAAAAAAGCGGGAGACGGGGCTCGAACCCGCGACCAATCCAGATGGATGACTCTACCAGCTTCTTCCTGCGAAACCGTTAATGATCATAAAGCGGGAGACGGGGCTCGAACCCGCGACAAACAGCTTGGAAGGCTGTGACTCTACCAACTGAGTTACTCCCGCTAGATTTCTTTCTAAGAACTGTTAATTACTCCATGGCGTCAACCCACGACCAATCCATTTGGATGACTCTACCAACTGAGTTACTCCCGCATGATCAGTTGACGGTTCACAGTGGACGGTTCCCCACCCCACTCTCGCAAAGATTTTACCATGAACTGTAAACCGTGAACTGTGAACCAACAAATGGAGAGGGAAGGATTCGAACCTTCGAAGGCATCAGCCGACAGATTTACAGTCTGTTCCCTTTGGCCACTTGGGTACCTCTCCAGAACAGTTGCAGCTTACTTAACCGCGCTTTCTCTGACTTAATCGGCCTCTTGCCGATCTACCTGAGTTGTATTCTCACTGCGTTCAATCCACACCCACACGCCATACGACTGCGTACCGAATATAGAAAATCCAAATATAAAAGCAAGACGAATCTTAACAACATTTCTACGGAAACAAAACAAAAAGTCTTGATTTAAATTCTGAAAAGGATATTCTTTTCCAAAGTGAGCGCGACAATAATCGGAATCTGCCGTTGACAAGGGAGAGGAAATGGAACAGCACACAACCATCGCTATTCAGGCCGCTTTGAGGGCAGGAGATATACTCCGGGAGCATTCTGGAAAGGTCAAAGAGATTGAATTCAAAGACGAGGTGAACCTGGTGACAGAGGTGGATCGGCTCTCCGAGGAGTCGATCATCCGGGCCATCACAGGCGAGTTTCCCGACCACGGAATTTTGACCGAGGAAAGCCGCGGTAAGGAGTCGCAGTCTGAATACAACTGGGTGATTGATCCCCTGGATGGCACCACCAACTATGCTCACGACTTTCCGTGCTACTGCGTGTCAATCGCCCTGCAGAAAGGACAACAGTCCATTCTGGGTGTGGTTTACAGCCCCAACTTGGATGAACTGTTCGTGGCCGAGAAAGGAAAGGGTGCCTTCCTATCTAAAGGAAGGAAATTCGAGAAAACCAAGCGCAAAATTTCGGTATCGCAGACGGCTGACTTATCCCAGAGCCTGCTGGCCACCGGTTTTCCTTATGATATAAGAACGTCCGACATCGACAATCTGGATCATTTCACCAACTTCTATAAGCGAGCCCAGGCCATCAGGAGGGCAGGTTCGGCCGCTATGGATTTGTGCTACCTGGCGATGGGTAGATTTGATGGGTTCTGGGAGTTGAAGCTCTCTCCGTGGGATACGGCAGCGGGAAGCCTGCTCGTTACAGAGGCGGGCGGCAAAGTCACGGATTTCTCAGGGGGACCATTCAATATATATATGAAAGAGATTCTGGCCTCCAACGGCAAAATACACCAACAGATGATAGACATCTTGAAACTAGGGTAGTGGATAAGGAACTGCCCGCTCCTGACCCGATTCTGAGTAGCGGGCGGACGCCCCCCCCCGGACAGGCCCCCTGCAGGCCTATAGGGCGTCTGGGACGGATTAAGGTCGAAGACCTCGCCTAAGGCGGGGAAGGGGGGCAAGGGGGTGAGTTCAAAACTTCGGGCGTTGCGTCAGGAATTGCGCCTGGCCCCGAATTCTCCGTCAGCACTCAGGTTCTCCCGGGTCAGAAGTAGAAAGCAGAAACTCTTGACAAGGGGTTGGAGTAATTTATATTACATGGAAGGAGTGTGAAACTCCCGACCTAATGCTTTTGCCATAACATAACTTAGGGGTGTCCCGGCACTGCTGGCTCGATCATGGATAACCTGGATAGCACATTCACAGATAACAGGAAGCCGCTCCCGCCGCTGCTTGATGAATTTCGTGCTGCCTTGCAGGACGAAATTCAGGTAGCCAAGCGACATGCTTCTAACAGCGCCATCCCCCTCAGCAACGGCCACAAAGTGGGACAGCAGGCTGGGGCTCATCAATATGCTTTCCTGATTGACACAATTCTGAATACACCTGACGGAGCACCTGGAGATCTAATCGTACCTGGAAAGCCTCCAATCGAAGTAACGGTCGTTTCAGTAGAGGGTTTGCGGATCGTCATCAGTGTGGAAAACGATCTAGGAAAGTTTGTACCGACTGCGCGTCTCCAGACCAATCTCACGATCTTGATGCGAAAACTCATTGACAGAATCGAGGACAACGCATCTGCAAACAATTCAGCCGCGGCGAGAATGCTCGGTTCAGCACCTGCTCGTGGGAGCCCCAAGAAGCCTCCTGACGTGCCGAAGCTCAACCAAAGCCAGATGCGTGCCTTGGAAAGCGCTCTTGGACGCAACCTCACGGTGATCTGGGGACCACCGGGGACAGGAAAGACCTATACTATTGGTGCTATCGCCAGATATCTTCACAGCTCGGTACGGACAGTTCTGATTGTCTCGCATACAAACATCGCGGTTGATCAGGCGATAACACAGGTCGCCAGAGCAATGCCGGACAAACTGGAACAAGGGGCTGTAATCCGTGTTGGTGAGGTCAGGGATGAAGTTCTCAAAAACGACTACGCCGACGTGCTTCTTGAGCGGCAGGTTGAGCGACAGTCTCGTGAGCTGGTCCGACGACGTGAAACGCTGTCCTCGGAGATGCAGACACTCAACACAGAACTGACTCGTGTTCAGAAGGAGATCTCCATTATTGACTGGATCGAAACCGCACAATCCGACATCCAACAGTCCGCCAGCGCGCTGGAGGACCTTCAAGAACGTGAGCACCAGCTGCGGTTGGAGGAAACCACCTTATCAGAATTGAAGCGGCAATACCCTCTTCTGGTGGAGCTTCGTGACCGCGTATCCCAAATCTTTGCCCTCCGCAAGGAAATCACTTCAAAGATGGATCAACAGACACGACTCAACGAAGAGTCACCGAGAATCAATGCAGAACTCACACAGATACAGCACCGATTGCGGGATCAGCAAAGTCGGGTCGAAACCGCGGAGCGCATCGCGCCATTGAGGGAAGAGCGGGCAAGGTATCCGACGCCAACTGAACAGAGATCGACTATCGAAACAGTATCTCAAAGAATGGTGGAAGCGGAACAACGCCTTGCAGATATGCAGCATCGCTACGCAGCAGCCGATGGAGTTCTCACACAGGCACGCAACACTGGTGCTCTAATGCGGGTCTTAAAGCGCCTCCCCAAGCCTCATGAACAACAGATTATTGTGAGTGATCTGCGCACGGCAGTTGCTACGCTTGAAGCGGAATTGAGCGCATCTCAGACAGCGTATGAGAGAGCCGGAGCTAGACTGGTCCGAATTCTTGAACTTGATGGTGAGTTGTCACGACATGAAGCCATCGGCACTTATTCCCAAGAACTCGATCTGCAGACAAGCACACGGGACATCCTCCGAAACATTGAGGAGCAGAGAGCTGGAATCGAATCCGCCATCCGGTCTGTGCGCTCCGAAATCGAGCAGCTTGAATCGGAGGAGAGACATAAAGCAGCGAGCCTAACCGGGAATCCAGATGATGTGTACTCTAACGTGTGCGAACAGTTAAGACAACTCAAGGACTTGCAAGAATCCGTCGAATCCGCTCATTATCGCATCAGCGAAGTGCGGAAAGCAACTTCATCCCTCCTTTCTCGCCTCCTGGCTCAATTGCGTGAATGGGACGCTGTTGAAGATGAGCCGTCCCAGTTGAATGAGAGGCTGGATTTGGCCCGGGAAGCACACCAGAGACTCGCGGCCGAGTACAAAGTATCCGATCTACCCACTCTTAACGATAGGACAAGGTCGCTTCGCTCTGAGATTCAGCAAGTGACGAGGGAACTGGAGAACATAGACGAACGCCTGGCGCAGGTGGAACGCGACGTTATCAGCAATGCCTCCGTGGTTGGCGCTACCTTGACCAAAACTTATCTCAGTGACGACATTCAAGCGCGCAGATTCGACACAGTCATTCTGGACGAGGCATCAATGGCTCCCATCCCCGCCCTATGGGCGGCGGCGCTTCTTTCCGAAAAGAACCTAGTTGTCGTGGGCGATTTCAAGCAGTTACCCCCTATTGTGCTTTCTAAGAAGGAACTTACCAAAAACTGGCTTGGTCGTGACATCTTTGAAGTATCAGGCCTCAAGGCTCTATGGGAAAAGGGCAGTCCTCCAGACCATTTCATCCCTCTGGATGAACAGAGACGAATGCTTCCGGAGATCGCAGAAGTCGCGAACCTGTTCTATGACGGTTCACTCCGCAGTCAGCATGAACCAATCAAAGGCTATGATGAATTCCCTTACTGGTACCGGACCGATTGGCCCCATGACAATCCAGTAGTGCTCGTGGACACCGGTTCGCTGAACGCCTGGGTCACCAGTGTTGTGAAAGGTGGGAATTCCAGCAGGCTCAATTTTCTCTCTGCGACCGTCGCGGTGGACTTGGCTGAGCAGCTTCTGAACCCAGGACGTCACATTCGTGCAGAAGGAGCGCCAAAGCGGATTCTGATCGTGGCCCCGTACCGGGCACACGCCAAATTAGTGAGTGTCCTCTTAAAGCAAAATCCTGAGATTCAGGACGATGTTATTTCAGGAACAGCCCACAGTTTTCAGGGCTCAGAGGCAGACGCGGTCATCTTTGACTTGGTTGCTGACGAGCCGCATTTTCGAGTCAACCTATTCATCCCTTCATTGGACGATCAAATCAGGCCTATCCTCAACGTTGGGTTGACGCGCGCCAAGTTCCGACTATTCATTCTGGGCGATTTCTCCTACTGTCGCACCCAAGGCAAGAATGCGTTTCTGGGCAAGACACTTCTCCCCTTCCTTTTGGACTTCTTCCCACGCATCGAAGCATCACAGGTTATTCCAGATGGTTTGGCGGCCAGGGCCGCCAGGGCACAGATGACAATGTTGGGCGGACAAATCGAGCCAGATTCGGGACGTATCGTTGTTACTCAGGCCGATTTCTTCCGCATCCTGTCGAGCGATCTCTCGAGAAGCAGCAATCGCATCATCATTTATTCTCCATTCATCACTCAGGACAGGTTGGCTTTCTTGATGCCGCAACTCCAGGCGGCGGCAATGCGAGGGGTTTCCATTTTTCTAATTACTAAGTCACACTCGGAACGCTCAAAGGCGGAACTTCCTCAAGTCCGCCAAATGGAGGCTCGGCTTTCCGCAATGGGTGCAGTGGTTGTGCACAAGATGCGCATGCATGAGAAACTTGTGTTTGTCGACGATGATATCACATGGTCGGGTTCTCTGAATCCTTTGAGTTTCTCAAATACACAGGAAGTAATGGAGAGGCGGAAAAGCAGCGCTGTTCTTGCTGACTATTTCCAGACTCTACGTCTTCACGAGCTTCTCTCTGTTCCCGGCACTCCCCTGTCAGCTTGCCCGATCTGTGCCTCGGAGATTGTGGCCGCAGAGGGCGCAGCTCAGCCATACTACTGGCGCTGCGTCAGGAACAACTGCTACACACGAGGAATTGACCAACCGTATCCTTTTGATGGGGTGCTAAAGTGCGCCGCATGCAATTCACCCGTGGAATTTGGGTACTGGGGTCACCGCCCACATTGGCGTTGCAAAGCCAACAACCGTCATCGCCAGAGAATATTCAGATCCCATTTACGCCTGCCAAAGATGCTGGCTCTGATACCCAAGCACGAAATTCGCGAGGTTTGTAAGCTTTTTGGCATAGACGATTTGGCTGCACATGTTATCGGTCCGTAGCTCTGGGCCCCCCGCACCTGACACAAACATAAAATCCCATCTTGCTACGTCACCCGTATCCTCTCTTCCCACAAAGAGCAAATATACCCCAACTTCAATGGTGAAGAAGATAGCTCCAGTGTTTATAGGGAGGCAAATGTTTTTTTTGCGTATACATGCCCCCGTGAGGGAGAAGAGGAATCAAATGAACCATCTGCTTGATGCCGACTCCAAACAAACCCGGCTCACCAATCACCCGGTCGGCCGGCCCCTCCACGCCGTCGGCTTCAAAAACGCGAAGAGCCAGGCAGGAGCCAACGCCACCCTCCGGGATAACGATCTTCTATCTCGACGCCGGACTTCGAATAGTGAAAAAAACCAAAAACAAAGTCCAGCAAGTCCAGTATGTCCAGCAAGTCCGGCCAGCAGGTCAAGACCCCCCGCAGGCTCCTTTCCGCCATGGGATTCACAAGGGCGAAAACACCGAACGGGTGCTCCGCCATCATCTGGAACGACCAACTTCTCTCTCAAAACACATTTTCGAGCGATGAAAAAAATGAAAAACAGCCATCCCCACGTCCCCCAAGTCCCCCATGTCCCGCATGTCCAGCCGGTGAGTCAAAAGCCGCAGGCTCCTTTCCCCCATGGGATTCACAAGGGCGAAAACACCCAACGGGTGCTCCGCCATCCTCTGGGACGACCAACTACTCTTGTGGTGAGCTTCCGAACCACTTGTGCTGAGTTTCGAAGCATCCTCAGAATGCAGATTCAAACGTACATAATTCTTTGCCTGATAACTGCTTGGAGGTAAAGTGAACAAAAAAATAAAAATAACCACCAGAAGCACCAGAAGCACCAGATGCACCAGTACCGCCGGGCGGGCACGTGGCCCACAGATGTCCTGTAGCGCACCCTACCTTGAGAATCCACTCGCAGCAAAAAAAGCGGCGGCAGCCAATCTCGAATTCCAAGGGCTGCCACCGCTTTTCACTTTCCATTTATAGCAGAGCTACGTATCTGTCTTTTCTTCAGGCTCCTCGCCGGGCGGAGCCGCCGATTCATCTTGAGCAGGAGCCTCTTCCGGTTCTGCCTCCTTCTTTTCCTCCGAGGCAGCCGGTGATTCAGCGGGCGTCTCCTCCGCGGGCTTGTCTTCGGTTACCTGCGGAGCGATCTCCTGTTCCTTTGGCTCTGCCGGAGTCTCCGGAGGAGATTCCTCCTCCTTCTTCTCCGTTTTCACCTCCTCAGCCGGAGTTGCTTCTTCCAGCTTGGGCTTCTCCTCGACTATCTCTTCCACCTTCTGGGTCTTGGTGGGATGTTTGACCAGGAAAGCCTCATGCTCTGCCGTTTCCCTGCCCCGATAATAGGCCTCTACGGAGAGAACGATCTTCTTGCCCGGGTGATCGAATTCGATAACCTTCAGGGGCAGTTCGTCCCCTACATTGAAAGCATCTGAGGGTTTGGAGATCTCGGGTTTCCCCAAGTGCAAGGTGGGGACGAATCCCTCCAGGTCGGCTCCCAGGTCCACAATCACACCCCGATCCAGCAAACGCAGGATCTTTCCGGTGAGCTCCTTGCCCATGCCATACTTTCGGGATAACTCCGGCCAGGGATCAGTCTCAAGCTGTTTATAGCCCAACGATATGCGGCGGTTTTCCCTGTCTACGTTCAACACCACCACCTCCACCCTTTCACCCTTCTTCATAACCTCCGAAGGATGCTGAATCCTCTTGGTCCAGGACAAATCAGAGATATGAACGAGCCCATCGATGCCCTCCTCCAACTCGACGAAAGCTCCGAAGGCGGTGAGATTTCTCACTCTTCCCGTCACCCTGTTGTGGACCTTGTACTTCTGCTCGATATTCTCCCAAGGATCCGGTTCAAGCTGTTTTATTCCCAGCGAGATCTTCTCATTGTCCTTGTCCACGGACAGGACCTTGGCCTCCACCGTGTCACCAATTGCCATCAGCCTGGAGGGGTGTTTTATGTGCTGGGTCCAGGACATCTCCGAGATGTGAATTAGACCCTCCACACCCTTCTCCAACTCCACAAAGGCTCCGTAATCGGTGATGGAAACCACCTTCCCTTTGATCTTCTGGCCCACCGGATACCTCTCATCAATCTTCTCCCAGGGATAGGGGGTCAATTGCTTCAATCCCAGTGAGATTCGACCCGTGTTTTTGTCAAAGTCGATGATCTTGACGTTGATGTTGTCTCCCAGGGCAACCAGTTCGCTGGGATGACTTATCCTGCCCCAGGACATGTCGGTAATGTGGAGCAGTCCATCCACCCCGCCCAAATCGATGAACACGCCAAAGTCGGTGATGTTTTTCACCAGCCCTTCTTTCACTTGTCCCGGCTCGATCTCCTTGAGCAGCTTCTCCCTTTGTTTCTGTCTCTCCTCCTCCAGGACGGATCTCCGCGAGACCACGATATTGCGTCTGGCCTTGTTGAGCTTTATCACCTTAAACTGCATGGCCTGTCCCACCAGAGCGTCGAAGTCGGGAATCTGCCGGAGGGCTATCTGTGATCCGGGCAGAAAAGCATCCACCCCCACCAGATCGACCACCATTCCCCCTTTGATCCTTCTCACGATCTTCCCCTCAATCAATTCAGTCTTATCGTGCGCCTCCTTGACTCTGTCCCACACTCGCATGAAGTCGGCCTTCTGCTTGGACAAAACCAGCTGCCCATCCTGATCCTCGATGGCATCCAGATACACCTCGATCTCGTCACCCACCTTGACGTTGATGGGCTCGGGGAATTCGGAGATGGAGATAATGCCTTCAGACTTGAACCCCACGTCCACGATCACGTCCTCTTTGGTCACCCCCATCACTCTTCCGTTGACGATCTCTCCCTCCTCGATGTCCGAAAGCGTGGGTTCATACATCTGCATGAAATGCTCGAACTCCTCGGGGGAGTATTCCTTTTCCATGGCCTGGGATATGGCCCATGCCGACACCAGGGGCGGTTTTTCCTCAACCCTGGGTGCGGCGGATTCCCGCGGCCTTTTGGCTTTTTCGGCCGTTGCTTCGGTTCTTGTCCGAGTAGGGACTCTCTCCCTTTTGGCGGCAGTTTCCCTCTTGGCGACAGCCTCCTTCCCCACCGTGGTCTCCCTCTTGGCTGGGGGTTCCTTCTTAATCACGGGCTTTTTCTTGGTGATCCGTCTTCTGCGAACGACAGGCTTCTTCTCCTGAGCCTTGACTTCTTTATCACCTCCTTTTTTGGAAGTCTTTTTTGCCTTGCTCTCCTTTGCTTTGGAGGCAGAAGCATTTTGTTGTTTCTTCTCCTCAACCATTAAACTGATCCTCCTTTATATTGAATTTCCCCCGAAGGGGATGTCTTTCTATGTACGTGTCAATTCAAGCTTTTAATGCCCTCCACCACCTGTTTTATCAACCACTCCGGGGTAGAGGTGCCGGAGGTGACGCCCACGGATTCTTTGCCTTTGAACCACACCTTTCGCAGTTCCCCGGCGGTCTCCACGTGGCGAGTGGGAGTGCCCAGATGCTTGCACAACTTGGCCAGGCGAGTTGTGTTGGCGGAATTATGCCCCCCCACCACGATCATCATGTCCACCTTGCCTGCCAGCTTTAAGGTAGCCCTCTGAGTGCGGGCAGTGGCATCGCAGATGGTGTTGCATATCTTCAACTCCTCCGTGCACTCAATCAGCCTTCCTATCACCTGTTTGAACGCATCAATGCTCAGGGTGGTCTGGGCGATCACACCCAGTTTCCGGAAACGGGGGAAGCTCCTTTTCATCCGATTCTTGTTTATCACCATAGTCGAGTCGCCGGCATATCCTACGATCCCCTGAACCTCCGGGTGGTGAGCCTCGCCCACTACCGCCACCTGATATCCCTGAGCATGAAGCAGTCCTGCCATTCTCTGAGCCTTTTTCACAAAGGGGCAGGTGGCATCCACCACCTTGATTCCTTTGGTCCTTATGCGTTTGAGTATCTGAGGGTGAACGCCGTGCGAACGTATTATCAGTGTCCCCTTTCGGTTCTTTCGTATCTCTTTTACCGCGCGCACTCCCTTTTTCTCTAAGTCTTCCACCACCTGCGGATTGTGAATCAACGGTCCCAGAGTGTAGGCTTTTCCTGCCTTGCTCTTCGCCGCATTAGAGGCAAGCCGTATGGCTCTTTTCACTCCGAAACAGAAACCTGCCTCTTTTACCACGTGCACTTTCATTTCCGGTCTTAACCTACGTAATTTACGCAATTCTTTTCAATAAACAAATCAAAAAACGCATCTTTCTATCTTTTCTTTCAGCGTTCCGATCCTCTTCATTATCTCCTGCCCGATGCTTTTGTATCCCTCCCTGTCTCTGGGCAAACTCTCCAGCAAACGCGTCCCGATGGGTCTGCCAAATCCGATGATCACTCTTTTTCTGCCTAAGAGGGAAGAGAGCAACGCTCCCGAATTGTAAATATAGGCCGGGACTATAGGCACTCCTGCCTCCAGTGCTATCTTTCCCACGCCCAGCTTGGGTTCCAGAAATCTCCCGCTTCTGCTCCTGGTCCCTTCGGGAAAGAGTAGAAGCGCCTTCCCTTCCCTCAAGAGCTCCACTGCCCGGCGGATGGCCCTTCTATCGAAGGCTCCACGCGCGATGGGGATGGTATTGCATTTGTCAAGCAGCCAGCCGAAAAGCGCGTTGGAAAAAAGCTCTGCTTTTGCCAGATAGAAAAGCTCTCGCGGAGCGACAGCTCCCAGAAACGGCGGGTCAACGTAGGCCACGTGGTTCGAGGCAATGATCACACCGCCGCTTTTGGGCACGTGTTCTGCGCCGATTCTCTTGTAGCGCCAGAAGATCTTAAGAATAAGTCTGATGCTTATACAAGCAAAGTAGTAGTGGGTTTTCACATCAAATCAACCTGAATGTTCCGTACCTTGTTTGAAAAGCTGAACCACCCGTTCCACCTGCTGTTCGATGGTCAGATTGGTGGTGTCTACCACCACCGCGTCTTTATGCCTCAGAAGCGGGCTGGCTTCTCTTCCCGAATCTAATTTGTCCCTTCTGGAGATTTCCTCCCCCTGTTCGTCGAGTGTGGTCTGAATGCCCTTTTCCTGAAGCTCCAGAAGGCGTCTTTTTGCTCTCTCCTTTATATCTGCATCCAGATAAACTTTGAAAGCGTGAGGAAAGACCACCGTGGTGGTATCCCTTCCTTCAGCCACCAGATCGTTCTCTTCGCCTATCTGCTTTTGTTTCTCCACCAACACCTTTCTTACCTTTTTATGCATGGACACATAGGATACGTTTCTATTGACCCGGGTTTCCCTTATTCCTTCGGACACGTCCTTTCCGTCCAGCCATATTCTGCTCTCGCCGTCCTTATTCTCAAACGAGATCAGGGAGTCCCTGGCTAATTTCTCCAACTTCTCTTCGTCGTTGACATCCACGCCATCGTCGAGGGCCTTGAGGGTTATGGCGCGGTACATGGCTCCGGTATCGAGATACAGAAAGCCCAACTTCTTGGCCACTAATTTAGCCGTAGTGCTCTTCCCGGACCCCGCCGGCCCGTCTATGGCGATCACCTTTTTGGCCATAACGTACAAATAAAAAAAGCCCCCTTCCATCGGCAAATATAATGCTTGCCACCCGACTTAGCAAGCTTTTTTGTCGAGTGCTTACCCTGCTGGTGACTCGACCCATGTCATTCTGACCCCACCTCTGGCGGGGGAAGAATCTGGAACCAAGAGATGCTTCGCTCTCAGTTGCGTCGGGAAGTTGTTTTCCGGACGCAAAGAAACAATTCACCTCTCCCCCTTTCGTCCCCCTCTCCATGTTATGTCGCAGATCCCGCCAGAGGCGGGGGAGAGGGGTTCATCCTGAAGGGATTCACCCTGAAGGGGATACAGGGGGTGAGGTCTTTTCGCCTTTTGCCCTGGTAGATAGTGGACGCTTTGCCCGTTCACGGTGAATCCACTCACGGCGAATCCATTACCATTCTGCTCACCAATCAGATCAGCTTTACATTTGATTTCTGAGTTAGCAGGCTCACGGTGATGATCGAGAAAAGGGACAGGAAAAAGCCCGGGATCAGTTCATAAAGTGAGTCCTTGAGAACAGGCACATTGTACCAGATCAGCACGGTGACAGTCCCAACAATCATACCGGCGAGGACGCCCTGCTTGGTGACCTTCTTCCACCATAGGGTAGTCAGAAGCGCAGGCCCAAAGCTCGCTCCCAAGCCAGCCCATGCATAAAGAACAAGCCAGTAGACCAGTGACTGAGCGCTCAGCGCCAGCATAAATGCGATCACTCCTATAACCAGAGTTGCCACCCTGCTGATCAGCACCAACCTTCTTTCCGGCACGTCCTTCTTTATCATCTGGTTGTAGATATCTCTTGAGACCGCAGAGGTGCTGACCAAAAGCTGCGAGTCGGCAGTGGACATCATGGCGGCGATGGCTCCGGAGATTAAGATTCCTGCCAGCCACGCCGGGACCAGGGTTTTGGTCATGTAGGGCATGATCTGCTCCTGATCGGCAAAGACGTTTCCAAAAAGCCCCAGCCCGACTATTCCCACGAACACCGCTCCCCAGAAAGCCAAAACCGCCCAGCATATGGCAATCATAGTTCCCTGACGCAGCTTGCGCGGATCCTTGATTGCCATGAACCGGGTCACCAGGTGAGGCTGTCCCATGTAACCCAGCCCGATACCCAAACCGCCCAGAATCGAGGCGATCATGGCCCAGCCTGCTTTTCCACCGCCTAACAGAAGAAGACCGGGATCGATGTCTTTGATGGTCGAAGATAGCTTGTCCACGCCACCCAACTCGATCAATCCTACTATTGGAAGCAACACCAACGTGAATACCATGATGGTTCCCTGCAGCAGATCGGTCCAGGCCACAGCGAAGAATCCGCCCATGATGGTGTAGATCACGATTATGAATGCCCCGATCATCATCCCCTGAAACTGGGTGATTCCGAATATGGTGTTAAGCACCTTTCCCGCGGCCAGAAATTGCGCTGAGACATATATGGTAAAGAAAAAGATGATGATAACTGTGGAGACCATGCGCAGAAGGTGAGTCTTGTCCGAGAATCGATTCTCAAAAAGGTCAGGGAGGGTTAGGGCGCCATGTTTCTCCGTCTGCGTTCTCAGCCGGTGAGAGATGAACGTCCAAGAGAAAAGAATTCCGGACACACACCCGATGGCAGGCCAGATGGCATTGAATCCCGATACTAAGGCTAACCCGGGCAAACCTATCAAGAGCCAGGCACTCTCTCCAGAGGCTCTTTCGCTGAAGGAAACCAGCCAGGGCCCCAATCTTCTGCCCGCCAGCACGAAGTCGGCTATGGTCTTGTTGTATTTGAAGGTCAGCGACCCCTTGATCATCAACAAAACCAGATAGGCCAAGAATCCTATCAATATCGGATCCATCTATCCCTCCCTCTTTTTGCCGGAAACGATATAGAAGATGATGGTAATGGCCAAAAGCACGATGGGTGGGGTAATCACCCAGAACTTGGTCCAGAATGGCATCTTAATCCCTCCTCTTGAAGTTAGGGCAATTATAGCAAGAAGGGTCAAACGAGGCAACAAAAAAGTTCCCATATCCTCATCCCTACTGATGTCCTGCGGAGAGTATAGCCGGCAAATGCGGAAAATATCTGCACGAGCAAAAAAGTATGTCTCTGACGATTTTATTGCTTGCGCATGGGATTTTTTCAAATATATTCTCAGAAAATTCGCTTTGTTCGGCTCTTAAATCTTGCTCTTTTCGGGAGGGACTCATGGAGAAAAGAGATCAGTGGGATAGCAGGTTCGCTTTTATCTTGGCGGCTATCGGTTCAGCCATCGGCTTGGGGAATATCTGGCGCTTTCCATATATATGTTATGCCAATGGTGGGGGTGCCTTCCTGGTGGCCTGGCTGGTGGCCCTGTTCACCGCCGGGATTCCGCTTATGATCTTGGAGTTAGGCCTGGGCCATAAAACACAAGGATCTGCTTCCGAGGCCTTCCGTAAGGTAAACAGAAAATTCGAATGGTTCGGCTGGGTGGCAATCTTAGTGGGATTCTTCATAGTCTGTTACTACGCGGTGATCATGAGTTATTGCTTCAACTACGTCTATCATTCCCTCACCTTAGCCTGGGGAGACGATCCTGCGGGTTTCTTCTATCAACAAACGTTGGGATTGACAGAGAGCCCCCTTGAGATAGGGGGGATAAAGGGATATATCTTCCTCGGTCTTTTCTTAAGTTGGATAGCAATATTCTTCTCCATCTGGAAGGGCGCCAAAACCGTGGGAAAGGTGGTGTATGTCACGGTTCTGATTCCCTGGTTTTTGCTTCTCATTTTTGTGGTCAGGGGGGTCACGCTTCCGGGAGCGGTTGAGGGACTTAAGTTCTATCTTACCCCTGATTTCCACAGGCTGCTTTCTCACCAAATATGGCTGGAGGCTTACACACAAGTCTTTTTCTCCTTAAGCGTCGGCTTTGGGATAATGATTGCCTATTCCAGTTTTCTCCCCAGAAAGACCGACATCGTAAATAATGCATTTCTAATCAGTTTGGCCAACTGCGCTACCTCATTCTTGGCTGGATTTGCCGTGTTCGGCGCCCTGGGGTATTACGCGGTGAAAGTGGGCAAGCCTGTGGCGGAGGTGGTGGCTAGCGGTCCGGGGCTGGCTTTCGTGACCTATCCCCACATCATCAGCAATCTACCCTTCTGGCAGCCCCTTTTCGGGGTGCTCTTTTTCCTCATGCTGCTAACCCTGGGGATCGATTCCGCCTTCTCCTTAGCCGAGGCGGTGGCGGCGGGAGTGAGAGACAAATGGAAGGCCTCACATCGGATCTCCAACACAGCGGTCTGCTCTGTCGCCCTTATCATCGGCATCATATTCACCACCGGGGCCGGTCTCTACTGGCTGGACATTCTGGATAGGTTCATGAATAGGTTCGGGCTCTCCTTGGTCTGCCTGGGAGAGTGCATCCTGATAGGATGGGTCTTCGGCAGCGGAAAGATAAAGGAATACGTGAACGGAATCTCGGAATTCAGGGTCGGAGTGTGGTGGGACATCCTCATCAGGTTTTTCGTACCGGTGGTGCTGGGAGGCCTGTTTCTTGCCGAGCTTCTGGAAAGGATAGGAAGCTCGTACGAGGGCTACCCCAGGCTGGCTGAGTTCTTGGGTGGCTGGATGATGGTCCTGCTCCTGCCGGTATTGGGAATCATTCTGATGATAGTGAAAAGGAGAGAATAATGCCCGCTTCAGCGATTGTGATGATGATAGTTACTTTCCTGGTGCTGTTCGGGGGTATCGGAATCTGCACCTATATAGCTATCCGGAAGAAATAGCGAACCGGCACCCCGGCATTCCGTATCATAATGGGAGGGCTGTTTCTGCCTGAGTCTGACGCATGAGCTTAAGTTGCGTTTCCGTCTGAGGCAGCACGGCATCGAATCTTATGGTTACCTTTTTCGCCGTTGCGCTGTGTATTGTTGCCATCCTGACTCTGATCTGCCTTGTTGCTCCGATCCGACTCCGATTGATCTTTAACGACAAGAAGGGATCGCTGGCTTTGAGCTGGTTGGTGATGGACGTTGAGGGGAATCTCAGAGAAAAGATCTTTGGACTGGATTTGTTCCATCAGAGAATCATTACAAGGAAGTTCAAGAAGCCGGTAAAGGACGTTAAGAAGACAGAAACGAAGAAATCAAAGGCAGGAGGAGAAGTCGACAAAGAGAAAAAGAAGAAATCCAAGCTGAGACCGCTGGACCTATGGATCAAGAAGGAGCTTCTGGTGCGAGTCCTTCGGATAGCATTTCGCTTTCTCGCAGACCTGCTCAGAGCCATCCGATGGGATGAGCTTAGCCTCGAGGTCGACGTGGCCACGCCGGATCCGGCCTTTACCGGCATCTTCTACGGGCAGCTTTGCGCTCTGAAACACTCGACCGATTTCCTTTTGCCCAATGCCCGGGTGCTGGTTCAGCCCGATTTCGTGAATCAACTCCCGAGAGGCAGTGCGGAGACGGTTTTCAGCATTAGACCGGTGAACGTCGTTGTCTCGGCATCAAAGATGTTTTTCGCCCTACCGAAAATACAAATAGTGAAAGCTCTAATTGAACTTAAAAGGAGGTGAAATTAAAGATGGCAAGCACAGCCGAGGCGATTATCAAGACCTTGATGGACGAGATCAAATCAATTACCAGGACCGAAACCATCCTGGGCGATCCCATCAATGTCGGCAGCAACACCATCATTCCGGTCTGCAGGATAATGGTAGGATTCGGAGCAGGCGGCGGTGAAGGCGAGATGAAGGAGAAGCAAGGAGGCTCTGGTGGCGGCGGTGGCGGCGGGTTGAAGGTCGAGCCGGCCGCCTTCATCGTGATCAAAGGAGATGAGGTCACCATACACGGGGCAAAACCGGGCAAGCTGGAAGGCCTGTTTGAGACGGTTCCAGGGATAATCGAGAAAATCCAAAAGGCCAAGAAAGCCAAAAAGGAAGAAGAAGAAAAGAAGTAAGAATCTCAATTTGATCCTTCATCCATAGGCAGACTGCTAACCGAATTCGAGATCAGGCGGGCAAGCTAAGCCCGCCTTGCTTTTTCAACACTCCACCGCCTTCCCGACTACCGCTTTCCACCTGCCTTAATCGGATACTCTCTTCTAATCACGTTTCCTCAGATATTCTTCTCCTGCGTAGCAATCCGAAGCACGAACCGCCATATTTCCACCTGGGATCTTTAAATTGACATGGTATTGACGCCCTCTGAGTTTCAATCTCATAATATCTGTATAATTCTTCAAATACTCTCCGACGGTCCATTCATAGGATCCACGGCGGAGAAACGGCGTAGAGCAAAGAAAGTCAGCCGAAAATCCTCCTTAAGCAGGGGGCGCAAACTGTCGATACAAGCAATGAAACTGAAACGATAGTGCTGTAGATCCTATGCTGAAGAATCAGTGAAGTCCAGGTAGAATAACATGATACCGTCCCCCAAGCCCCAAAAGGAGAGGTTTCTCGGAATACGCTTCATAAACTCCTCTGCTGCCAACGTTCTTCTATTTGTCTTCATAATCGGCTTGGCAGCTTTTCTCAGATGTTTCTGCTTATCCGCGGATCTCCCGCTGAGTCTATCGTGGAGCCAGGACATCAACACCGATCCTGACCAGTATACCTCCTTTGCCAGAAGCAAAGCACTTTGGGGCGACTGGGATCTGTTCGGGCGTAATCTTGTTTTGGCTTTGAATTCCGCCCTGACCTTGATCTCTTATTTGTTTTTCAAGTTCCTGGGGGTAGGCCGCTGGCAGGCCAACTTTGTGGCTGCCAGCTTAAGTTCTCTCACTTTAATCTTCTTCTATTTAGCAATCAAAAAGTGGAAAAACCAGACAACCGCCCTTTTGGCGGCCTTTTTCTTGGGCATCAATTACATTCTGGTGATGTATGGCCGCAGCACTTTTGCCGAAGTCTCGGTAATCTTCTTTGTTGTTCTGGGGATTTACTTTCTTGTGTTAGGTTTGAAAAGAGGTTGGCTTTTGATCCCTTCGGGCGCTTGTTTTGCCGTTTCGATCTTCTTCGGTAAGATGTTGGCTATGTTCATACTCGCCGCATGTCTGGGCGTGGTGGTTCTCAGCGCTTTAGAAAAGTTTTCAGCTGATCACCGGAAGATTAAACTTTCCCGCATCCTGTTTTTTGCTGCTGGCTCTTCCTCAGTGGCATTGCTTTGGTTCTTTCTGATTTACTCTCCCTTCTCTGAGAATGTATCTCAGTTCGTCTCTGGGATGTCAGTGGGACTGTACGGTTCTCCCAGGGGTTTTGGGTCCGTCTCCGATTTCATTTATTCGCTCTTCTCCTTTGGCGGGGTAACCCAGGTTTTTGCCAGTAAAGAATACTCGCTCGGAACAGACCTTTTCTACAGGATGCCTTTTCTTTTCATCTTGTCCATGCTTTTTCTATTAGGACTCTTTTTCAGAATCTTCAAAGTGAGGAGAATTCTCGAAAACCTCAGAACATGCTCAAGGCTAGAGCTATTTTTCGCATTGTGGTTTGTGGTGGCCGTTTTTGCCTTAATGCCCTGGAACTATCGCCCCTTGAGGTATCAGGTGCTCCTGATCCCTCCGATGTGCGCCTTGGCGGCCTTTTGCCTTGTCGACTTCTTGAATCCCTCTGAGATCAAAAAGAAGCCTAAGAGAGGTGTGTGGTTTTGGATACTTTCCATTCCCGCAGCTTCAGTTCTCATATTTCATACCATATCCTTTTTTCCGAAGATTTTGGGGATGACCGTCCAGTTAAATTCAATCATAGTTCTCTCGCTTTTGCTCTCTTTTCCCCTGACTTACGTTTTTCACGAAGCGAAAAGATGGAAACCCAACTTGCGTATGAAAGCGCGCAAGAGGGTGATCGTGGCAGAAGCGATCTTACTGGTTGTCATAATCAATGTTGTGCAGTTTTGGCACTCTGCCGGAAACGTGCAGCATTCTCTTCTCAACTCATCTAAGGATTTAGGCCAGATATTGGGCGAAGGGGCCGTGATCTCCGGACCTTACTCCCAAACGCTCGTTATGGAAACCGAGTTGAAATGGGTTCCGCGCATGTTTCATGCCGGGGATGACGATCCCGATTTTTTCCTGCGGCATCCCATAACACATCTGGCTTTTGAAGCGGAGGGTGGACAAAGAGAGCAAGCTTTCACAGATTATCCTGAGGTCATGAGAAACGCGAAAGCTGTCACCACCTATCATCTGAGAAATTTCCCGGTGCAGATTCTAAGGGTGGCAGAATCGAGTGGAAACTCGGATACCAAAAACTACAAATTGTCCGATTTTGAGAAAGCGAAGTTGCTCATCCAGGAAGATCAAATCGACTCGGCCATGGTAATGCTTGATCAGTTTGTGTCATGGTATCCCCAGAATCTCAGTGCACTTCTTACGCTGGCGGAGATCTACTATGACAGACAGGATTATGAGAAGGCCGTTTCGTACCTGGAGAGAGCATCAAGGTCTGATCCGACCAACTCGTTTGTTCACGAACTCTTGGGCGCGGTATACGCAGATCAGTATGACCAAAAAAGAGGTTATGATTATCTGCTTCTGGCGATCGGGGAATGGGAAAAAGCTCTGAAACTGCACCCGCAGAATATTCGCCTGATAGCTCAATTGGAAGAGATTAGAGGGCATTGAGCAATGCGAAGCTTAAGAGACAGAACTCGCACAGCAGAGCGGACTGTCAAATCTCGCCACCCAGAACCCGAGGGTGTTGGGGTCTCAAGCGTAATGCCTGCTTACGACCGGCTCGGGATTATAGCTACAACAGAGAAGAAAGCATCTGAGCTGGAGGTATCAGTAGTGATGCCGTGTCTGAATGAGGCAGAAACTCTCCAAAGTTGCATTAGAAAGGTCCAGCAGTCTATCCGACAACATGATCTCAAAGCAGAAATCATAATAGCTGATAACGGAAGCACTGATGGGTCGCGGGAGATCGCACAGGTGAGCGGTGCTCGCTTGATCCCTGTGAAAGCAAAAGGATATGGGGCAGCACTCGCAGGAGGTGTCGAGGCAGCCCAAGGGCGATACATAATTATGGGAGATGCCGATGATAGTTACGATTTTTCCCATATCTTCCCATTCATTGAAAAGCTACGAGAAGGCTACGATCTAGTGATGGGTTGTCGTCTCCCGTCGGGAGGGGGGACCGTTGCGGCCGGTGCCATGCCGTGGAAACACCGCTGGATTGGCAATCCGGTGTTGACCGGAATAGGTCGGCTGTTCTTTCGCAGTCCGATTTCGGATTTCCACTGCGGACTGCGAGCATTCCGCAAAGAGGCGTACGAGAAGCTGGACATGCGGACTACCGGAATGGAATTCGCATCCGAGATGGTGATAAAGGCCACGCTGAACAGAATGCGAGTCACTCAGATACCAATAACCCTGCATAAGGATGGACGTTCACGCCCTCCTCACCTCAGGAGCTGGCGTGATGGCTGGAGGCACCTTCGCTTTATGCTGATGTACAGCCCCAGGTGGCTTTTCCTTTTTCCAGGGATGATAGGTTTTATTGTGGGAGCGTTCTTCTTCACCCTGTTGCTTCAAGGACCGCTAAGAGTTGGAACAGCGTTTTTTGATACAAATACCCTTTTGATTTCCAGCATGGCCATTATCCTGAGCTTTCAGCTAATCTCATTTGCCATGTTCACCAAAGTATTTGCCATGTCCGAAGGATTGCTTCCAGAAGATCCGAAACTGAACCGTCTCTTTTCCATCATTACCCTTGAGGTGGGCATTTTAATCGGGCTCCTTCTAGCGGCGTCCGGGCTCGGTCTTCTGATAGGCGCCCTGGTCTATTGGGCGAAACTGGGTTTCGGAGAGCTCTCATATCCAGACAGCCTGCGCCTGGTTATCCCGGCGGTAACGTCACTGACACTTGGCGTACAGATAATCTTCTCCAGCTTTTTCATCAGCATTCTTGGATTGAAAAGAAGAAAGCAACAGTCTTCTCAGCTGCCGGTCGGAGAATCGCATTCTTGGCGGCCCAAGCGCCTGCCCTCCTTAAAGTTTGTTAGCAAGAAGGTGGAACGGGGCGACCCCAAAGAGGGTTGATGCGAGACGCTGCGTAGCTAGGGACCCTTGCAGCCGCCCGTTTCGTCCCGCCGACAGGACGTTCTTAGACCAACTTGACTTAGCTCTGCTCAGCGTGTTCCTGGCTACTCTTGGCCTGAGGGCTATCGCAAATAATGTGGTTGAATGATGACGTTCTCTTAGATTCACCGGGGAGTTAAATTGAAAACAAAAATCCTCTTTGTTGTGGAATACTACTATCCACACGTGGGTGGGGGCGAAACACTTTACCAGACTGTGGCTGAAGGTCTGGTCAGAAAAGGATGTGAGGTGGTGGTGATCACCACAAGAGTGCCTCATACGCAGAAAGAGGAGCTGTTTAATGGGGTTAGGCTGTACCGGATCCTTACCCCTAAAATCTTCGGCAGGCATTATTGGTTCACCTTCTTGTCGTTTCCGAAGATATTCAGACTGGCCAGAAGTTATGATGTCATTCATACCACTACGTATAACGCCGCCTTGCCGGCATGGCTGGCTGCCAAGCTACGGCGTAAAAGAGCCATCATCACAGTGCTACAAGCTTGGGGCACGCTATGGGGAACTTTGACCGGAATGAACTGGCTTTCTGCTAAGTTGCATCAGCTTTTTGAGAGATTTGTAATCAGACTGCCATTTGATGATTACATCTGTATCTCTGAGCACACCAAGAATTCAGTGATGACCCTGGGCTTAGAGGGCGAGAGACTGAAAGTGGTACACTGCGGAGTCGATTATGAGCTATTTAGCCCGACGAAACACGATCCTAGGGAGGTAAAAGAGAAGTTAGGTTTAACTGGTAGTTTCGTCTACATGTCTTACGGCAGACCCGGTATATCCAAAGGAATCGAATATCTGATACGAGCTGTGCCGACGGTTTCCCGAAGAATACCCAACTCCAGGCTTCTTCTGATTTTGGCTTCCGAACCCAGAGACAGATGTGAATACATGATGAGGCTGATGGAAGAGCTCGGGGTGAACGGAGACGTACTTCTGAAGAGTGAATTGTCTAGGGACGAACTGGTCAGACATATCGCAGCTTCAGATTGTGTAGTGGTTCCTTCGCTAACAGAAGGTTTCGGACTGGTGGCTGCAGAAGCTTGTGCCATGAACAAACCGGTGGTGTGCAGCAACGCCGGAGCCCTTCCAGAGGTTGTCTCCGGAAAATACGTTTTGGTCCATCCCAAAAATGCAGAAGCGATAGCAGCAGGAATTGAAAGAATCTATGAGGACGGAGTTAAAGAGAGGGAACGAAAGTATTTCTACTGGGAGGAATGCATAGACAGGTATCTCCAGATTTACAGGGGACTGCCGGGAATACAGACTCACACGTTCTAAAGGCCCGTACATAATGGAGGCTTTTGAGTGAACGAGGCGTGCAAATCACCCAAGCAAAAGGGACTCCATCAACGCGAGCAAATTCGGAACTTCTTTACTCGCAGCTACCGGAACTACGAGGATGAGAAGATAATGGCTTACGCGGCGAACGGGCAGATCGCCATTGATGTCGGCTGCGCCGAGGGAATCCTTTTGGAGAAGTTCTTAAATAAGTACCGACAGAAAACGATGATCGGCGTTGACGTACGGTTGGAGAGCGTCATGATTTGTAGGGAGCACAATTTGCCCGCATTGGTCGGTGACGTTTATTCCCTATGTTTCAAGGACAATTCAATTGACCACTGTTTCTTTATGCATACTCTTGAACACCTTAATCATGATGAAGCTCTCTCTGAGATAAGAAGAGTGCTGAAGCCCGGAGGATCCGTAATTATCACTGTGCCGAATGATCAGGTGTACGCGCTTGCGCGGCTGGCTACTCTCAGATGGAGGTTGGCTTTTCGCCCACGCATTCAGACGGCTCTCTATCCACCCAGGCACGTAAGGCAATGGACGCCTCGGACGATCAAGAAGTGGCTGGAGAGATCGGGTTTCGAGGTGGTCGTGCAGAAAAACCTGCCCCTTTATTTCTGGATGATCAGCTTGAACCATCTGGTGGTAGCTCGGAAAAAGTGACCGACCTCAAGGCGCGGAATTTGCATTCTTCCGGGGAGTTGGACGAGAATTGTATTTTACTCTCCAGTTTCACAAGAGGTAAAGATGGGCCGAGCTAGTAACTGCCTTTTCAAGATCGACAGCGCCAAAGACTCTGCGCCTCCGGCGGGAGTGCAATTGGAGTCCCAGGAATGCCTTAGGCAGACGGAGCAAGACCAGAATAGTATGCTCTCATATAGTACGCTCTGCCACATTCTAGATAAGCTGGCTTTCGGCAACATATTTCAACCAGCCACCTTATTCTGGCGCCTCTTCGAGATAGAAACATTGGTCCAGAAGACGGGTATGAGGGGCAGAATTCTGGATCTCGGATGCGGCGACGGTAGAGTAACCAGCGCGATATTCTCGCAGGTAAGGTATTCTCGGAACAACAAGGAAACTTGCAGATTAGTGGGGATTGACCCGGATGTTGAGGATTCCGCTATCGCGAGAAAGAGCGGACTTTACGAAAAGGTGCATACCTGTTCAGCAAATGCTATCCCAGAAGGAAGTAACAGTTTCGACTTCTGTTTTGCAAATTCCGTAATTGAGCATATACCCGATGTTGATGACGTGTTGGCGGAAGTTAGTCGCGTACTAAAGCCGAACGGAAAATTCATTTTCACGGTGCCGAGTACCGGCTTTGATAGGCTGATGAAGACAAGCAGGTTCTGGGCCAAGAGGTTTTCAGGCGGGAATTTGGAAGAGTATTCGCTGATGATAGACGCAAGGCTTGATCACTACCATTACTGGAATCATCATAAAGTTGAGGCACGGTTGAAAGATGTCGGCTTGGACATTGTTCAGGAAGGACACTATTTTCCAGAATCAGCCGTGCGCATATGGGAGTCCATTTCCAATCATACAGCCGGATATTTGTATAAACTATTAGGATCAAGGCTCAAACCGCACGCTATACAGAAGAAAACTGGCCTCTTAAGGTTACAGTATGCAATCCCAGAAAGCATCCAAACCAGCATCTTGAGTTCGTTATTGAAGCCGAAGATAAAAAGGGTACTTCGAGACAGCAAACATGATGAAGTATATGGCGGTTATCTAGTTGTCGCTCAGAAATTCCCGGCAGAATAGTCGGATGTCAAGGCACAACTTCTCAGAGCACGGATCGGATTGGAGACCGACCCGAAGGCTCGTTCCCGCCGATATTTTTTATCAAGAACGGATGATTTGTGTGTAACGTGCATAACTCTTTAGAGAACACAGCCTCACTTAGGAAAGCAAACCGAAAGCATGAAGATCACAACCGTCAAGCGCAAGTCGACACAACCCAAGGTGAATCAAAACATCCCATCTCACGGGATCCAGAAGGAAGAAATCCTGGGAAAACGTTTCCGGGGCTCCCCTACTGTTCGCATTCTTCTCCCGGTAATGATCATCAGCTTGGGCGTTTTTCTAAGATGCTTCTGCTTATCTGCAGATCGGCCTTTTAATGTATTCCCGAATCAGTCTGTCAGCGTTGAGGGCCGGGATATCCACGACGTCAACAGTGATCCCGACCAGTATACTTCCTTTGCCAGAAGCAAAGCATTGTTTGGCAGCTGGGATCCTTTCGGGCGCAATATTGTCTTGTGTTTGAATTCGGCTCTGACTCTGATTTCTTTTCTCTTTTTCAAGCTGGTGGGGGTCGGACGATGGCAAGCCAACTTTGTGGCTGCCATTTTAAGTTCCCTCACCCTGATCTTTTTCTATTTGGCGATCAAAAAAGGGAAAGACGACAGGACTGCCATTTTCGCCACTTTCTTCCTAGGCTTCAACTACCTCGCTTTAATGTACGGTCGTAGCACTTTCAGCGAGGTCCCCGTGATCTTCTTCTGTGTCTTGGGATTTTACCTTCTCGTTTCAGGAATGAAAAGAGGTTGGCTTTTGATCCCTTCAGGCGCTTGTTTTGCCTGCGCCATTGTCTTTGCCAAGATGTTGGCCGTGTTTATACTCCCCGTGTGTCTGGGCGTGATGGTACTAAGTACCCGGGATCAGTTTCCAGCCAAACTTCGGCGGACAAGATTCCCGCCTGTACTCCTTTTTGTAGTCGGCTTCTTGGCCGTCATGCTGCCCTGGTTTCTTATTATATATTATCCTTCTGCTGGGAACGTATCGGGATACATTTATTCAATGTCTGTGGGACTGCACGGTTCTCCCAGAGGGTTGCACTCACTCTCTGATTTCGTCTGCTCCTTGTTCTCCTTTGGCGGGGTCTCCCGCGTGTTGGTCAGCAAGAAGTACTCACTGGGCACTGACCTTTTTTACAGGATGCCCTTCCTTTTCATCCTGTCCCTACTTTTTTTGTTGAGCTACTCTTTCAGTATCCGCGGAGTTAAAAGGATTTTAGAGAATCTCAGATCTTGCTCAAGGTTGGAGCTTTTTTTCACATTGTGGTTTGTGCTGGGCATTCTTGCCTTGATGCCCTGGAATTATCGCCCTTTAAGGTATCAAGTGCTGCTGATTCCTCCCATGTGTGCCCTGGGAGCCCTTTACCTTGTCGACTTTCTGAACC
>JBAUFO010000118.1:0-2570 GCA_049679185.1 Candidatus Zixiibacteriota bacterium
CTGGAGGAGAACGTCAGAGAAGCATACCAGCTGATGATGGAAGAGGAAGAGATTGTCCCCAAGGCGCAGATTAAGACGAAAGACATCGGAGTCGAGATTTGAAGCGCAAGGAGCTTATTCGAGAACTGATGAGAGCCGGTTGTTATCTCAGGCGCAGTGGCAGGAAGCATGATATTTACGCGAATCCGAAGAACGGACGGAAGGCACCAATTCCGCGACACGCGGAGATCAAAGACAGCTTGTGTAGATTGATCAGAAGACAACTCGGTCTTGACAAGTAGGTAGAGACTAAATGTCGGGCAGCCTTCGGCAGCCCGACCTACTCCAAAAGTAGGTTGTTGCTCGATTCATCGAGCCCGCAGAATGCCCGATAAATCGGGCAACTACGGAGTGAGCAAATGAAACCTTCCCGTCGGAGAGCCAAACATATATGGGTCATCTCGGATGGTTCCGGGGCAACGGCTGAGAGGGTATTGCAGGCAAGCCTGGTACAATTCGGGCGTGAGAACGTTAAGGTAGAGCGTGTTCCCGACATCAGAAGCGAAGAACAGATTCAGGAAGTCCTGGCCACGGCCGCAAAAAAGAAAGGACTTGTGGCGTACACCCTGGTCGCCCGACAACTCAGAAACGAAATAGCCACCAGGGCCAATGAGCTCAACGTCCTTACTGTGGACCTTCTGGGGCCAATGTTGACCACTTTGACCAGGTTTCTTGCTTCCACTCCGGAGTCAAGGCCCGGTCTGTTGGGGGAGTTGGATCATAGTTATTTCAAAAGAATCGATGCGGTTGGGTTTACGGTGAAACACGATGACGGGCACGGGCTGCACGACCTGCGCCAGGCAGATGTGGTGATAGTCGGGGTCTCCAGAACGTCAAAGACGCCTTTGTGCATGCACTTGGCTTATAACAGGGGGCTTCTGGTGGCTAACATTCCGATAATACTGGGAATGGATCTCCCTCCCGAGCTTTTCAAGATCGATCAGAAAAGGATCGTCGGGCTGACCATAAATCCGGATCTTCTTGTCACCCTGCGCCAGACCCGACTGGCCCAGTTGGTGCACGCAGACATAAACTACGGCGATGCCAGACATGTGATAGAGGAACTGACATATAGCCACCAGATCTTTCGAAAGAACCCCGGGTGGCCGGTGATCAACATCACCGGTAAGGCCATCGAGGAGATGGCCAACGAAGTATGCAGCTTGCTTATCAACAAGGGTCCGCGATTTTCGGACACAGCGGAGTATTAAGTTAGGGCTCACGAGAGGAGATAAGATGAGAGTCATGGTGCTGGGGGCGGGTTTGGTAGGCGGAGCTATTGTTAAGGATCTGGCAACCGACGCTGACCTTACGATCACCGCCGTCGACTTTGATCAGCGCAACCTGGACAAGTTGAAAGGCGAATCCAATGTGAAGGCAATAAAGGCGGATCTCTCGGATTCGTCGACGGTTTCAAAGCTGGTCAAAGACTATGACCTCGTGGTTGGCGGGCTTCCAGGACATATGGGTTTTCGCACCCTAAAGACGGTAATCGAATCGGGCAGGAACATAGTTGACATAGCCTTTTTCCCGGAGGATGCGTTCGAACTGGACCGGCTGGTCAAGAAAAAGGGAGTGACCGCAGTGATCGATTGCGGCGTGGCCCCAGGGTGCAGTAACCTTATCTTAGGCCACATGACGACAGTCCTGGATGAGACCGAACGCTTTGAGTGCTACGTTGGCGGTTTGCCCCAGGAACCAGAATGGCCCTATGAATATAAAGCCCCCTTCTCGCCCTCCGACGTGATAGAGGAATATACCCGTCCCGCACGGCTGGTGGAAAATGGAAAGGTCGTCATCAGGCCCGCGCTTTCCGACGTGGAGCTCATTGATTTTCCCAAAGTGGGATTGTTGGAGGCATTCAACACCAACGGACTCAGGACGCTTATCCAGACGATGTCCGCAGGTCAGTTAACTCAAATGAGATCCAAATTCGGAAAGATTCCCCACATGAAGGAGAAGACCATGAGGTTTCCCGGGCATGCGGAGAAAATGAGAATGCTCCGGGAGACAGGCTTTTTCGACAAGGAACCGGTTTCTCTTGACGGCGCCAGCGTAAGGCCGCTGGATTTGACCTCAAGGCTGCTGTTCCCCATGTGGAAGTTGAATGAGGGAGAGGAGGACTTCACCGTGATGCGGATCAAAGTCGAGGGAAAGAAGGGTGGCAAACGAAAACGTCACACCTTCGATCTTTTGGATACCTACGACAGGAAGACAAACACCAGCTCCATGGCACGCACCACCGGATACACCTGCTCGACAGTGGTGCGGCTTTTGGCTGAAAAGAAATTCGGTCGCGTCGGAATCTGTCCGTTGGAGTTTATTGGTCAAGATCATGAATGCTATCGATATGTCATTGAAGGTTTGCAGAAAAAAGGAATCAGTTTCAAGGAGACGGTGACGGACTTAGACTAAGGTCCATGTCGTCAAAATCAATAGTGTCAATACAAACGACGGAGGTACGATCGTGAAGGTAAAAGATATCTTGAAAGACAAAGGAACCGAAGTGGCGACGATCGGAGTGGAGGAGA
>JBAUFO010000119.1:0-39854 GCA_049679185.1 Candidatus Zixiibacteriota bacterium
GCCATCCCTAAATCTTGGGGACACTAATGGGTTGCACCCCTGTCCGTCCAGATGCTCGCCCCAACCAGGATAATCCTCCAGAAAGGAAATCAATGGAAAGTCACTTTTCAGTCCCGCACAGGATAGGCAGGTCTTTCCGGAAGTTTCTTGGGTTCCTCCTTTAGTTTCTTCATGATTACTTCGATGGCTTTCTCCAGTTGAGGGTCGCGACCTAAGATGACCTGATCCGGCAGGTTATCCACCTCGATGTCGGGATCGACCCCGTAGTTCTCCATGATCCACTTGCCGTCCATGCCGAAAGGCGCGAATTCCGGCACGGTGGCGTAACCTCCGCCCAACAGTGAAGGGAATCCCCGGATGCCCACCACGCCTCCCCAAGTGCGCCTGCCGATGACGGGTCCCAATCCATACTCCCGGAAGAAGTAGGGAAAGTTATCTCCGTCCGAGGCAGAATACTGGTTGGCAATGCATACCATGTGTCCGTGCAAGGTGCCTCCGGGATAGGTGTAATCACTGGCATTGCGTGAACAGCCCATCCCCACCACCTTACGCCGCAATCTCTCCAGTATCATTTCCGAGACGAAACCTCCTCCATTGTATCGAACGTCGACGATCAGTCCCTCCTTCTTGATCTGAGAGAAGAAAGACTCGGAGAATTCGTTTAGGCCTCCGCCTCCCATGTCCGGGATAAAGATGTACCCCACTCTCCCGCCGGTGGCCTCCTCCACCATGCGGCGGTTTTCCTCCACCCAGTATCTGTATCTCAAATTATATTCGCTTTCAATCGGCCTGACCGTCACCTCCCGGGCGCCCTCCAAAGATGGTTTCGAGTTCACCTTCAGGTTAACCGTCTTTCCCACGCTATTCTCAAACAGGCTGTAGGGATTGGCGGGGTACTGAAGAGCGGTATTGTCCACAGCCACTATGTATTCCCCCTCTTCCGCCTCCACACCCGGCTCGGTCAGGGGAGAGCGCAGGTCCTCCTTCCAGTTTTGGCCGGGATAGATCTTCTCTATCCGATAAAATCCGGAAGAGGGATCCGGCTCCCAGTCGATGCCGAGAAGACCGGTCTTCACCAGATCAATCTCAGTCCCCTCTCCTCCTGCGATGTATGTATGGGAACAGCAAAGCTCGCCGATCATCTCTCCCAGGACGTAGTTTAGGTCGCTTCTGTGCGCCACGTGGGGCACCAACTCACCGTATCTGGTGCGCATCGTTTCCCAGTCTGTGCCGTGCATGTTGGGAGCGTAGAAGAAGTCGCGCTGTCGTCTCCATACCTCGTTGAATACCTGCGCCCACTCCTCCGCCCGATCCAGCCGCATCTCCATGCCGTCCAGTTTCAGAGCACCATCACCCACCTTATGTTCGCCGAAACTGGCATCCACGATCCCGAATTTCTTTCCGCTTTTGTAGATGATCTTCTCGCCGTCCGGAGAAAGATCGTATCCATCCACCGGGGATAGCAGAACCTGATCCTTTCTCTCTTCTAAGTCAAACACATGCAACTGGCCTTTTGGGCCGGGCTTGCGTCCGGTGAGAGTGCGGGAGGGGAACGAAAGATAGAATATCTTCTCCTTGCCTGCCCTGAGCCCGTAGAAGTTTCCAGGATCAGTGGGTGCTGCCACCACGCGCTCCTGAATTCCCGCAACGTCGATTTCGATCTTCTCCATGATCTCCGGCTTCTTTTCTTCTTTTTCCTCCCTCTCCTTTTTTTCCTTCTTCCATTTTGCCCCCGGGGATTCCGCCTCGTCACTTTGAGGGACGAACGGAGACAGACTATCAGCCTGGAGGGTCACTACATAGATTTTGGTCATGTTATTGTAGGTGAAGGTGGGCTCGAAATGCCCCATCTGGGGGTTAAAGTCACGATTGGACAAAAAGTAGAGATACTTCCCTTCCGGATCAAAGACCGGCTGGTGGTCATCGGTGACATCCCGGGTCACCCGGTGAATTTTCTTCTCATCCAGAGAATAAAGAAAGATGGAGGAGAGATTATTCTTCGCCGGTTTGGCATAAGCGATCCACCTGCTGTCGGGCGACCAGGAATAATCTGTGATCTCCCAGTTCTTGGTGCTGTCCACCGGAATGACCTCTCTCTCTTCGACGTCCACGTAATAGAGTTTCAGATCTTTGTCAGCAAACAGAAGTTTCCTGCTGCCTGGCGACCAGACCGGGGCAAAACGGTAACAGTGCCCATCAGTGGTGATCCTCACCTCCTCGCCCTTTCCGTCCTGCGGGATGATGTATAATTCATCCTCACCGGTCTTGTCGGACATGTAGGCGATCCATTTCCCGTCAGGCGACCAGGCCGGGTTCTTTTCCCGGCTGCCGCTGCTATTGGTAAGATTTCTAATGTTCCCTTTCTCTGCAGGAACCGTGAATATCTCTCCCCTTGCGGCGAAGAGCGCCCGCTTCCCTCCTGGAGAAAGACTGTAGTCGGAAATGTGGTCCTTGACCGAGACAAACTCCGGTCGCAGCAGAACCTTATCGTGCGGAATCTCAACTGAGATCTTCTCTGTCTTTTCCGTTTTGAGATCGAGCAGATACAGATAGCCACCGTTTTCGTACACCACCGACTCAGGCCCCGCACCCGGCCATTTTACGTCAAAATCGGTGTGATTGGTGATCTTTCTGGTCTGCTCGGTGTCAAACTCATAGCAAAAGATATTGGCTGTGTGATCCCGGTCGGAGGTAAAAAAGATTCTATCCTGGTGCCACATGGGCGAGGTGTCGGTTCCTTTGTCATCGGTAATCTGCCGGACACTATTCTGGTCAAGATCATAAACCCAGATGTCCTGCGCTAAGCCTCCCCTGTATCGTTTCCAGGTGCGGAAATTGCGGAAGATGCGATTATATACTATCTTGCTGCCGTCCGGGGAAAAGGAGGTTAGACCGGCCTCCGGCAGCGGCAGTCCCTCCGGGAAACCTCCCTCGACTCCGATCAAGAAGAGCGTCTGAAACCAGCTGTTGTAACTTTCCCGCGCCGAGCGGAACAGAATCCTTTTTCCGTCCGGATGCCAGTCCAGTACCATATCGTCGTACCCGAACCTGTCGCTCATATTCTCAAATCCCGGTCGGTAGGTCAATCGCTTCGGTACACCGCCCTCGGCCGGAATCACAAACACGTCCGTGTTTCCATCATATTGCCCGGTGAAGGCAATCATTTTTCCATCGGGAGAGAACTTGGGGAACAACTCCGCGCCCGCATCAGAGGTGAGCCTTCGGGCGATCCCTCCCTCCGCAGAGACCAGCCACAAATCCTCCGCATACATAAAGACAATCTTGTCTTTATGAATATCAGGAAAGCGCAGAAGCCGTGCTTCCTCAGCCTGCGCCAAACTGAACACAAAAATGCAGATCACCAGTAAGATCAAGCCCATCTCTAAGCGCCGCACCTTCGCCTCCTTCATTTAGGTCGGATTAGACTCCATAGCATGCTTCAATCTTCCACTGGACAACGCAGCCGCTCACCTGTTAAGAGCCACCGGGAGAGCATGGCCGGCTTCAAACCGTGAGCAGCAGTAGCAATTTCCGTTCGTCTTGAGGAGAAATTTAGCCATTTGATCTGATTTCGCAAGCTAATTTTTCTCATCATTGTGCTTGACACAGGGACTCTCAATCTTAGATTCTGAGATAACAAAATTCTAACCTAAACCCGGGAGGTGTTTCATGAAGAGATACACTTCAGCACTGGTTGTCCTTGCCTGCTCTCTGCTTACGGTTCCCGACTGGGCAGACGCAGAACCCTGGAAGAAGAACATGGATCTTAATCTGACCGTGACCCAGAACTCCTATTCCGATAACTGGACCGGAGGAGAAGCAGGTAATGTCAGCTGGGTGGCCAACGGAAACTCCGGCTTCGAGAAGCAGCTCTCGGAGAAGTTGAACTCCAAGACCACTATCAAGCTCGCCTTTGGCCAAACCCACGCCCAGGATCAGGAGACAAAAAAGTGGGCCAGGCCGGTCAAATCCACCGACTTAATTGACATCGAGACGCTGGCCAGATTAACATTAAAGATGTGGGTGGATCCGTACGCTGCCCTCAGGTTCGAGAGTCAATTCTTAGATGCCAGCTATCCCCGGCTCAAGAGATATGTCAATCCGAAGAAGATAACCGAATCGGGAGGAATCTCTAAGCAGTTTCATAAGACGGAGAAAAACGAGATCCTCTCCCGACTGGGGCTGGCCTTAAGACAGATCGTGACGGAGGACATAGTCGACACGGCTTCGGGAAGAACCGAGATCAATTCCACCAACGACGGAGGTATCGAATCTGTAACCGACGTGAAGCTCACCCTCTCGGATAAGATCTCCTATACCTCGAAGCTGTCGCTTTACAGGGCCCTGTTCTTTTCGGAGTCTGGTGAGTTGAAGGGAACACCCCAGGAGGATTACTGGAAAGAGGTGGACGTAAACTGGGAGAACAACGTCTCCGTCTCCGTCGCCAGGTACGTGACCGTGTCACTGTACGCCCAGCTACTCTATGACAAGGAGATCGACAAGAAGGGGCGTTTCAAGGAAACCCTCTCGTTAGGATTGACTTATAAGCTATTTTAGGTTGACTCCTCAGGGAAGAGCTGCGAAAGATCATGAACGAATAGGCGTTATTGAAGTGTCAAGCCCCGCCAAGGCGTCCACACGGACGCCCCCGGACGGGGGCTCGTCTGAGCCCGTCTGGGCGGGATCTGCAAATTCAGCTTGACCCGTCCCGTCAGCGTATCACTTACTCCAGCGGGCAGCCGTTTACATCCACCATGGTTCCCGGCGGAGTGAGGGGGCACTTATCCAGCCCGTCGTAAATCCCATCGCCGTCTGAATCCAAGGGACAACCCCTCTCATCCACCAAAGCCCCCCTGGGAGTGTCGGCACAAATGTCCACCCGATCGGGCACTCCGTCCTTGTCCGAATCCTTCAGCTTTCCAAGATAGTAATTGAAGCCGACGAAGACCTCCAGCGTGGCCTTGGGCAAGTCTAACTCACCTGGTCTGGCACCGGCTATATCTTTCGAACCCTTGAAATCCGTCAACAGGTGGCTGAGAATGCGAAGCCTGGTGCCAAAATCCAGACCCCATCTCTCCTTGATCCGATACTCCAGCCCCCCACCCAGTGAAAAGGTCAGTTCCTGATCTTTCAGGTCAAAGGAATCTCCGTTTATGTCGAATGCCTGTATAGGCTGTCCCTCCCTGTCTTTTGCGCTCCAGAAAGCCATCCCCACGCCTCCAAAAAGATACGGATTCGTACGCTCCCAGGGTCTGAAACTATAGATCAGTGAAAGATCAAGCCATATCTGGGTGGATCGACTGCCGCCATCCTTTCTGGAGAAGGAGAATCCTGCTCCACCCCCGAGTTTACCGGAAAGATCAGCTTCCCAGGTTCTTGCGTAGGATGCCGAGAAACCCAGCGAGGTTCTTTCCTTCAGCTTATACTTGAAGAACAGGGCACCAAGGTTTCCCACTGTGTTGGTGTCCGAACGTTCGGTAAGTCCCAATTTCCAGAAGCCTCCCTGGAGTCCCAGGGTGAATCGTCGGCTATAATCCTGCGAAAAAGCAGACGAGGCTGTCAGAAGAACTCCCGTTGCCAAAAGGCAGAGCAAAAAGACCTTACGCACTTGAAAACCCTCGTATTTAAAGGTCTCGGGCAAGTAATTCCTCCGCTTATATAACACCGGGTTGGCGGGATTGTCAAGGAAATTTCCGCGCGCGCCGGAGCCCGGAGAGGCGCGGCCGGAAGCAGTTGCCCGATCAATTGCTTTTGCTTCCTGCCACCTCATCTCAAGAAATCGGTCGCGGAAGGATGAGAAATAGCTATCTTACACCAAGTCAAGGCGCCTTGAATAAACCTGAGGGTCAAGTGTATATTGAGAAAGAAGAGCAGATGGACGAAGACCGAGAGTTGATCTTACAACTGAAGAAGGGTAAGATGAAAGCCTTTCGGAAGCTGGTGGAGAAATACAAGAAGCCTGCCTTCTTCATCGCCCTGGGATTGGTGGGCAACCGGGAGGACGCGTATGATCTCTCCCAGGAGGCGTTCATTCGGGTTTACACCAACTTGGGAAAGCTCAATCCTGAGCATGGATTCTTCAGTTGGTTCTATACGGTGCTGGCGAACCTGTGCAAGAATCACCTCAGGAGCAGGGAGATTCGGGAAAGATACGTCAGGAGCGTCGACGATGAGACCGAAGTCAGTAGCCGGGCGAACCCGGTGCCCGGTCCTGAAGTCCTGGCAGAGAGAAGCGAAAGAAGTTCCAGGCTGTGGCAGGAGATCTCCAGGCTGCCCTATGAATTCAAGGAGATAATAATTCTGAAGCACTTCCGGGGACACTCTTACAAGGAGATATCCGAGATGCTGAACATCCCCCTGGGAAGCGTGATGTCTCGTTTGTACCATGCCAGAAAGAAACTCAAGGATAACCTGAGCGATATTATCGATTGAGGATTGTATGAAGTGTGACGATGTCAAGCCCTATCTGATGTCTTACCTGGACGGAGAGATCGAGCCGGAGAAGAGATCAGAGATAGAAAGACATCTAACTGAATGCCCGAATTGCAGAGAGGAGTACCAAGCTTTCGTTAAACTCAAGCAGGAGACGGACAAGATGAGACTTGCGGATTTGTCGGACGAGTTGTGGAGGAGCTACTGGAAGGGAATATACCGACGCGTGGAACGGGGAGCGGGTTGGATATTCCTCTCCATCGGCGCCATAATTCTTCTGTCGTTTGGCGCTTATCAATTTTTTAGGGAACTCCTGGCCGATCCCAATATCTCGCTGATCGTAAAAGCAGGATTGTCGACCGGCGCTTTAGGAGCCATAATCCTTTTAATCTCCATTATCCGGGAGCGGCTGTTCCTCCAGAAGACCGAGAGATACAAGGAGGTGGAACGATGATAATCACCACGTCAAATGAGATACCGGGCAAGAGGATGGTAAAGACCCTGGGGCTGGTGAAGGGGAATACCATCAGGGCCCGACACGTCGGGCGCGACATAATGGCTCTGTTTCGCCATATGGTCGGCGGCGAGGTGTCAGATTACACCAAGATGATGGCCGAGTCCCGGGAACAGGCTTTAGACAGAATGACCCAAGAGGCCCAGAAGCTGGGGGCAAATGCCGTCGTCTGCTTGAGATTCTCCACCTCCTACATCATGTCCGGGGCTGCAGAGATACTGGCTTACGGAACCGCAGTCGTCGTCGAATAATCAGAACCAGTCCAAACTCGATCCAAGAGGTAACTACCTAAATCAGGTCTTATCATGGGGGTAAGGGTTCGCCCTGAAGGGACTGTTGAAAAACCGCGAACCGGAGTGTCCGTCTGGGCGGTTTTACTAAAAATTTAAGTGCTGGCGGTACAATAAGTTCTGGATTTCAAAAAAACGCCCATCCAGGCACTCCGAAAATCACTTTTTCAACACTCCCTAAAGGGTACCCTGCGACAACCGTCCACGTGCCCAAGATAAGAGCTCGAAATAATTCCGTGGGGGTGAAAAAAATGATTTGGAAAATGCTGGCGATCATATTATTCATTTATTCAATAGTGAGGGTATTGCTGGTTATCTTCAGGTGAGGCAAGTTAAACCAGGCTCTTTCTGCGCAAAATCGACAGTTCGAGAGACCGGACCCGACAATGAAACTCGTCACTTCTTCCCAGATGAGAAACATCGACAAGAAGATTATCGAGGGGATAGGCATCCCCGGGCTGGAGTTGATGGAGAAGGCCGGACAGGGCACCGCGCAGGTGGCGAAGAGGATGCTGGGCGAGCCTGAGGGCAAGGCGGTAGCCATTTTCTGCGGAAGGGGCAATAACGGTGGTGATGGATTTGTAGTGGGAAGATACCTTTCCCAATGGGGTGCCCAGATTCAGATTTTCTTGACCGCAAAGAGAAGCGACGTCAAGGGAGATGCTAAGTCGAACTTAGAAAAAGCTGTAGACTTGGATTTCCCCATCGTGGAGATCCTGAAGGAAAAAGAGATTCCTTCCCAAATAAAAGCGGACTTAATCGTCGACGCACTGTTCGGCACCGGCTTTGCCGGTGAGATAACGGGCTACATGAAAGACATCATTGAAAAGATCAACTCGTCTGGCATACCTGTTCTCTCCGTGGACGTTCCCTCCGGTCTTCACGCCGATACCGGTCAGTACACCGGACCCTGCGTTAAGGCAGACCGAACCGTCACCATGGCCCTGCCCAAGATCGGACACTTCGTGTTTCCCGGGAAAGCTTTGTCTGGTAAGGTATCCGTAGTTGATATCGGCGTCCCGCAGCATGCGGTGGACGAAGAGGACATCAACCTGAACCTTATCGCCAAAGAAGAGGTCAAGGAGATGATTCCGCGGCGGCCGGGTGATGCGTACAAGGGAACCTGCGGCAAAGTCGTTCTAATAGCCGGATCTACCGGCATGACCGGAGCTGCGGTTTTGGCTTCTTTATCCTGTCTGAAAGCCGGCGGGGGGATGGCAATTTTGGGGACCCCCAAGACCCTGAATCCGATTATGGAGATGAAGATGACCGAGGTGATGACTCATCCCCTGCCGGATGTGAGAAAGAAGGGAGCTTTGGCCTTGAGAGGTTTGGGGGAGATACGGGAGCTATTGAAATGGGGAGATTGCTGCGCTGTCGGTCCGGGTCTGGGGCAGCACTTTGAGACCATCGAGCTGGTTCAGAGACTGGTAAGCAAGTTGAAGATGCCCGCCGTGATCGATGCAGACGGGCTAAACGCCCTGGCTAAGAACGTGTCGGTAATAAAGGAGTGCGAGGCGCCCTTGATTCTGACTCCGCATATCGGTGAGCTTTCCAGACTGAATGGAGTGCCGATTTCCGATATCGACAAGGACAAGATAAGATATGCCTCTGACTTTGCCAGAGAATACAATTGCGTTTTAGTCTTCAAGGGCGCGCCTACCCTAATCTCGGAACCGGGAGGTCAAACCTACGTTAATCCGACCGGCAACGCGGGCATGGCAACCGCCGGCTCAGGAGACGTTTTGACCGGCATCATCGTTGGGCTTCTGGCCCAGAAGCTGATGCTGGAAAAGGATAAGGACGCAAAAGAGGTCGTGCTGGAGACAGCCCTGGCCGGCGTCTATATTCACGGCCTTACCGGAGATCTGGCAACAGAGGAAAAGGGGGAGATGGGTATGATTGCCGGAGACATGATGGAGAAGACGCCGGAAGCCCTGTTAAGAACTGTCAGCGGATGGAACGCCCGGACGGGCGTCCGTCTGGACGGATGAAACGGATTAGAATCTGATTGATATTCCGTTTGATCCGCTGAATCCGTTGACAGCCCGAAAGAACTCAGCAAAAGCGTATCTTACTGCAAACGGAGGGGAAAAACGTGCGTGCTGAAACGGCTAAGACGATTACGGCGATTTCAAAGAAGATATTCCCAAAACTGGTGAAACTACGACGAGAGTTTCATCAGTACCCTGAATTGTCTTTCCATGAATTCAAAACCTCTGAGAGGGTTGTAAGAGAACTGCGAAAGCTTCGGATCACGGTCAAAACGGGTATTGCCAAGACAGGAGTAGTTGGAGTTCTGACCGGAAGGAAACGGGGCAAGACGGTGGCTCTGAGGGCGGACATGGACGCTCTCCCAATCGAGGAACAAACGGGTTTTCCATACAAGTCAAGAAACAAAGGGGTGATGCACGCTTGCGGGCATGATGTGCATATGGCCTGTGTTATTGGCGCCGCTATCATTCTTTCAGAAATAAAGAGAGATTTAGACGGCAACGTAAAATTCATATTCCAGCCCAGCGAAGAGGTTATCCCTGGAGGCGCAAAACCGATGATCCGGGCCGGAGTCTTAAAGAACCCAAACATCTCCGGCATATTCGGACTGCACTGCGAACCAGGAATTCCCGTGGGCAAGATTGGCGTGAAAGATGGTCCCCTCATGGCTCAGGTGGACGATTTCGATATAGCTATTTCAGGCAGCAGCGGACATGGCGCCAGACCCCACCAGGGAGTGGATGCCATAGTTGTCGCTTCGCAGGTTATTTTAGCCCTGCAGACCATCCCCTCCAGAAAGATAGACCCGGTCGAGCCGGTGGTGGTGAGTGTAGGCAAAATTGAGGGGGGAACCGCACGTAATATTATATGTGACAGGGTGATGCTAAAGGGCACGGCACGGAGCCTGAGCAAGGAGGTGGCACGAAAGATCCCAGCTCTTCTGAAGAGCGTAACAGCAGGGGTCGTCGCAAGCGCCGGAGCAGCCTTCGAGTTGAAATACTCTCCCGGTTATCCCGTGCTGGTAAATCATCCTCGGGAAACAGATCTGGCCCGGGGTACCGTCGGCAGGATGTTCGGAAAGCGGGCCATATTCGAGATCAAAAAACCGGAGATGGGCGCAGAGGATTTTTCCTACTTCCTGCAGAAGGTCCCCGGCACCTTCTTGCGGCTGGGAATAAGGGATCCGAAGAAGGATGCGGTCTATCCCTGGCATCATCCCAAGTTCACCGTGGATGAGGAAGTCATAAAGATGGGCGCTGCCGTGCTGGCTGGGGTGGCCTTTGATTTCTTGAACCGTTAGTTGAAGAGGTCGAGGTTAAGCTTCGGAACATCAACAAGTTGGGAGTGAGAGTGTCGGAACAATATCAGAGTACGGGCAGAGCTTCTCTGCTCGGCATAATAGCCTCTCTTCTATGCACCTTGATCCTGTCAACTCCTGTCCATGCCAAAGGGAAGTACCTGGAGGGGGATTGGGTCAGCTATTCGGTGTTTCGATACGTCACCTCCATTGCCTACGATTTCGATCACGTCTATTTCGGGACCACGGGAGGGGTAACCCGCTACGATCGCTTCAACCACCACTGGGATCGCCCACTCACCACCAGCGATGGCCTGCCAGACAACTGGATAAGGAACATAGCTTACGATCCCGCCACCGACGAGATCTGGGTAGATACCTATGGGGGCGCGGCATACTATCATGAGGTTGCGGGGCAGTGGACCTGGGAACACGATTTCCCGAAACATCTGTCGAGAAGCGACACCTCCAATTTCGCTCTGCCCGATCTCTTCACCGATTTCGGCCCCACCACTGCAGGCAGCGATTGGGTGATGGATGACAATCTGGATAGATATCCCATCACTAATTACCTAAGAGGGGATTTCGACGACGAGCTGTGGGTCGGCACCTGGGGATTGAATGCGGGCAAGGCGTCCCTGCGTCGTCTGGAATTGAAGATGCTGAAATACGGGTTGTATGACAAAGACGTCAAGGCCATACTCATCGACGGAGACAAAGTCTGGTTCGGCGGCACCGGGGTGTTGAGGCCTTCCAGCGGCATCACCAGGTACAACCGGAAAAATGAAACCTGGGACTACTTCTCCGTCGAACAAGTCCCTTTCCTGACAAGCAACCAGGTCTACGCCATGGAAGTAGACAGCCTCCATGTCTGGTTCGGTACGGAAAGAGGCTTAGCCCTCATGAAAAAGAAGGACGCGACCTGGAGATCTCACAACACCTTCAAGGGCCTGCCCAACGATGAGGTCACCGCACTGGAATCGGACGGAAGATACCTCTGGATCGGCACCAGAGAGGGATTGGCAGTTTATGATCTGGCACGCGACTCACTGGCGGCCATAAAAGACCGATTGATCAAGGACTTGTATATCTATTCCGTACTTGCAGATTCTTTCTACGTCTGGGTGGGTACAGAGCACGGAGTGTATACCCTGGATAAGGAAAAGAAAACCTGGTATAGATTCGCAACGCCGGATGGTCTCCTAACCGGCGAGGTGAGATCCATCGCCCGATGGACCGACCAAAAGGCTGCAGGCGGAAGAGAGGAGATATGGTTCGGAACCGACATGGGGATTCTGGGATACAGCCCGGTGAGCGACGAGAGAAGAGTCTATGACAACAGGATGAACTTCCCCGAGGTAGACGTGGTTAAGCTGGTCTGTGATAAGAAAAACGTTTGGGTGGCAACCAAGGACGGGGTGTGGAAACTGAACCGGGTTACCGACATCTGGGTCAAATACACCACCGAGGACGGGCTTCTGGACAACGAGGTGCAGGATCTGGTCTTAGACGGAGATCATATCTGGTTTGGCACACCTCAGGGCGCTACTCGATTCTTCTGGAACAACCCCACTCTGCGAGAATGAAGGATTTCTGACCAGAACCTAACTTAAGTTAGGTTCTGATCTCTTTCCTTCGAAGCACACATCTTATATCTTAGGAAATCCAAAGAGAACAACCATGACATCCGAAGCCAACCGAACCGGAGCCAAACTTAAGGATGTGGGTGAATTTGGCTTGATCGATCTGATAAGAAAAGGGGTTTTTTCCTTTGACAAGCGAGTGCCGGTCAACATCGGTGACGACGCTGCCGTCATCAAATCGTCTCCTGGGCGGTTTTTGCTCTTCACCACGGATACACTGGTGGAGAGGATTCACTTCGATCTGAGCTACTTCACCTTCGAGGAGGTGGGCTGGAAGGCCATGGTGGCAAATTTGAGCGATATCGCCGCCATGGGAGGATTGCCCAAGTTTGCGTTGGTGACCATCGGCCTGCCCAAATCGATGCGGGTTCGGGATGTGCTCTCAATTTACAGCGGTATGTCCAAGATCGCCCGCAAATATGACTGCAAAATCATCGGTGGCGACACCACCCTCGTACCGAAGGACCTCTTCGTTTCCATCGCCCTTCTGGGTGAAGTAGAGAAGAAGTATCTTGTGACCAGAAGCCAAGCGAAAAGAGGAGACTTAATCTGTGTCACCGGCAGATTGGGAGAGGCTCGGGCTGGGCTGGAATTTCTGAAAAAGTATGGCCGCAAGAAACCTTCTCTTGCCCGAAAGCACTTAGAACCGGAACCGCGCATCAATGAAGCGAGGGCCCTGGTGAGGAGTCTGAAGATAAACTCCATGATAGACATAAGTGACGGGCTTTCCTCTGAGCTCTTTCATCTGGCGGAAGAAAGCCGGCTGGGGGCGGTCGTGCGTGAGAAAGATATCCCCGTATCGTCTAAGTGTCTGAAGCCGGCATCGCTGCTGAAGAAATCTCCTGTGAAATGGGCGCTCACCTCGGGGGAGGAATACGAGCTTTTGTTCACCGTCGACCGAAAGGACCACTCCAGGATCGACCTGGTCAAGAAGAAAGTAGATTTCTCCGTAATCGGCGAAATGGTGGAGAAAAGACTGGGAGTCAAGCTGATCCGGAAATCGGGAGAGTCAGGGAATCTGAGTGAAACGGGGTTCGTGCACTTTTAACCGCACCTGTTGATCCTTGCACCGGGGCGATTTCCAGCCAGAACGATCCAGGGTGAAAGAGACAGTTTGTGCTGTGGGCCGATTATTACATTCCCCCTTTCCTTTTCACCAGTCGTCCACGCTCGTGAAATATAATTTCCCAAGTGGAGTAATCGGCTTGACACGGGCTGAGTTTTTGATTATCTAAGGCTATGGTGGACGAAGCGCAGTGAGATAAAATGTGAGGTACCTTTAGGGAGGAGGTGGGGAAGGTATGGAGAGAGCTTTTCCTGACTGCAAGAAGTGTGGTGGAGGCGTGCTTCTACCCCTTTCAGACTACGGCCGGGATGGTGCCGCCATCACCTATAAGGCTTGGGTATGTTCCAATCCCCAATGCGGTTTCTCTATTCGCATAGACAATGGGGAGATAAGCTTTGGCAAACCCATCGGCTTTTCCGACAAATAAGAATCCTTGAGTTGGCGTTTCCGAAAGTTGCGCGAAAAAGATCTGCGTTTCGTCCCCATTATTTTAGCGTGAGTTGAAAAATGTGGCGGATCATATTCCAGAGCTTCTGGTTCAAGCTGGCGGCCATCGTCATGGCTCTGCTGCTCTGGCTTCACGTTGCCACCGACAAGGTATATGAGCACAGTCACATTTTTCCTCTGGAGATCTTAGACGTTCCGGAGGGCTTGATCTTAGCGGAACAGATACCCGATCACATCGACATCAAAGTCCGGGGCAGAGGAAAGGCCCTTTTAAAACTCCTGCTGGCAGATAAAAAAAGCATCAAAATAGACGCCCAGAAGTTCAAGAGAGGGGAGACGGATTATTCCATAGAGCCCGAACAGGTGCCCATCCCGGAGGGATTGGAGCTCAGGGTCACCGGAATTCTTCCCTCCGAGAACTTAAAAGTGTGGTTCGACTACTCAATGGAAAAAAAGCTCAAAGTGCAGCCTGAGGTCAAGGTAGCGTCGGCAGAGGGGTTTGAGAAGGTGGGTGAACTGCATTACAATCCCAAAGAGGTGACGATCTCGGGGCCGCGAATGTGGGTGAGGGATCTGAAAGTAATTAGCACCCAGGAAATAGTCATAGAGGACGCAGACGAGCCCGTTTCCGATCAGGTTGATCTGGTTCTGCCCGAAGGCTACAATCTGGCCCTGTCCTCACTGAAGATTAATTTCTCGCAAAATATCGAAAGAACCGTGGAGAGAAAAATCTCCCGTCTGCCGGTGGAATTGACCAACGTTCCGAAACGAAGAGAGATTACCATTCAACCGGACAGCATAGACGTGACCATCTCCGGTGCCGAGAGTATGGTGCAGGAGACAGGAGCAGAACAAATAAGAGTGACCGTTAACTGCACTGACGTAAAGAGAAATGAGAAGGTGATGCTTCCGGTTCAGGTCAAGCTGCCGCCGAAAGTTAACCTAAACCGGGCCCAGCCGGACTCGGTCGAAGCGTCCATGAAGTAAACCTGGTGTACGCTAGACTTGAATGCAACTTCATGTTGACTGGCATGTGCATAAACGTATTCGATAAATCTAATCAAAGTAGCCAGAGCCTCCATCTCCCCGGCTAAAATTCGCGCCCGAAGAGGGATTCTCTTGGCGTGCTAATCCTCCAGTGAAACAAAATCGATAAGAGGAATATGTTGATCCTGGGCATCGAGACCTCCTGTGACGAGACCGCTGCCGGCGTGGTCAAAGACGGCAGCAAGATTCTGTCCAACGTGGTCTACTCGCAGATGGTGCATAACAAGTATGGAGGTGTGGTTCCGGAGCTGGCCTCTCGAGAGCACATCAGAACCTTAGTTCCGGTCGTCAACGAAGCGCTGGATCAGGCCAAGACTTCCCTGGAAGAGATAAACGGGGTGGCGGTTACCTATGGACCAGGACTTGTGGGTTCCCTTTTGATAGGATTATCCTTCGCCAAGGCTCTCTCCTACTCTCTGGGGGTTCCCCTCATCGGGATCAATCACATAGAGGGCCACATCTTCGCTGACTTTCTGGAACATCAAAAAATCTCCCCTCCTTTCGTCTGCCTGGTGATCTCCGGAGGTCATTCCAACTTAGTATATGTCGCCGGCAAGGGGAATTATGAGCTTATGGGCCAAACCCGGGACGATGCGGCCGGAGAGGCGTTTGACAAGGTGGCGAAGGTGTTGAATTTGGGGTATCCGGGAGGGCCGGCGATCGATGAGGTCTCGCCGCAAGGCAAATTCGACTTCTTCAGGTTTCCCCGGGCTTACCTGGAGGAGGAGAGTTTTGATTTTTCCTTCAGCGGTCTGAAAACGGCGGTAGCCATTTACGTCTCCAGGCTGTCCGAGGAAGAGTTGGGGAATCACAGGATCGACGTCGCCGCCAGCTTTCAGGAGGCGGTGGTCGACGTTCTGGTGGAGAAGGGAATCAAGGCGTGTCTGGCAAAGAACACCACCAGGATCGCACTGGCTGGTGGCGTAGCCAGAAACAGACGCCTGCGGAAAAGACTTAAGGAGGAAGCCGAAAAACAACGCCTCGAGGTGTTCTTCCCTTCTCCCATTCTCTGCACGGACAATGCCGCTATGATTGCCGCGGCTGGGGATTTCCGCCTCTCCAGGGGAGAAATATCTGCGCTTGATCTCAACGCTGTTCCCTATGCATCGCTTAACCCCGTCGAGTGATTCTAATCTAACACATCGTGTTTTTGTGTACTCAACCAGCTTCTAGTGGCAGAGAGAAAGGCGTGAGTTGAGTCTGGACTATGACCCAAGCTAAGAATCGGGAGGGCAGGCCAGCTAGCCCTCCAAGCTTCCATGAGAGATATGTCAGTCACAACATCGCATAATCAGCGATTTCCTATGGGATCACCTCTTGCCGGCCGATAGAGAATTGATTTGATTCTCGCAAACTCGGATCCTATTTATAGACTTCTTTCTGAGAGAGCAACCAAAGGGCTTGACAAAATCCCGATTCGCATTATGATATATATGTGAGAATTGAGAGACTACCCATATGCCTGCTGGTGACGATCATCGGGCTTCTCTTCCCCGCCTGTTCAGCTTTTGCACAGCCCCTCTCCGCAAACAGGGTCCTGGATTCTCGATACGCTTTTTCCGATTCTATCCTTCCCACCAGAAACGGCATTTTGAGCCATCCCGGATTTTTTGAGGAAACAGTCCCTTCAACCCGGTTATCATTGCTTCGGCATCCCGCATCTCAGGCCAGCTATTCCCTTGCCATGAGAGAGCAGAATCCCCTCGCTCACAAGCCCGGGCGGAATCGAGTCAACCTTAAGAGGACATCGATCCTTTGCACGGCCAACGCCGGCGCCATATTCTTCGGCTTCAAAGGGACCGTAGCTTCGTGGGGGAAATCCAAAGGCGCCTTCCATTTCAAGAACGATTGGAACGGCGACAAGCTAAAGCAGACGGACGAACTGAGCCATTTCCTGTGGGGATATAAGATGACCCAGTTTCTTTTCAGCGCTTACCGCTGGTCCGGTTTTTCCACAGAGGTCAGCCATGCCATGTCCGTTTTTCAGACGGCCTTCGTCCTAACCATGGTCGAGTATCCCATAGATGCATATAATCCCCAGCAGGGTTTGGGCATTTCCGACCTGGTTTTCGATTATGCGGGTATAGGTTTGGCCTACACGAAACGATGTTTTGGCTGGCTTGAGGATTTCGATTTCAAGTTGAGTTGGAAAAGGGATATCTTTCTGGCCAATCAACCCATGTTTGCCCAAACCTATGAGGAGTTTGACAACTTCATCTACTGGTTCACTTACAGGACAAAGTTATTCCTGCCGCAAAAGATCGTTTGCCTGGGCTTAGGCTACAGCGCCACTCGCCGGGGAGGAGTGCCGAAAAGACAGTTCTTTGCGGGGATTGGATTATCCTTGCCGGACCTTGCCGCTCTGTTTGGGAAAAAGCTAGAAAGACATGCTAAGTTTCTGGAACTCTTTCATCCTAACCTCCGCCTGGAACTGTAATCCACGGTGAACAGAGTCCTCCGACCTTCGTGATCGCCAACCTTATATTCACATGAACAAATCACGACCCAGTGCCGGATCGGCCGAGGTTTCTTCGATAATGTTCGGAGACCAGCGGTCCAAAAAAGATCCTCCACCTGCTTGGCTGAAACAGGTTCAATGATCGACCCAGCAGCTCGGGAATCTGCACACGTTTGGCCGTGCGCAAAAGAAGCACAGGCAAATGCTCAACCCTCTTTAGTTTCCGCCGATAGAGTTTCTGTAAGCATATCAGCCAAAGGGGCTTTTAGTTCTTTGACTTCCCATCTCTTCTCTTGGATGAACCGAAATCGCATTTGAAGGGGGCACATGAGCAGCAAGGTTAAAGAAAGGGGTTCCTCCGTAAGGAACGCCACTTCAGATTCAATCCCCAGCGACGAGAATGGTCCGGGCAAGAGAATGAAGTCGCCTGTCCGATCTTCCACCCCAGCGGAAACGGAAGATGGAAGGTCATCGCATCGGAGCATGCCTCGTCTTCTGGTGGTGGATGATGAAGAGTATATCTGCGAAGTGATACGAGAGATGCTTTCAAGTGAAGGGTATCACATCCAAGCCATGAGTGATCCCCAGAAGGCTTTGGACTTCGTTAAATGTCAGCCGGTGGACTTAGTCTTGACGGATTTGATAATGGGCAAGATATCCGGAGTGGACGTGCTGGAACAAACCATGAGGTTTCATCCGGATGCGGTGCTGGTTCTGATGACCGGACAACCCACCATAGAGAATGCCGTGACGGTGCTGAAATCGGGCGCCTACGACTACCTGGTTAAGCCTTTCTCCATGGATACCCTCAAGGCGGTGATCAAGCGAGGATTGGAGAAGCAGAGACTTTACCGGGAAAACATACATTTAAAAGAGGCGGTATCTCTTCATAAGATCAGCGAGGCCATGGGCTCCACCATCCGGTTGGATTTCCTTCTGAATCTGATCCTGGAGACCGCCATAAAGGAGTTGGAAGCGGACATGGCCTCCGTCGCTCTCCTGGATGAAAAGGCCAAACGATGGGTTCCTAAAGCCTCACTGGGAGTTCCGCCCGAGATGCTCAGAAGCGGGCTCCTTGCCGGGCAGGATAACGTTTCCAGGTGGGTCATGAAGCACGGCCGCCCACGTGTTTTTGACAAGGATGAGATAGGCGAGCGCTTCCTCTCCAGTCATCTAAAAAAGAATATTCGATCGGTCATCGTTCATCCCCTGATGGCAAAGGGAAAGGTCATCGGAATTCTGATCCTGATCAGAACCAGGGAGCGGATGTCTCCGTTTACCACGGGCCAGCTCCACTCTCTTTCCATTATCGCTTCCAAGGCGGCCTCGGCCATCGAAAACTCGAGACTATACGAGGAGTTGAAGGACTCCTACCTGCAAACCTTGACCGCCCTGGCCAATGCGGTGGAGGCACGGGACATATACACCCGGGGACATACTGAAAGGGTATGTTACATGGCGGAATTCCTGGCACGGCAGCTGAAGTGGAGTGAGGAGAAACTCTGGGAGGTCAAGATGGGTGGGATCCTGCACGACATCGGAAAGATAGGCGTGCCCGACGCCATCTTGAACAAGGCCCAGACGTTGACTGACGAGGAATTCGAGATCATGAAGCAACATCCCATCTGTGGGGCCAAGATACTGGAGGGGATACCTTTCCTGGCGCCGGCAATCCCTTACGTCCTGTATCACCATGAGAGGTTCGACGGCAAGGGATACCCTTACGGTTTGAAAAACGATCAGATCCCTCTTCAGGGACGATTAATGTCGGTGGTAGACACCCTTGACGCCATGACCAGTGACAGACCATACAGAAAAGCCAAGAGCTTTAAGATGACCTTAAAGGAGATCAAGGACTGCGCCAGGACCCAGTTCGATCCTCACATCGCCGGCGTATTTCTGGATGCATGGGAAAAAGGACTGATCGATAAAAGAAGGCTCAAGGTGAAGAGACTATCGTAAAATTCTGCGACTCCGACTCCTATCGGGACATATACGCCCTTGTTATTTATTTGCGCTTTAATTTTTGCACCGCGGTGGTTTTTCTCAAATAACTGGAGTAAGGATTTTCGTATTAGAGCGGTAAGTATCAATGAGTTCCCCTATCATCCACCAGGAAGAATAACCGGGTCTGTTCATTTCTGGGAAAAATTTTTGAAGGATTTGAGAATATTGTTGACAGAGTGAGAGAAAGTCGTATATTAGTTCACTCGGTTTTTCCAGTTCTTTTCGGAAACTACAAAAATCTCTTCATCGCTTCCGGTATCATCGGCGGGCAGACGACTGCTGAGGTGTTGGCGGGGGATGTGAGCAGGGTTTCCAAAGGGGCACAACAAAGCCAGAACTCAAATAAGGAGCTGTGATGAAGAAAGCAGTAGACAAGGTGGATTATGATATCAGCGGGCTTAGAACGGTTGCAACATTCCCCTTCGTGGATGGGCTTCGTTTCCCTCTGGTCGGGCAGACGGTACTGATTGGTTCGGTAAACAAGGAGGGTGCTCCCAGCTTAGGAGTCCAGAGCTCAATCTCGATTTTCTCCTCCCAACCTGCCATTGTAGGTTTCGGCTGCAAAGTGAATAATGGGATCGCCAAGAACATCCTGTCCACCGGTGAATTTGTGATCAACATCCCCGGTGCGGATCTCGCCAAACAAATCTGGAAGATCGTCGAGGTGGTGCCGACCGGGGAGAAAGAGATCCAGGAACTGGGATTAACCCCTGTGAAATCGGTCAAGCTCACCACCCCTCGCATCGCCGAGTGCAAGGCGCACCTCGAGTGTTCGCTGGATTGGACCAAAAAGTACGGCGAGGAGATGGTGATATTCGGAAGGGTGCTTTTGGCATCCGTGGACAGGAAGGTGGTGGAGGCGGAGCTGTCGGAAAGATACAAACAGCTAAAGCTGTTCGCCCAGCTCGACAACGGGCTCTACGGGGTGATCAAGGAAGTGAAGCAAGTTCCTGCCAAGTAATGTCCATTTGTTCCCTCCCTATGGGAAAGGGCCGCACAAGATCCAATTAGCCAACTCTTTGTACGAGTTTTTGCCCTGATAACCAGGTCTTATGGTTTTTTCCGGTTATCCCCGGGGGATTATTGCGCGCCGGGAATTCTCCCCGAAATTCCAGGGAAGCATTGTGCGATTCTCTTTTTTTGTCTTCGGGGAGAGAGCCGATTTTTATGGATGAAAATGGTCGTAGATATTTTCCGCCACCCTTTTGTTGATCCCCTGAAGTTTTGACAACTCCTCTAAGTCTGCCTCTTTGATCTTGGCCACGGAGCGAAAGCGCTTAAGCAAGCTTTCTCTCCTTGCGGGTCCCACGCCAGGAATCTGATCCAGCTCGGAGCGTATGATTCTTTTCTTTCTTAGTTTTCGGTGATACTCAACCGCGAAGCGATGCGCCTCGTCCCTTATCCTCTTGAGAAGCTTCAAAGAAGCAGAACCCTTTGGAATCATCAAGGGTTCAGATCTTTGCGGCAAAAAGACCTCATCTATTCTTTTTGCCAAAGCCACCACATCCTGCTTCTCCATGCCCAAGCCGCTCAGAGCATAAAGGGCAGCTGAGAGCTGACCTTTTCCACCGTCAATTAAGACTAAGTCCGGAAATTCCTCTTTCTCCTGGGTCAGACCGGCAAAATACCTGCACACCACCTCCGCCATCATGGCAAAGTCGTCCTGTCCCTCCACGCTTCTGATTCTGAATCTCCGGTATTGGCTCTTCTTGGGACGACCGTCCTCGAAGAAAACCAGGGATCCCACTGCGTCCGTCGGTCCTAAGTTGGATATGTCGAATGCCGCTATCTTTCGCGGGGGGACGGATAGGTACAGGTCTTTTTTCAATGCCTCCACGGCGGACGGAACCTTACTTATAGCTTCCGATCTCTGAAGCAGAAGCTCGTCCAACGAGAGCTGGGCATTATAGCCCGCCATCTCCAAAAGCCTGACCTTCTCCCCCCTCCGGGGGACGATGATTCTCACCCGTCCCTCTCTCCTTGAGCGCAGCCAATTCTCGATCACCTGCTGATCATCGATCGCCGCGGGGAGAATGATCTCGGGCGGAATCACTGCCGAGTGCATGTAGTATTGCCTCAGGAAGTTGGACAGGATCTCGGAGTCGGCACTCTCCTTCAGTCCGACAAGGTGGAAGTTCTGTCTTCCGGTCAAGACTCCCTCCCTTATCTGCAGGGCAACCACCGAGATATCCTTTCCGTCGCGGGCGAAGGCGATGATATCGCGGTCCGGTTGCTCCACATCTGCCACCTTCTGCTTTTCGGTTACGCTTTCTAATGCTCTGAGCTGGTCTCTGGCCTGAGCCGCCCTCTCGAACTCCTCCCGGGCAGAATACTCGCTCATCCTTCCCTTCAGATGCTCCATCAGCAAGCTGTTTTTCCCCGAGAGAAAGAGCAGGACGTCCTTGGTGATCTCACCGTACTCCTCCGGCGAAACCTTCCCCTCACACGGCCCCAAACACCGATTGATATGATAATCCAAACAGAGCTTGATCTTTCTGGAGGAGGGAAGTGCATAGTTACAGCTTCGAATGGGGAAGACCTTCCTCAGCATCTTAAGAGTATTCCGCATGGCCTTTACGTTGGTGTGGGGTCCGAAATATTTGGCCCTGTCTTTTTTCACCCTTCTCACCACCAGCACCCTGGGGAACGGCTCGTCGGTCACCTTCAGATAGGGATACCTTTTGTCATCCTTTAAGTTCACATTGTACCGGGGCTTGTGCTGCTTAATTAGGTTAGCCTCCAGGATCAAAGCCTCCATCTCCGAGTCGGTGGCCAGGACGTCAAAATCCGATATCTTTGAGATCAGCGCGGATATCTTGGGATGATGGGGAGAGGTGTCGTGGAAGTATGCCCGCACCCTGTTTCTCAAGGATTTCGCTTTCCCCACGTAGATTATCCTTCCCGATGCGTCCTTCATCAAATAGACTCCGGGCCTGGCGGGAAGGCTCTTAAGCTTGGTCTTTAAGTCCATAAGCTATTGAAAAACCACTTGGGCGAGGCTCTCCTGCGAGACGTTCTCAGACAAGTAGGAGCGTTCTATGGGATGACCCTTCGGGCACCTCTGTATCTTCTCCTGTAGTAATTCTCGTCCAGAGATGATACGATCACCCCGGAGCTTTTTGCGGAGTGCACGAATTGGCCGTCGCCGATGAAGATTCCGACGTGGGAAACCGAGAACCAGCCGTCGGAGAAAAAGACTAAGTCTCCATATACCAGATCGTCTTGATCTACGTGCTTCACCAGTTGATAAAGTTTCTTGGTGGCGCAAGGGAGGTTGAAGCCGGCGTATTGTTTGTAGACCTGCGCCACCAGCCCGGAGCAGTCGATTCCGGATTTCGCATTACCGCCGTATTGATAAGGCACTCCCAGGAACGATTCGATTATCCTGCCCATCTTAGCCTTATCGATCTTGCCTTTGCCTTTCTCCGCGGACCGCTCTTCCGCTATATCCCGGCTTTTTCTCTCCTCAGGCGTCGCCGAGGTGAATCGGGGCTGGGGGCCGCAGCCCATCAAGATTAAACCAACCAACACAGCCAAAAAACAATATCCAGAAAGTCTCTTGGTGAATATGGTAGAAAGGGGCTTGGGGCTTGGGACTGGTGAAATGCCTGCTTTGCTGTGCGAATTGTTCATTTTATTTGCAACCTTTTGATTAATCCTCTGGTCATCTTGCTTATTGCATCCATCTCCAACAAGAATTGATTCAATTTCTCTTCTTCTAAATAACCTAATTTCCCGGCAATAATCAGTTGGGTCTCAAGTTCAGCCAAAGAACCCAAAGCCACATACAGAGATTGTCTGAATTCCTTCGTGTGCTGCCTGCTGTGACCTTCAGCGATGTTAGAAGGTATCGAGAGTGCCGCGCGCTGAACCTGATCGACCAGCGCGTAAGTCTCAGATTTGGGAAAACCCTTTGTGAGCATATAAATGCTTGTGACTAACTCTACGCCTCTCTTCCAAATCTCCAAATCCTTATAACTTCTTATCATCTCATCCCTTACCAGCTACTAACCCCTAGTCCCCAGTCCCTAGTCCCTGATTTTAACAACTATCATGGTCAAATCGTCTTCCTGGTGCGAAAGCCCGGTAAACTCCTTTACCGCGTCATAGATATTTTCCTGAATCTGGCTGGCACCAAGCTGGTGTGAATCGCCTATCACCTGCTTCAATCTCCTGGTTCCGAATTCCTCCTCCTTATCATTCTTTGCTTCGGTCACTCCATCGGTATAGAATACTATGATTTCCCCGGGACTGATCCCTAACGGTCTTTCTTCGTACTTCGAATTCTCGAACATCCCCAGGGCCATTCCGCCTTCGGTAAGATACTTCATCTCACCGTCGGCACGTCTTAAGATGGGCGCATTGTGCCCGGCATTGGAGAAGGTGAATATCCTGTTTTTCGGATCCAGAACCCCGTAGACCGCGGTAACGTAAATGTCCGACGCCGTGCTCTCGAAAAGAAGATTGTTCACCTTGGCCATGATGCTTCTGATGGCATAGTTGTTCCTTATCTCGGCTATCAGGCCGGCTCTGACCGAGGCCATGATCAGGGCGGCAGGTATGCCCTTTCCTGAGACGTCCGCGATGATGATCCCGATCTGATTCTCGATTATGGGGATGAAATCATAGTAATCTCCACCCACCTCCTCAGATGGGATATTTATGCCGGAGATATCAAATCCTGGAAGCCGAGGCTTCGCCCGGGGGAGGAAACTCTGCTGGATTCTCTTGGCGATGGAGAGCTCTTCCTCCAATTTCCTCTTTTTCAGAATCTCCTCATGCTGGCGTGCTCTCTCCAAGGAGATGGCAGCCAGGCTGGCGAAAGCCTCCAAAAGCTCCAAATCGTCATGACCGTAAGCATTCAGTTCGTCGCTCTCCAGGCTGAAGACGCCGATTGTTCTGTTCTGGGACACGATCGGTACTACCATGCCTGACTTAGTCTCCACCCTGGCCTCGATGTAGCGCGGGTCCTCTTTCACGTCTGGGACGATCAGGCTCTCCTGGGTCTTGGCCGCCCACCCGGCCACCCCTTCTCCTATCTTGAGCTGCAGGTCCGGTTCTAAGGCGGGATCGAATCCCCTGGCCTTAATGTGTTCGATCTCCTGCTTCTTCCTGTCGACCAGAAAAATCACCACTGCGTCGTACCGGACCACCTTCAGAAGTGAATCCAGGATAAGCTCCAAAAGCTCACTCAAATCGAGGGTTGAGCTTAAGGATTTCTCCACCTCCAGCAAAGTCTCGGTCTCCAGGGTCTTCTTCTTCAACTTGCCAAAAAGATAAGAGTTGTCCAGGGCGATTGCGATCTGGTCGGCCAACGAGGAAAACACCTCTAAGTCCTCCTGGTCGAACTCCTTCCCATTCATCTTATTCAGGACGGTCACCACGCCGATCAACCTCCCCCTCCTCAGGAGAGGAATACAGATCAGAGAGTCAATGGAAAACCCTATCCGCTCCTCCAGCTCGGGGCAGTAGCGCGGATCTTCCTTGACCCGGTTGGAGATGACCGGCTGAATGTGCTCTGCCACCCATCCAGCGATCCCCTCTCCCATTTTTAGCTCCAACTCCCTTTTTCCTTCCGCCTTTTCCTCGGGGGAGACGTGAAGCCTCAGCTTTCCGCTCTTCTCGTCGATGAGCAGAAGCGAGCTGGCCTGGGCCTCCATGATCCGGGCGGAGAGATTCAAAACCAGATCCAGAAGCTCGTCTAAATCCAAAGTTGAATTTAACAGCTTGGACGTCTCAACAAAAAGCTCATTCTTGGAATGGCGAAAAGCTCGTTTGATCGTCATTCTTCCTCGCACCGGTTTGAATAAACATATCACATACGGATGAGGCGGTCAACATGTTTTTGCGAAGCTCACCTTAGGATCTTTGTAGGGGGGAAATGCGTCCACCGCAAGTCCTCGGACCTGCACGCCTCCGTCTCCATGCATCCGAGACTGGCGACGCTCGGAGATCGCCTATGACCGGACGCTTCTCCTTGCCAGCCACCGAGAACCGGCTTCTTTTGTGCCAGCTTTATCTGTCCGGCCTGGATATGCCACCCTGATCAGTCTGCCGCCATCGGTATCTTCAACTCTTCGAGGGAGGCGGACCGTCCCTTGGCCAAAACAAAACCGCAGGTTATTTTTCAAAACCTGCGGGTCATTATCTCTTAAGCTTGCCATAGCAAGCCGGAATTTATTTAGCTTGCCTATTTGGACTCTTCCGAGCCGGCGTCTTTTGGCTCTGCCCCTTGTTCCTCCTGGGTTTCTTCTGCTTTCCCTTCAGGCTCCTCCTTCTGCTCAACCTCGGCGGCTTCTGCCTCAGCCTTTTCTTTCTTCTTCGCTTTCGGCTTGGCTTCTTTTGCCTCTGCCGGCTTGGCCTTCTTCTGGGCTTTCCGCTTCTTCCCTTTCTTCTCCTCCTTAGCCGGTTTCTCCAACAGGAGCTCAACTACCGCTACGGGGGCACCGTCACCCCTTCTCGGCCCCAGCTTCGAAACTCTGGTATAGCCGCCCTCTCTGTCTGCGAATTTGGGCGCAATCTCGTCGAACAGTTTCTTGACCAGCTTTCGATCCTTGACCACGTCATATACCTGGCGATGAGCGTGAAGGTCTCCCCTCTTGGCCAGAGTTATCAACTTCTCGGCCAGCTTTCTCACCTCCTTGGCCTTTGTCTCCGTGGTCTTGATCACCTGATAGGTTAACAGGGAAGCGGCCATGTTGGCCAGCATCGCCTTTCTGTGGCTTTTAGTTCTTCCCAGCTTCTTCACCCTTTTTGCATGTCTCATCGTAGCAAATCCAACCTTTCACCTGCCCTTTGGAACCCCCGAAGCGCCGTCGGTTAATCCTCAACCTTTTATAAGGCCGCTTTTACGTCTCTTTTTCAGGTTCTTTGTACTTGGACACGTCCATGCCAAATTGAAGCCCCAGTTCGTTCAAGATGGTGTTCAACTCCGTCAAAGACTTCCTGCCGAAGTTGCGATACTTCAGCATCTCCGCTTCCGTCTTCTGGGCTAAATCCTCCAGCTTCTGAATGTTGGCAGCTCTCAGGCAGTTTGACGATCTTACCGAGAGTTCCAACTCGTCCACCCTGGTGCCCAAAAGATTGCGGATCCTCAAAGTCTCCTCATCCACCTCCTCCTCTTCCGCTATCTCCAACTCCTCCTCCAGCTTGATGAAGAGCTGCAAATGATCCTTCAGAATCTTGGAGGCGAAGCAGAGAGCATCCTCAGGCGTTATGCTTCCGTCAGTCCAGATCTCCATGATCAGGCGGTCGTAATCGGTGCGCTGCCCTACCCGGGTGTTCTCCACGTCGAAATTGACCTTTTGAACCGGGGAAAACATGGAGTCCAAAAAGATGGTCCCCACCGGAGCGTCCGTCTTCTTATTCTGCTCGGCCGGCACGTAACTTCTCCCCACTCCGATGTCTATCTCCATCCTGAATTTTGTGTTCTCCGTTATCTTCACCAGATGCATATCCGGGTCCAGGACTTCGATTTCGCCGTCAGTCTGTATGTCCTTGGCGGAAAAGCTTCCCTTCTTGCTGGTCTCCAGGACCAGGGTCTTGGGCTCGTCACCGTTGAGCCTCAACCTCAATCTTTTGATGTTGAGCACTATCTCGGTGACGTCCTCGTACACTCCAGGGATTGTGGAGAATTCTTGCACGACGCCGTCGATGCGCAATGCAACGGGGGCGACTCCCTGAATGGATGAGAGAAGGGTTCGGCGAAGAGCGTTCCCCAAGCTTAGGCCAAATCCTCGCTCCAGCGGCTCCACCACAAATTTGGTGTACCTATCGGTCAGGGTGGTTTCCTCCACCTTGACTTCTTTGGGCATCTGCAAACTCTTCCATTTCATCCCTCAAATCCTCCTTTCAAGGAGAAGAGATCTTTTATGAACACAGTTTGGGCCGCTTAGTCTATCTCTCCTTTTCTTACGTTCCCACTGGATCTTAGAAACAAACCCTCAGCGCGCTACTTGGAGTAAAGCTCAACCACCAGTTGCTCCTGAACCAGAAGAGGAATATCCGTTCTCTTGGGATACTCCAGAAGCTCACCGCGCAGATGCGCTTTGTCCAGGCTCAGATAGGGAAGATCTCCTGCTCGTCCTTCTCTCAAGGCCTGGTGAATTATGTCCAAGTTCTTGCTTTTCTCGTGCACGGCCATCACATCGCCCGGCTTCACCTGGTAGGAGGGGATGCTTACCATTCTTTCGTTGACCATAAAATGGCGATGCAGCACTAACTGGCGGGCAGCCTTTCTGGAGGGGGCAAAACCCAGCCGGTATGTCAGATTGTCCAGCCGGCATTCCAGCATCCTCAGGAGGTTTGCGCCGGTCACGCCCTTCTGTCTGGCGGCATGGTGGAAGTAGTTCCTGAACTGTTTTTCCAGTATCCCGTAAATACGCCGCAACTTCTGTTTCTCCCTGAGCCTGAGGGCGTACTCCGATCCCCTCCTTCTCATGGTTCGCCCACGCTCTCCCGGAGAATAAGCCCGCCGCTCGAAAGCGCACTTGTCACCGTGGCAGCGACTTCCCTTCAGGAAGAGCTTTTCTCCTTCGCGTCTGCAGAGCTTGCACTGCGCTTCTTTATATCTTGCCATCTATCCTCTCCGTATGGTTACTCTCGATTCTGCCATTCCTCATTCGGCCTGAAGGGAAGGAGCAGTGCTCCAGTCCCTTTCTCGACATGCCGGTCCGTCTAGACTCTCCTTCTCTTGGGGGCACGGCAACCGTTATGAGGAATGGGGGTAACGTCTCTAATGGCGGTGATCTCGATGCCAGCCGCCTGCAAGGATCGAATTGCCGCTTCTCTTCCCGATCCGGGGCCCTTCACCCATACCTCTGCCTTTCTCACTCCGCGATCCCGGGCTTCCCTGGCAACCGCCTGAGCGGCTAATTGTGCTGCAAAGGGAGTGCTTTTTCTTGACCCCTTGAAGCCCAGTCTGCCTCCGGTAGACCAGCAGATTAAGTTCCCTTTGGTGTCGGTGATGCTGATGATGGTGTTATTGAAGGTTGCCTTTATGTGGGCTACCGCATGGGAGTCTACCACACCATGTTTCTTCTTGGTCTTTTTCTTGGAAGTTTCCGCCAACTTGCTCCTCCTTGATCATTACACTTAAGTGTCAGAGTTCAAACGACCCGACAGCATCTCAAAGGTCAGTCTCTTTTGCTTCTCTTGGATCCGACAGTCCTCTTGGGACCTTTTCTGGTTCGGGCATTGGTCTTGGTTCTCTGTCCTCGCACCGGCAGTCCTCTCCTGTGTCTCAATCCGCGATAGGAGCCGATGTCGATTAGCCTCTTGATGTTCATGGAGACCTCTCCCCGCAAGGCTCCTTCCACCTTGTAATCCGACTCAATCGCCGAACGCAGTTTGGTCACGTCCTCCTCGGCCAGTTTATTCACCCGGGTATCGGGGTTCACCCCGGTGGAGGCCAAAATCTTCTTAGAGGAGGATGGACCTATCCCGAAAATATAGGTCAAACCTATCTCTATCCGTTTGTCTTTGGGCAGATCGACTCCCGCAATTCTTGCCAACTCTTACCTCCGCTTCTTCTATCCTTGTCTCTGCTTGTGACGAGGATTCTTGCAGATCACCCGCAATATCCCCTTCCTCTTTACGATCCTGCACTTCTCACATCTAACCTTAATCGACGATCGAACCTTCATTTTATCTTCCCTTCACTTAATCACAACTTCGCCGTCTCTTCCGCCGTCCAGTCTTTGCAGCCTGTCCCTGAATCGGTTGATCCCACCAGGTCCTAAGGATCATTTGTATCGGTACACTATCCGTCCTCTGCTTAAGTCGTAAGGGGAAAGCTCCACTGTAACCCTATCGCCGGGAAGGATTCGAATAAAGTGCATTCTCATTTTTCCGGAGATGTGCGCCAGCACCCGGTGTCCGTTCTCCAGCTCCACCCTGAAAAGGGCATTGGGCAACGGCTCAATCACCTTTCCTTCGACCTGAATGGTTTCCTCTTTTGGCATTCAATCCACCTGCCCTAAGGTATTTACGGATCCTGGGTTAAAATCTCTGCTCCATTCTCGGTAACCGCCACGGTGTGCTCAAAATGAGCGGAGAGAGAGCCATCGCGGGTTACGATGGTCCAGTGATCATCTCTGGTATCTATCTCCCAGGATCCCGCATTTACCATGGGCTCTATGGCAAACACCATCCCTTTCTTCAGCACCACGCCCTGCCCCGGTTCGCCGAAATTGGGGATCTGCGGCTCCTCGTGCATCTTCTTTCCGATACCATGCCCAACCAAGTCCCTCACCACCGAGAAACCGTTACGCTCAACGAAAGACTGAATGGCATGCGATACATCCGAAAGACGCCTTCCCTCCTTCACCAAATCAAGTGCATGTTCCAGAGCCTCCCGGGTGACGTCGATTAGCTTCCGTGATCTCTCGGGGATTTCTCCAACCGAATAGGTACGGGCCGCATCCGCGTAATAACCATCCTTTAAAACTCCGACGTCCACCGAGACGATCTGTCCCTGCTCCAAGGCCCTTTCTCCCGGAATTCCATGCACCACCTCTTCATCTATCGACACGCAGATGGACGAGGGAAACCCTCGATATCCTTTGAATGCGGGATATGCTCCTTGTCCTCTGATGAAATCCTCCGCCAGCCGGTTCAGTTCCTTGGTTTTCGTTCCGGGACGAATCCTCTCTTCCACCAGCTTCAAAGCCTGTGCCAGTATCTTCCCGTTACTCCTTATTATCTCTATCTCTCTGTCTGTTTTCAACTCTATCATGTGCAAAACGCCTTCTTGAACTTGAGTCCTTTGCGCTACTTGGCCTCCAGCATCCGGAGAACTTCTTTCAGCACCACCTCCGGCTCCGGTTCGGCATCCAGTCGAATCAGCTTCCCCTGACCGTCGTAGTATTTCTCAATGGGGAGGGTCTGCTCCCGGTACACTTCAAGGCGTTTGGTAATCACCTCTTCCTTATCGTCTTCTCTTTGAAAGAGCTTCCCTCCACACAGATCACACCTGTTAACCTTCTCCGGGGGCTTGGTATAGAGATTGAAGTCGGCGCCGCACGCCGAACAGATTCGTCTCCCTCCCAATCTCCTTATCACCGTCTGCTCCGACACCTCGAATTTCAGTGCAAAATCTATCGCCTTCTTTGACTCAGCCAGCATCTGCTCCAACCTTTCTGCCTGGACTACAGTGCGGGGAAATCCATCCAGTATGAAACCTTTGTCACACTCCGGCTGGTCGACTCTCTTTTCCATCATCTTCAGGATGATCCCGTCTGGAACCAGCTCTCCCTTCTCCATAAACGGCCGGGCCTCCCGGCCCAACTCACTCTCTCGTTTTACCTCCTCCCTCAGGATATCTCCCGGGGAGACGTGAGGGACTCTCAACTCAGAAGTCAGAAGCCCGGCTAAAGTTCCTTTGCCTGAGCCGGGAGCTCCCAACAGTATCAGATTCATATTGTCTCTTTTTACATTCTCCCTCTTATTCTTCCTTTCTTCATAAATCCATCATAGTGCCTCATCAGAAGATGAGATTCGATCTGCTGAAGCGTATCTAAGGCAACGCCCACCACGATCAACAGACCGGTACCCCCGAAGTAGAACTCCACACCCATTCCCCTCATCATAAAGTAGGGAAGTACGGCGATCAGGGCGAAGAACGTGGCTCCCGGCAGGGTTATCCGGGTGAGAACCCGGTCGATATACTCGCTGGTTCTTTTTCCCGGCCGGATTCCGGGTATGAAGCCGCCATATTTCCTCATGTTGTCCGCCAGATCCACCGGGTTGAAGACGATGGCGGTATAAAAGTAAGCGAAGAAGATGATCAAAAGCCCGAACATGAGCGAATACAGAATGGTCCCCGGCTGAAACCACAACGAGAAGTTCTGCATGAAGTCGTTGTTGGGAAAAAAGGAGGAGAGGGTGCTGGGCGCGAACATGATCGACTGGGCGAATATTATGGGGATTATGCCAGCGGTGTTGACCGACAGGGGGATGTGGGTCGATTGTCCCCCGTACATCTTTCGCCCGACCACCCTTTTGGCATACTGCACCGGTATCTTCCTCTGAGCCCGGGTGACCAAAACGATGGCGGCGATCACCACTACCATCAAGCCGACTAAGAAAACCTCGGAGAAGAAGTTCCTCTGCCCCAGAAAAAGCATCCTCACCTCGTCTACCACCCCGCTGGGCAGGCGGGCGATGATCCCGATCATGATGATCAGCGAGATTCCGTTTCCGATTCCCCTTTCGGTGATCTGCTCGCCCAGCCACATGATGAAGATGGTCCCGCAGGTAAAGGTGATCATGGTCAACAGCTTAAAGCCTATACCGGGATTGGGAACCACGAATATTCCCGGAGAGGGCTGAAGGCTTTCTAAAAACACTGCGGTTCCCAGGGCCTGCATGGCGGAGATCATAACCGTACCATAACGGGTATACTGGGTGATCTTTCTCCTTCCCTCCTCCCCCTCCTTCTGCAGCTTCTGGAAATACGGAATTACGGCCCCCAAAAGCTGCATGATAATTGAGGCAGAGATATATGGCATTATGCCCAGGGAGAAGATGGTCGCCTTCTGAAAGGCACCTCCCACGAACATGTCATACAGGCCAAAGAGCGAGCCCTTCATTCCGCGGAAAAACTCTCCTAAGGCTTGGGCGTCGATGCCCGGGGTGGGCACGTGACCCCCAATGCGATAAACCACCAGGATGGCCAAGGTAAAGAGGATTCTCTTCCGGAGCTCCGGAATCTTGAAGATGCTTCCTATGGTACTCAGCATTTAACTACCTCGATCTTGCCACCGGCCGCCTCAATCTTCTCCTTAGCCTTCTTGCTGAAAGCGTTTGCTTGCACCAGGGCGGCTCCTTTCATCTCTCCGTCACCTAAGATCTTCACCGGCAGGTCCGCCTTTTTGATCAAACCCATCTCCTTCAACCTTTGCGGAGAGACCACGTTTTCTGCGGAAGCCTCGCTCTTGTCCAGAGCCCTGGACAGGGAGGAGAGATTCACGATCTGAAACTCTTTTCTGAATATGTTGGTGAATCCTCTCTTGGGTACCCGTCTCTGAAGGGGCATCTGGCCGCCTTCGAACCAGGGTCGATGCTTGGAACCGGAACGGGAGAGCTGCCCTTTGTGTCCCCGGGTGGAGGTCTTTCCGTGACCTGATCCCGGTCCTCTCCCCACCCTCTTCCTTCTCTTACCCGACCCCGGGGGAGCAGGAAGATTTCCAATCCGAACCCTTTTCGCTCTTACGGTTGCTCTCGTCAAGTTACACCTCTTCCACTTTGACCAGGTGCCTCACCTTCCGGACCATACCCCTCACCGCCGGGGTATCCTCGTGCTCCACGCTCTGGTGAAGCCTCTTGATCCCCAGGGCCCTAACCATCTGCTTCTGCTCTTTCACCCGCCCGATGGCGCTTCTGATCTGTGTTATCCTTAACCTGCCAGCCATTTTTCTTTAGTCTCCGGTGAGAAATCTCCTCAGCTGAGTTTCTTTTGACAACCTGTTGACCCTCGGAAAATCGACTCTGAAAAAAAAACCGTCATCCATTTTACCGGAGCGCTGTGATTTCCGTTCCTGGTACGATCCCTTCTATATTTAAGGCGAGCGCTTTAGCTCTTTGACTCCGTCTCTCTCAACCGAGCTTTCTGCTGAAGTATCCCCAGACTCATAAGACCGTTGACCGTGGCCTTGACCACGTTATGGGGATTGGCGGAACCCAAAGATTTGGTGAGCACGTCCTGAATCCCTGCTGCCTCCAGAACCGCTCGCACCGGACCGCCGGCGATCACTCCGGTGCCCGGCGAGGCTGGCTTGAGAAGAACTCTGGCCGCCCCAAACCTCCCCACGACCGGGTGTGCAATGGTTCCATCCACCGTGGGAACCGACATCATGTTTTTCTTGGCCGCCTCCGTGCCCTTGGAGATGGCCAGGGAGACCTCCCTGGCTTTTCCCAGCCCCACCCCCACCTTTCCCTTCCGGTCTCCAACCGAAACTAAGGCGGTAAAGGAGAATCGCCTACCTCCCTTGACTACCTTGGCCACTCGATTGACGTAGATGACCTTCTCCGCAAACTCAAAAGCCTGTTGCTCGTTAAATCTTGCCAAAAATCACCTCTTTCTCAAAAACCGTGCTGTTTTTTCATCACCATGGCAGTCTTCTTCCAGCGCAAAACCGCCGCCCATGACCCATGCTGAGCTCAGAACCCCAATCCTCCCTCTCTGACTCCTTCAGCAAGAGATTTGACCCTTCCATGGTACGGATATCGGTTCCGGTCGAACACCACACGACTTATCCCCTTCTCCTTTGCCTTTTGAGCCAGACGCAGTCCAACCTTCTTGCTCACCGAGGATTTAGAATCCTCCGGTTTGATTTGGGATCTGACCTCCGCGGCAAGGCTGGATATCCCGGTCAGGGTTCGTCCACCCTGATCATCCACCAACTGAGCGTATATCTGCCTTAGGCTTCTGTAGACACACAGCCGGGGTCTCTCCGGGGTTCCGAATATCTTCTTCCTCACTCTTTTTCGACGCCTGGTCAGTCTATTCTTCCGTTGTCTCTCCTGTCTAAGCATACCTTTCTCCGTCAGTGAAACTATAGCAGCAACGTCTTAGGTCGCCGTCTTACCGGCTTTCTTTCGTACAATCTCTCCTTCATACCGTATTCCCTTGCCCTTATAAGGCTCAGGTGGTCGGAAGGATCTAATTTTGGCCGCCACCAATCCTACCAGCTGCTTGTCTATCCCGGAGACCTTGATCTTATTGGGCCCATCCAGCTCTACTTTAATCCCCTCGGGCAGGCTCAACAGCACCGGATGTGACAAGCCCAGGAAAAGGTTGAGTTTTTTTCCCGATAATGCGGCCTTATATCCGATACCCTGAATCTCAAGGGACTTCTCATATCCGGTGGTCACACCAATCACCATGTTGGCGATCAGCGAGCGGGTCAACCCGTGAAGCGACTTGTGAAACTTGTTGTCCGAGGGCCGGTTGACCACCAACTCGTTCCCGGGCAGCTCCACCGTCATGGATGGATGGATCATCTGGCTCAACTCCCCTTTAGGCCCGGTCATCGTAATACGGCTCCCCTCAATTTTGGCCGAGACCTCTCCGGGAATAGGTATTGGCTTTTTCCCAACTCTGCTCATTGTCTCCTTTCGATCGCGCTGAAGAATGGCTGCTTAAAGGATCACCAGACCTTCAGAAGGACTTCTCCTCCCACCTGGGCCTCGCGGGCCTGACGATGGGTCAGGATGCCCTTGGAGGTTGAGAGGATGGTCAGCCCTACCTCCCTTCTCATCCTACCTAAGTCCTTCTGGCCCGCGTAGATCCTCAAGCTGGGCTTGCTTATTCGGCGAAGCCCGGTTATGAAGCTCCTGTTCTCGTGATCGTATTTTAAGAAGATGCGCAGGAGGTTCTGCTTGTTATCCTCCACCTCCACTAGGTTCTGTATGAAGTTGTGCTCCAGAAGCAGCCGGGCGATGCTCCTCTTGATCTTGGAGGAGGGTATGTCCACCTTCTTGTGTTTCGCCCTGCATGCGTTCCTTATTCTGGTCAACAAATCAGCCAGAGGATCGGTACTCTTCATGAACGGGTCCTTCCCAATTTCTTAGAGACGGTTAAAATCCTGACTTCTAGGGCTTGTCTCATTTCACCAACTGGCCTTCACCACCCCGGGGATCTCCCCTTTCAGCGCCAGCTCTCTGAAGCAGATGCGGCACAATCCAAAATCCCGCATATATCCCCGGGGTCTTCCGCAGCGACTGCACCTGTTATGCCTGCGCACCGGGAACTTGGGCTTCCTTTTGGATTTCTCTATCAAACAGGTCTTGGCCAAATGTTCTCCTAAAATAGCTTAAAGATTCTCAGTCTCTAACTCCTATCCCCTGAACGGCACACCCAGATTCTTCAACAGCTCGAATCCCTCCTCGTCTGTTCTGGCGGTGGTGACGATGGTGACGTTCATTCCCATGACCTTTTCCACCTTATCGTAGTCTATCTCCGGGAAGATTATCTGTTCCGTAATTCCCAGGTTATAGTTTCCTCTACCATCGAAGGAGTTGGGCGAGGTCCCCCGGAAATCGCGGATTCGCGGGATGGCTATGTTCACCAGTCGATCAAAGAACTCGTACATTCTCCTCTGGCGCAAGGTGACCGCACAGCCGATGGGCATACCTGCCCTGAGCTTGAAGTTGGAGATCGCCCTTTTGGCCCGGCGGACCACCGGCCTCTGTCCGGTTATGGCGGCCAGATCGGTCGAGATGGCATCCAGAAGTTTAACGTTCTGGATGGCCTCTCCCACCCCCACGTTGACCACGATCTTCTTCAGCCTGGGCACCTGCATCACGTTCTGGTACCCGAACCTCTTCATCAGAACGGGCACCGTCTCCTTCTCGTACTTCTCTTTTATTCGCGGTATGTCCATGTCTTTTTCTCTTCTTTCCTGCGATCACAAATCTTAATCGAAAGAATCTCCAAGGAATTTGACCTGCTTTATACCAACTCTCCGCACTTTCGGCAAATTCTGACTTTGTTTCGCTCTCCGCCCGCCTCCCCTTCCAGAATCTTATGGGCCACCTTGGTGGGGGAGGAACACTTGGGACAGAAAAGCATGAGATTGGAGACGTGCACCGTCCCCTCCTTCTCGATTATGCCGCCTTTTTGAGCTCTCTGAGTTTGCCGGGTATGCCGCTTGATGAAGTTCACTCCTTCCACGATGACCCGACTCTTGTCCGGAAAAACCTTGAGCACCTTCCCGGTCTTTCCTTTGTCGTCTCCGGCAATAACTAAGACTGTATCACCTTTCTTAATTTTCATCTCATCATCCGTTCAGGTCCTTTCAGTGCCTCTTAGCCAGCAAACGAAAAGAGCGTCAGGCTGCCGGCCTCTAGCTTTAGAGCACCTCCGGAGCTAAGGATACTATCTTCATGAAGTGTTTTTCTCTCAATTCTCGCGCCACCGGCCCAAATATCCTGGTACCCCTGGGCTCGTTGAGTTCGTTTATGATCACGGCCGCATTATCAGAGAACCTGATGTATGATCCGTCCTTTCGTCTGGTCTCGCGGGTGGTCCTGACCACCACTGCCCGGCAGACGTCTGATTTTTTGACGGTTCCGCCGGGGATGGCATCCTTGACCGTTACCACGATCACGTCGCCTACCCGGGCATACCTTCTTTTAGTTCCTCCCAGCACCCGGAAACACATCACCTTCTTCGCGCCGGAGTTGTCAGCAACAACTAAGGTCGAATACTCTCTGATCATCTCTCATCATCCCTTCGCCGGCTCAGCGGACAGCTGACCTTCCTGCTCATTTGGCCTTCTCCAAAACCTGCACCAGCCTCCACCTTTTGAGTTTGGAGAGCGGTCGGGACTCCATCACCTTTACCTTGTCGCCAATCGTGCATTCGTTCTTACCGTCGTGAGCATAAAGCTTGGAGGTTCTCCGGATGATCTTCTCGTACCTGGGATGCCGGAAACGTCTCTCCACTGCCACCACGATGGTCTTATCCATCCGGTTCGAGACCACCCAACCCTCCCTCATCTTGCGCTTGTTCCTCTCCACTGTCTTCTACTCCTGTTTCTGTTCAGTGGAGCTGGCTTTCTTCTCCACCTGGGCTAACGGGCGGATATTCGACTCGTCCTCTTTTAGAATGGTATTTATCCGCGCCAGTTCCCTTCTCAGCGCCCTCAGCCTCAGGGGATTGTCCAGCTCCTTGCTGGCCTTCTGCAACCTCAGATTGAACTGCTCCTCCTCCAGTTCCGATTTTCTCTGGAGGAGTTCCTCTCGGGTCAGTTCTCGCATCTGTTCTTTTTTCATGTCCTTGTACGACGTTCCTTCTAAGACTTCTATATAGAAGTTCTGGTTACGAATTTCGTCTTTATGGGAAGCTTGGCCGATGCCAAATCCAGCGCCTCCCGGGCAAGTCGCTGAGTGACGCCTTCCAGTTCGAACAGAATCCTTCCCGGCTTCACCACAGCCACCCAGTGATCGGGAGCACCTTTGCCCTTTCCCATTCGAGTCTCGGCAGGCTTGACCGTGACCGGCTTATGGGGGAATATGCGAATCCACACCTTGCCTCCCCTTTTTATGTGCCGGGTGACGGCCACTCGGGCCGCTTCGATCTGCCTGTTTGTTAGCCAGGCCGGCTCCAAGGCCTTGATGCCGAATTCCCCGAAGTTTATCTCGGATCCCCGGTAAGCCTTGCCCCTTCTCCTGCCGCGCTGCTGCTTGCGATACTTAACTCTCTTGGGCATCAACATAGAACATGCTCCAGTTCAAACGGTTCTTCCGTAGTTAATCTTCTTTCTTGGACTTCCTCCGACGTCTCTTCCTCTCCCCCTTTTTCCCCCGCCCTTCAGCCAATCGCGCTTCCCTGGATGGTTTTCTTTCCGGGGCTTCCTCCCTGGGGGGAATCTCCTCTTTCGATGCCAGAACCTCTCCTTTAAAGATCCACACTTTCACCCCGATGCACCCATAAGTCGTGTGGGCAGTGGCGGTGGCGTAATCGATATCGGCACGAAGGGTATGCAGCGGGACTCTCCCCTCCATATATTTTTCCGTGCGGGCTATCTCCGCACCGCCCAATCTTCCTCCACAGGAGATCTTTATTCCCTGAGATCCTGATTTCATCGCGGAGGTGATGGCCTTCTTCATGGCCCTCCTGAAGGAGACCCTTCCCTCCAACTGCTTGGCGATGCTGCCCGCTACCAGCTTGGCGGAAAGCTCAGGTTTCTTCACCTCTATGATGTTGATGGCCACTTCCTTCCTGGTGATCAGTTGGAGTTCCTCTTTGAGCTTGTCCACCTCCGCACCTTTCCTTCCGATCACGATCCCCGGCCTGGCAGTATGAATGTCTAAAGTAACCTTTCGGGGAGCCCTGACGATGTCCACCGCTGATATACCGGCGTGTTCCAGCCTCTTCTCGGTATATCTCCGGATCATCAGGTCCTCCTGGAGAAGATCAGAGAACTTCCTGTCGGAGAACCATCTGGAACTCCAGGTTCTAATGATACCTAGCCTCAGTCCTACAGGGTGGGTCTTCTGTCCCAACTACGCCTCCTTACTTCTCGGTTTTCGTTTGTCGGTTGCGAAGCTCGTATCGAAATTCGTCGTCGAAACTCGATGTTCGATAAAAAAATCACCTACGATGGACGAATATCGAGCTTCGATACGAGCCTCGTTACTGCTAAACGAGTTTCGAGTATCATAATTCACTTAACCTCCAGATTCCTCCTCTTTACCGTCGGTAACCACGATGGTAATATGGTTGGTCCTTTTCCTTATTCTATACGCTCTCCCCATCCCCATGGCTCTGATTCTCTTCATGATGGGGCCGCCGTCAACCAATATCCTTTTGACCCGGAGGTCCTCCGCCTTGAGTTTCGCCGTCCCTTCCACGCTCAGGGCATTGGCGGTGGCGGACTTTAAGGCTTTCTCCAGGACCGACGCTGCGGCCTTGGGAGTGAAGGTGAGGATGTTCAGCGCCTCCTCCACGTTCTTTCCCCTGATGAGATCCGCCACCCTTCTCACCTTCCGGGCCGACATTCTAACGAATCTTGCTCTGGCTGTGGCTTCCATGATCTTTTCCTTGAGGCCTCTTTAGCTCACGCGGACTCTCTTCTCTGAGCAGACTTACTTTAAAGAGGTGGATCTCTCCGTGATCCTTCCGGAGTGACCCCGGAAGATCCTGGTGGGAGCGAACTCTCCCAGCTTGTGTCCCACCATGTTCTCCGAGATATAGACCGGAATGAACTTGTTGCCGTTGTGAACGGCTATTGTATGTCCCACGAAATCCGGGGTTATGGTGGATCGCCTGGACCAGGTCTTGATTACCCTTTTCTCTCGCGACTCGTTCATCGCCTCAACCTTCTTGGAAAGATGCTCATCCACGAAGGGGCCTTTCTTTAAGGACCTTGCCATCTTTTAATCCACCTCCGGTACGATTACGGTTAATCTTAAGGCTTCTTTCGCCCCAATCTTCAACTACCTACCTTTTCCTTTTTTTGACGATCAGCTTATCTGAGGGCTTCTTCTTTCTGGTTTTCAACCCCTTGGTGATCTTTCCCCAGGGGGTGCATGGATGTCTGCCTCCGGACGATCTTCCCTCTCCTCCGCCCATGGGGTGATCCACCGGGTTTTTTGCCACTCCCCTCACTTTGGGCCTCCTGCCCAGCCACCTGGACTTGCCAGCCTTTCCGTAACTGATGTTCTCGTGATCCAAATTCCCCACCTGCCCGATGGTGGCATAACACTCCAGCCTCACCAGCCGCACTTCTCCGGAGGGAAGCCGCACGTGGCCGAATTCTCCCTCCTTGGCCACCAGCTGGGCATAGGTTCCTGCTCCCCTGGCAATCTGGGCGCCTTTTCCTCTCTTCAACTCCACGTTGTGAATCATGGTGCCCTGCGGGATATTTCCCAAGGGCATGGTGTTTCCCGGCCTTATCTCCACGTTCTCGCCCGCCGTCAGGATGTTTCCCACCTTCAAATCCAGGGGAGCTATGATGTATCTTTTTTCCCCGTCCGCGTAATGCAGAAGTGCTATGCGGGCAGAGCGGTTGGGATCATATTCGATGGTGGCCACCTTTGCCGGGATGTTCAGCTTGTCCCTTCTAAAATCCAGAATCCTCAGAAACCGTTTCCGGCCTCCTCCCCGGTGTCGACAGGTGATCCTCCCCTGGTTGTTGCGTCCGCCTCTTT